>JBOGUG010000344.1:0-35816 GCA_050696115.1 Promineifilaceae bacterium (SeqCode) | reverse complement strand
ACTACACCGCTGGCATCGGGCAAGGCTTCCGCGATAGCAACGCCTGGCTGGCCGCCTTAACCAACAACGCTTTACCGCCCACATTTTATGCCGGTGACGCCCTCGGCTCGTTCAATTCCTGGCTGCGTCTGATAACGGGGGTTCTCTTTGGACTAGGCGTCGTCTGGCTGCTGTACCCGCATGTGCAGCGCGCCTTCAAATCGGTCGTTGTACGTCAAAAGGAGGGCCAGACATAAATCAGACTCACCGCCTCACGCTTGGGTCCGTCATGTCGGCAATGTTCCTCTTGTTCCTGGCCCCGGCTGCCAGCTGGATAGCCCTAAAGGTCGGCCGGCCCACGCGAAACTACACCAGCACGGTCGTGCCCAGCATGGCCCACTCGGCAGCCATACGGGCCGGCCGCGGGCGCTTGACCTCGACGTAAATTAAGGCGTAAAGCGCCGCGGCGCCAGGCGCCCTGCCCCGCCGGCCGTAACCCCATTGCGCGGCAACATCAGGGATTGACAAGCGCTCGCGCTTCATGCTATGCTTGAGGCGAACGTTCGGGCGAACGTTCGCCTTGAGCATTGCTGGCTGTAGTGGCTGGCGCGGCCGCCCGGCAGGGATACCCTGGCCGGCCCTGGCCGCTCCGATGGAGTAGCGCGATGCGGCCGACACTCAAAGACGTCGCCTCCAGGGCCGGCGTCAGCTACCAGACGGTTTCCAAGGTTCTCAACGGCCAGGCGCAGGTGGCCGAGGAGACCGAGGCCCGCATCTGGCAGGTCATCAACGAGTTACACTACCGTTCCAACGTCAGCGCCCGCAATCTGCGCACCCAGGCCAGCAATCTCATCGGCCACGCTCTGCCGGCCTTCACCGCCAATACCTACCACCCCGTCCTGGATGAATTTCTGCTGAGCAT
Source organism: Promineifilaceae bacterium (SeqCode) (assembly GCA_050696115.1). Taxonomy (GTDB): domain Bacteria; phylum Chloroflexota; class Anaerolineae; order Promineifilales; family Promineifilaceae; genus UBA11865. The sequence goes on along the minus strand of JBOGUG010000344.1, from coordinate 34,915 downwards.
AGCCGTCGCCGCCGAACACCAGGGCTATCACGTCCTCAGCTTTGCCGTGGGCGAGGACGGCTATTACGACACCGGGCCGTATGGCCAGCTCTACGCGCGCCAGCAGGTGGCCGGCTTTATCCTCGCCAACACCATTCACAATGACGCCCGCGTCCGCTTTCTGATGGAGCGTCAGGCGCCTTTTTGCGCCTTCGGCCGGGCTAATGAAGCGTGGGACTTTTGCTGGGTGGATGTGGACGGCCGGGCCGGCAGCGCCGCCGCCACTGAACACCTGATCGGCCGGGGTCACCGGCGCATTGGCTTTCTCACCTGGCCGGCGGGTTCCCAAAGTGGCTGGCATCGTGAACAGGGCTATCTGGCGGCGCTGGACCAGGCTGGCCTGGCGGCCGACCCGATCTGGATCAGGCGCGGCCAGAACAGCGCCCAGGCCGGCGCAGAGGGCATGGCCCAGTTGCTGGCGCTGCCGGCCGAGCGGCGGCCGTCGGCCGCTGTCTGCGTCAGCGACCTGGTCGCCATCGGGGCCCTGAAGGCGATCAGCGCCGCCGGCCTGGTCGCCGGCCGGGACGTGGGCGTCACCGGCTTTGACGATGTGCCCCTGGCCGAATTTATCCAGCCGGCTCTGACCTCAGTGCGCCAGCCGGTCAAACAGGTCGGCGAGCAGGTGATCGCGTTGTTGCTCAAACAAATTCATGGCCAACCCATTGCCTCAAAGTGCGTCTTGCTCAAGCCGGAGTTAATCGTCCGGGCATCGAGTTAGGAACGAGCGATTCCCAACCATTATGGCGCTTAGAGCAGTCGTTTTTGACCTGGACGGGGTCATCACTGACACCGCCGAATACCATTATCAGGCCTGGCAGCGCCTGGCCGACGAGGAGGGCCTGCCCTTTAGCCGGGCCGCTAACGACGCCCTACGCGGCGTCTCCCGGCGCGAATCCTTGCTGCGCATCCTCCAGGGCCGGCCGGCCGAGGAAAAGGCCGTGCAGGCCATGATGGAGCGCAAGAACCGCTATTACACCGAATTGGTTAAGCAGGTATCGCCGGCCGACCTGCTGCCGGGCGTGGCCGAGCTTCTGGACGAGTTGGATGCGGCCGGTGTGCCCTACGCCCTGGCCTCGGCCAGCCGCAACGCCCGCGAGGTGGTCGAGCGGCTGGACATCGGCCGGCGCTTGGCGGCCCTGGCCGATGGCCACTCGGTCGGCCGGCCCAAGCCGGCCCCCGATCTCTTCCGCTTCGCCGCCGCCCAGCTAAAGCTTCCTCCAGGCGAGTGCCTGGTGGTGGAGGACGCGGCCGCCGGCATCGAAGCCGCGCTGGCGGCCGGGATGCCGGCCCTGGCCCTGGGCCCGGCCGGCCGCTTTGCCGACTTGGCGGGCGTTGCCCGCCGCGACTCCCTGCTGGGCGTCACCTGGGCCGAGCTGCAGGCTATCGCCCGGCCGGACGCCGGCTGGGTTGTCTGCCAGGACGCTTTCGAGCCGAGCGGCCAGGGCCACTTTGAAACGGTCTTCACCCTGGGCAATGGCTATTTCGCCAGCCGGGGCGCTTTCGAGGAGGGCTATCCCGGCGCCTTGCCGGTCAGTCTGGCCCACGGCCTCTTCGACGAGGCCCCGATTGTCGGGCCAGAGCTCGTGAATTTGCCGGAGTGGTTTGGGCTGTCGTTGGCGGTGGACTATCAACGCTTCCGCCTGGACGAAGGTCGGACGCTCCATTTCCTGCGGCGCCTGGATCTGCGGCGCGGCCTGTTGCAGCGCGAGGTGCGCTGGCAGGCGCCTGGCGGGGCCATCCTCGACCTGACTTTTGAACGCTTTATCGCCTACAGTCACGAGCATCTGGGGGCAACGCGCCTGCTGGCCACGGCCGTCAACCAGGCTTGCCAGCTCGAAGTCACCTCGGGCCTTAACGGGCACGTCAGCAATGACGACCTGCTCCATTGGCGGCATCTGGATCAGGGCATCGTTCCCGGCGCCAGCCCGGACCAGGGGACCGTCTGGCTGCACAGCCGCACGCGGCATAGCGGCCTGGAATTGGGCGCGGCCGCCCTGGTGGTGACCCAGCCGCCTGCCCCGGCCGAAGGCGGCCTGACCCCCGTTATTTGCCCCGGCCAGCCACAGTTGCGCCTGCAGCAGCGCCTGGAGCCAGGCCAGACGCTCCAAGTGGATAAGCTGGCAGCCTTTACCACCAGCCGTGACCCAGGGCCCGACGCGGCCGGCGTTGTGGATCGGGCGCTGGCGGCGCTGCAGGGCCAGGCTTACGACAGCTTGAAGGCCCAACACACGGCCGCCTGGGATCGGCTGTGGCAGACGGCCGACGTCATTATTGAGGGCGACGAAGAAGCCCAACAGGCTATCCGTTTCAGCCTGTTCCAGCTTTTGGCCGCTTGTCCGCAGCACGATGACCACGTCAGCATTGGGGCCAAGACTCTGAGCGGCTTTGGCTATCGGGGCCACGTCTTCTGGGACACCGAGATTTTTGTCCTGCCCTTTTTCAGCTTTGTCCTGCCCCACCTGGCCCGGAACCTGCTGCTCTACCGCTACCACACCTTGGCCGGAGCGCGGCGCAAGGCGGCCGCCAACGGCTTCAGAGGCGCCCAATTTGCCTGGGAAAGCGCCGCCACCGGCGATGAAGTCACGCCGACCTGGCTGCCCGACTTCAGCGGCAAGGGGCTGGTGCGCATCTGGACGGGCGACATCGAGCTGCACATCACGGCCGACGTGGCCTACGCCATTCACCAGTACTGGCAAGTCACCGGCGACGACGCCTTCATGCGCGACTACGGGGCCGAAATCATCCTGGACACCGCCCGTTTCTGGGCCGACCGGGCCGAGCGCGAGGAGGCGACTGACCCCTCCCGCCCGCAGCGCTACGCCTTGCGCGACGTGATTGGCCCGGACGAGTACCACGACCATGTGGACAACAACGTCTACACGAATCGCATGGCCCAATGGCACTTGCAGACCGCCCAGCAGGCGCTGGCCTGGTTGCAGCGGGAAGCGCCGGACAAGGCGGCCGAGCTGACGGCCCAACTCGACCTGACGCCGGAGTGCCTGGCCCACTGGCAGGACGTGATTGACCACCTCATCATCCATCACGACCCGGCTACCGGGCTGATGCTCCAATTCGACGACTTTTTCCAGCGCCGATTCGTTGACCTGGCCGCCTTCGATGGGCGCAGCCAGTCCATGCAGGTCATCCTGGGCATCGAGGGAGCCAACCAGAGCCAGGTCATCAAGCAGGCCGACGTCATCATGCTGCTGTGCCTGCTGCGGGACCAGTACGACGGCCGCGCCTGGCAGGCCAACTGGGAGGCCTACATGCCGCGCACCGACCACAGCTACGGCTCTTCGCTGGGGCCGAGCTTCCATGCCTGGGCTGCCTGCGAGATGGGCCGGCCGGAAGAGGCCTACGCGCACTTTATGCGCGCAGCGCGGGCCGATTTGCAAGACAGCCGCGGCAACGCCAGCGATGGCATTCACGCCGCCTCGGCCGGCGGCCTGTGGCAGGCGTTGGCCTTTGGCTTTGCCGGCCTTCGGCTGGAGGGTGACGGCTACAGCATCCGGCCGCGCCTGCCCAGGCACTGGCGCCGGCTGGCCTTTCGCTTTTATCATGGCGGCCGGCCGCAATGGGTGGACGTCCGCTCAGACCAGGAGATAAAGGAGGTGAGGCAGCAGGAACGAAGCGTAACGGCCGAAAGTGACTGATCAAATTAACCCGTGGGGCCGTGTAAAGGCCCCTTCAAGCAAACTCAAGAGAGGAGAGAAAGATGTCCAAGAATAGGTTGCTGATACTTTCGTTGTTGGCCGCAGCGGGCCTGCTGCTGGTTGCCTGTGGCGGCGGTGGCGCGGCCGAACCGACCGCGGCCGTCACTGAACCGGCCGCGGACGTCACCGAGCCGGCCGAAGAGGCCACCGAACCGGCCGAAGAGGCCACCGAACCGGCCGAAGAGCCGCCCGTTGCCGAGGGCGACTGTCCCGTAGCAGTCGAAGAGGGCGCCACCATCACCTTCTCCGGCTGGGGCGACGAGACCGAGCAGCAGATCTACCGCGACTCCATCGCTCGCTTTAACGAAGTCTGCCCGGGCGTGACCGTCAACTACGAGCCGATCCCGACGGACTTCCAGACGAAGCTCAAGGCCCAGATGGCCGGCGGCACCGCCCCCGATGTCTTCTACGTGGACGACCAGTTGATGACCGCCTTCGCGTCCAACGGCCAGCTGTTGGCCCTGGACGAGTACATGGCCGAGGCTGGCGTCAGCCGCGAGGACTTCATTCCGGCCTTGCTGACAATCTTCACCCTGGACGGCCAGACCTACGGCTTGCCCAAGGATTGGGGCACGCTGGGCCTGGTCTATCTGCCGGAGGCCATTGAGGCGGCCGGCATTGAAGAGCCGACGGCCGACTGGACGTGGGCCGACCTGCAGGCAGCAGCCCAGGCAATTTCTGAGAACACCGACTTCGGCGGCTACTGCCAGGGGCCGGATTGGGCCCGCTTTGCGCCCTTTGCCTTCTCCAACGGCGGCGCGTTTGCCAGCGAGGACTACACGAGCGCCACGCTGGACACCGCCGAAGTTAAGGAGATGGGCCAGCTTCAGGCTGACATGTTCGACGAAGGCAGCCTGCTGCGTCCGGCCGACGTCGGCGCTGGCTGGTGCGGCGAAGCCATTGGCAAGAAGCTGGTGGGCCTGACTCTGGAAGGCGGCTGGATGGTCAACTTCATGCGCACCGATTACGGCGACGTGGAGTGGAAGGCGGTCATCATCCCGTCTGGGCAGGTGACGCAGGCCGACATCATCTTCACCAACGCCATCGGCGTCAACGCCTTCACCGAGTTCCCGGCGGCCGCGGCCGCTTTCGCCATCTTCGTCACCGGCCGCGACAACCAGGCTGCCATTGTCGAGACCGGCTTCGCTTACAGCACCCACCCCGATCAGGTTGAGCTGGTGGCCGATCCTAACGACAAAGCCATTGCCCAGGGCGGCCTGCTGCCCGACACCCGCGTCGCTTACTGGGGGCCGAACACCGGCCGGGTGAACGACGCCGTCAGCAAGGCCCTGGAGCGCATCTTCTTGGGTGAGCAGGACGTGGACGAAGCCTTTGCCCAGGCCCAGGAGGAGGCCCAGGCAGCCCTGGACGAAGCGGCCGCCCAGTAGCCCGGGCCGGCTGGCAATGTCCAGCTTACAGCCTGGCAACGACTGAGGGCCGCTGCCCATCGCCCACCCCCTTCTTGCCTGCTTTGGGAGAAGGGGGTGGGCATGGTATCCTGCTGGACAAGCGAAGGAGGCGTAACATGCAAGCCCGAGCCCATCAAGACGCCCCACTTCTCGGCCGCAACCTGGCCGCGACGGGGGCCTTTGTGCTGATTGTGGTCGTTCTGGTTGGCATTGCCTACTTAAACGCGCCGATCAAATCCAATCCGGCCGTGGTGCGCGATGGCATTTTTGCCGCGCCGTATCTCGAGGAGGTGGGCAAGACGGCCGCGCCTTTTTTGGCCGTCATCGGCTTGGCCGCAGCGGGCTTGGGTCTGGCGGCCGCCCGGACGGTGCGGCGCGCCTGGCCCTACCCTAACCGGCGCCGAGAGCTGATCGCCGGCTACGCCTTCCTGGCCCCCTACCTGCTGGTGACGCTGACGTTTACTTTGGGCGTGATCTTGTTCGCCCTTTACGTCAGCTTCACCGACTACAACATCTTCACCGAGCCGGAATGGATTGGCCTGGACAATTTCAAGCGGGCCTTTGGTGAAAAGACGTTCTTACAGTCGCTGCACAACGTCCTGTGGTATGCGGCCATCGTCACGCCAACTCAGACGGCGCTTGCCATCGGCATGGCCGTGCTGCTCAACGCGCCGCTTCGATTGCGGCGCTTCTGGCGCACCATTTTCTACGCCCCCAGCGTCACCTCGTCGGTGGTGATCACCGCCATTTTCATCTGGCTCTACCTGAAGACGGGCTTTCTCAACCTGCTTTTCGCCAGAGTCCTGGGCGTAGTGGGCGTCGAATGGCAGGCCTTGGACTGGTTGGGCGATCCACGCGGCCTGATCCAGATCATCGCCGGGGCTTTCGGCGTGGAAATTTCGTCGGAACAGTGGTATCTGCGCGGGCCGAGCATCGCCTGGATGGCCATCATGGCCCAGAACATTTTCACGACCGTGCCCACCTTTGCCATCATGTTTTTGGCAGCCCTGCAGGACATCAACCCGACCATTTACGAGGCGGCCGACATTGACGGGGCCAGCGGCTGGCAAAGGTTCCGGCGGATCACGCTGCCGCTGCTGCGGCCGATCATCGTCCTGGTGCTGGTGCTGGGCACGATCGGCACGCTGCAGATCTTCGACCAGGTCTATCTGGCCACGGCCGGCGGCCCACTTGGCACCACCAATACGCCGGTCTACGAGGTCTTTACGCGCGCCCTGGGCAAGCTCGGCCCGATCGAGATGGGTTACGGCGCGGCGCTGGCCTTCATTCTAGGGGTGATTATTTTCGTGTTTACGTTCGTCCAGCGCCGCTTCCTGGAGCGGGGCACGGAGCTTTATTAGTCGCTGCTGATGCCAGCCGTCGGCAAGGGCCGGCCGCTTGGCGACGGCATCGGAGGACGAGATGACTGCTGGCACGCTGCCCGCTGACATGGCTCGCGTCGAGGCTCCGGCCAAGCCGGTGAGCCTGATTTTAGGGCGGATCGTCCGCTATCTGATCATGATCGGGCTAGGGCTGATCCTCATTGCGCCTTTCATCTTGGCCGCCTTGGGCAGCTTCAAGAGCGGGGCCGAGATCATCGCCTATCCGCCGACGCTGCTGCCGAAAGAGTGGTTGGTGGAAAACTGGGTCAAGGTTTGGAACACCGACCTGGGCGAAGGCGGCGTCTTTCCACGCTGGCTGTTGAACACCGCCTTCTTGTCGGTGATCATCGCCGTGGCCCAGGTGGTCTTCTGCTCCATGGCCGCCTATGCCTTCGCCCGGCTTCGCTTTCCCGGCCGCGAGGGCGTGTTCAGTTTTATGCTGGCAACCCTGATGATCCCCGGCGCGGTGACGGTGATTCCGGCCTTTGTGCTGATGGCCAAGATGCAACTGCTGAATACGTACTGGTCGCTGATCCTGCCGGGATTGGTCAGCGCGGGCAGCATTTTTATGCTGACCCAGTTCTTTAAGGCCGTGCCGGTCGATCTGGAGGAGGCGGCTCACATTGACGGGGCCAGCCAGTTCCAGATATACAAGGATGTGCTCCTGCCCCTGGCCCGGCCGGCGTTGCTGACCGTCTTCATCTTGCAGTTCCAGGCGATCTGGAACAACTTCTTGACGCCCTTGCTCTATCTGGACGCGCCGCGGATGTGGGTGTTGAACGTGGCCCTGAGCGTCTTTCGCCAGCAGTACAGATCGGACTACAGCCTGGTGCTGGTTGGGGCGATGTTTAACGCTATTCCGGTGTTGGTGCTGTTCTTCCTGTTCAGCAAGTACTACATCGAAGGCGCCGCCTACGCCGGGGTGAAAGGCTAGAGGCACGCAAGGCGGCCCATGAGCGCTGCCCGGCGGGTCATCCGGGCTGCCTTGCGCGACACGGCGGCCGACCTTTTCACGACGGCCGTCGTTAATCTGCTCTGGCTGCTGCTCAACGCCCTGGTGGTGGCCGGGCCGCCGGCCACGCTGGCCCTGTTCTACGTGGGCAATCGGCTGGCGCACGGCGAGGTGACCGACCCGCGCGACTTTCTGGCCGGCTTGCGGCGCTATTTTGGCTTGGGCTGGCGCTGGGGGGCCATGAACCTATTGGCCATCGCTTTTCTGCTGGGGGACATCGCCCTGAGCGGCCGGCTCTTCGACGGCCCAACCCGGCTGCTGGTTCAGGGCTTTTACGCCGGCGTCCTGCTGCTGTGGCTCTGCCTGCAACTGTACGTGTTGCCCCTGCTTTTTGAGCAGGAGGCGCCGCGCCTGGGGCTGGCTTTGCGCAACGGGCTGGTGATGCTCGGCCGGAACCCCGGCTTTTCGTTGGGGCTCGCGTTGCTGTTGGCGCTGGTGCTGGCGGCCGGTACGATCTTCTTTCTAGTTGTCGTGGCGGCCGGCGGCGTGCTGGTTGCTCTGGTCGGCAATCACGCCGTCTTGAATCGCCTGGCGGTTGGCCGGCGATTGTAGGGGACGGGCTGAAGCCCGGCCTACACATGACGATTCACGTCGTTGATCTGGTCAAGCACTACCGCGTCCACCACAAGCCGGCCGGGCTGCGCGGCTCGCTGGGCGGCCTCTTCCGCCGCCACTATGAAGTCGTCCGGGCGGTGGACGGCATCTCCTTCGACATCGCCCAGGGCGAAGTAGTCGGCTTTCTGGGGCCGAACGGGGCCGGCAAGACCACCACCCTCAAATGCCTGGCCGGCCTGCTCTATCCCACCGCCGGCCAGCTCACCGTCCTCGGCTTCACGCCCCACCAGCGCCAGAAAGCTTACCTGAAGCAATTCACCCTGGTCATGGGCCAGCGCAACCAGTTGATGTGGGACTTGCCGGCGGCCGAGACCTTCCTGGTCAACAAGGCCATCTACGGGCTAGCCGACGGCGACTTTCAGGCCATGCTGGACGAACTGGTGGCCCTGCTGGAGCTGGAGCCGCTGTTGACCAAGCAAGTGCGCAAGCTCAGCCTGGGCGAGCGGATGAAGTGCGAGTTGGCGGCTGCCCTGTTGCACCGGCCGCGCGTCCTCTTCCTGGACGAGCCGACCCTGGGGCTGGATTTGACCGCCCAGCAAGCCATGCGCGACTTTATCCGGGCCTACAACCAGCGCTACGATGTCACCGTGCTGCTCACCAGCCATTACATGGCCGACGTGACCGCCCTGGCGCGGCGCATTCTGGTCATCGAGCGCGGCCGGTTGGTCTATGATGGCGATTTGCAGGCCCTGATCGCGCAGCAGGCTCCCTACAAGCTGCTGCGACTGACCCTGGAGCGGCCGCCGGACGCGGCCGACTTGGCCGCCATTGGCGAGGTGGAAACGCAGGAGGAACTCAAAGTGGCCCTGCGGGTGGCTCACGGCCGGGTGAGAGACGCCGCCGCCCAGGCCCTGGCGACCATGCCGGTGGCCGACCTGACCATTGAAGAGCCACCGGTGGAAGAGATCATCCGCGCCCTCTTCCACAGCGCCGCCCCGCGCCCGCCGGACGCGGAGCCGGGCGACGGCCGCCATGCGTGACTTCCTGCGCAGCTACCGCGCCTTGCTGGGGGCCAACTGGGCCATCGCCCTGGAATACCGCGCCCAGGCGGTCATCTGGCTCTTGAGCTTTATCTTCCCGCTGGTGATGATGGTCGTCTGGCTGGCGGTGGTGGACGAGGTTGGGCCGGCCGCCGGCTGGGACAAGAGCGACTTCATCTCATATTACGTTGCTGGTCTGTTGGTCAACTACCTGACCCTGAGCTGGATCGTCTGGGACTGGGACGAGGATATCCGGACCGGTAATTTCTCGTTCAAGTTGTTGAAGCCGCTGGATCCGTTCCACCACTATTTGAGCAACTCGCTGGGCTGGAAACTGTTCATTTTGGCCGTGATGGGGCCGCCGCTGGCGATTCTGGTCTGGCTGTCGCCCCAGGTGACCTTGCCCGGCCTGCCGTCGCACGGGTTGGCGGCCGTGCTGGCCATCATCACCGGCTTTGCCGTCAACCTGCTGATGAACGCCGCCGTGGCCATGGTCGCTTTCTGGTCCACCCAGGCCGGCAACTTGGGCGGGTTGTTGGCCGGGATAGGGCAGTTCTTGTCAGGCTTCATCGCCCCGCTGCCCCTCTTTCCGGCCGGCATCCAGCAGGTGGCCCGCCTGTTGCCCTTTCGCGGCACGTTTGGCTTGCCTATCGAGATCATGCTCGGCCGGCTGTCCGGCCCGGAGATCGCCTTTGGCGTGGCCGTCAACCTGGCCTGGATAGCGATCTTCCTCGGCATCTATCGAACGTTGTGGCGCCTGGGCCTGCGCCGCTACGAGGCCGTCGGAGCGTAAGAAAACGCCGATCAACGCAGTTTTTGGCAACAGCCATGCCGACCAGCTTGCGCCTACTGGGCATCTTCTACAAGAACACCCTCATCAATGAGCTGGAGTACCGGCTCAACTTCCTGTCCAATCTAGCCTTGAGCCTGTTCTGGCTGCTGTGGGCAGCGCTGAGCGTGCGGGTCTATTTCTTCCATACCGAGACGATCGCCGGCTGGCGCTATCACGAATTGCTGATTGTCATGGGCCTTTTCTTCATGCTGAACGGTTTCCGGCAAATGGTCCTGGAGCCTAACTTGTCGCGGCTGAGCGAGTACGTCCGGCTGGGCACGCTCGATTACGTTCTGACCAAGCCCATCAACAGCCAGTTTCTGGTCAGCCTGCGCCACATCGGCGTCTATAACTGGGGCGACCCCTTGCTGGGGCTGGGGCTGGTTGGCTATGGCCTGTGGCGGCTGGAGCATCTGCCCAGCCTGGGCCAGGTCGGGCAATTCATCGTGCTGCTGGCGGCGGCCATGATCATCCTGTACGCCTTCAACCTGCTCTTGCAGACGACAACCATCTGGCTGATCAACCTTGATCGGGCCGACGCGTTGGTGATGGGCTTTTTGGAGACCGGCCGCTTTCCAGTGCAGTTCTATCGCGGCTGGGTGCGCGCGGCGCTGGCGGTCGTCATTCCGGTGGCCTTCATGACCACTTTTCCGGCCGAGGCCCTGCTGGGGCGGCTGGCCTGGCCGTGGGCGGCCGCGGCCGTCGTCGGGGCGGTGGGCCTCTTCTGGCTGGCGGCCTGGTTCTGGCGCTTCGCCTTGCGCTACTATACCGGCGCGAGCAGCTAGATGCTTTTAACCCGCCACGCCACCAATCCGATTGTGCTGCCCGATCCGGCCTCGGACTGGGAGTGCTACAACGTCTTTAACCCTTCGGTTATCTACCACAACGGCCTGTTCCACATGCACTACCGGGCCCAGGGGCTGGATTGGGTCAGCCGGATCGGCTACGCGGTGAGCGAGGATGGGCTGGCTTGGAACCGGCTGCGCCGGCCGGTGCTGGCGCCGCAAGATGGCCGCGACGCGCGCGGCGTCGAAGACCCGCGGGTGACGCCGCTGGATGGCCGCTTTTACATGTGCTATACAGCCTACGGCCGAGAATTTCACGGCCGGGGCCAAGCGACCCACGCCGGTGGCGGCATCCTGCCCATGATTGCCGTCAGCGACAACCTGATTGCCTGGGAACGGCTGGGGCCGATCACCTGGGGCGAGGATAACAAGGACCACCTGCTGTTCCCGCGCCAGATCGGCGGCCGGTATGTTGCCTTGCACCGGCGCCGGCCGGACATCTGGATGGCTCATTCGGACGACCTGCTGGCCTGGCGGGAAGAGGAGATGGCCCCGCTTTTTGGGCCGCGGCCGGAAAACGGCTGGGATAGCCTGAGCGTCGGCAGCAACGGCGTGCCCATCGAGACGCCGGCCGGCTGGCTGCTCCTATACCACGGCTACGATGAGGCGCGCGTTTATCGCTTTGGGGTGGCGCTACTCGACCTGGAGGAGCCGGCGCGGCTGCTGGCCCGGCCGGCGGCGTTCATCTTTGAGCCCCAGGAGCTGTGGGAGTTGCGGGGGGACGTGGCCAACGTCGTTTTTTCCTGCGCCAATCCGGCCGTGGACGGGGTGGTCTACGTCTACTACGGCGGCGCGGATCACGTCATCGGGCTGGCGACCGGCCGGCTGGCGGAGTTGCTTGAGTTCGTCTTGGGGGGTTGAAGGGCTCGGCTTGTGCCCCGGCCGGCCCTTTCTCGCCCACCTACAGGCATCAGCCTGTCATATGGCGCGGATTCAAAGGAGGCCTGCCAGTTTTCACGATGTCATGGGACTGTGTGATGGTCAGCCACACCTCTCCAACCAAATCGTCAGCAGCAATCATGATCCCCCTAAGAGGAGCCAGGCTCGCTCTGGAATGAAGCCGGTCCAGGCCCTACAAGCCGGCTAGCGGCCAGCCCCGGTAAGCCTAGCCAGGCCAGCAGGGCCGCCACGATGCCCCCAACGGGCAGGAGCAGGCTCACCACGAGCAGCCCCACGACCAGGCCTAATTGCCACCAGCCAGGCCGATCTAAGCGGCTGCTCACTGCCAGCAGGCTGGCCGCGGCCGCGCTGAGGATGGTGGCCAGGCTGTCAGCGTCGTTGAAGGGTTCCCAACTGGACGGCCCCGGCTGCGGCCACAGGAAGGGCAAGAACGCCAAAACCAGGGCGGCCAGAGCCGGCAGCAGCCGGCCGCGCCGGCCGGCTCCTAGCCCCCAAGCCAGGGCGGCCCCGCTGGCCGCCACCAGTGCCGGAGCGATCAGGCCGATCGCCAGCCAGGCGGCCGGTGACAGCGACGAGCCACCCAAGAACTCGAAGCCGCTCAGGGCGGCCCGGACAACGATGGCGCGGGCGGCGACCTGCAAGCCAAAACCGGTCAGCCCACCCAGGATAGCCCGCCCCAAGATGCTGCCTTTCATTCGGCCGCTAAAGTATGTCCGAATTGCTCAATCGCCGGCTGATGTGCAGCCTTGAGCCCCGGTCACTCAGGGTACGATAACCACGCTGTCTACGCCGAGGACAGGAACCGCAGCCGCGGTCATGCCGGCCAGGATCGCCTCAACCGCTGCCGAATCGAGCTGCAGCAAGGCGGTCGTCACCTGGATGACAAGGTCCAGCCGTCCATCCTGATTCACATCCTCCTGGCTGACCATGGGCGTGCCGTTCGGCCGGAAGGCCACTGGCGCGCCGGCCAGCGTCAGGCCGGCCGTGCCCAGCGTGGTGGCGTCAAAGGTAGCGCTGGAGATGAGGGCTACCGGCGTCATGCCAGGCAAATCGAGATTGATTGGATTGGGCGGCGGGCCGGGCTTGATGTCTATGGCCACCGTTTGCAGTGTCTGGATAGCCTCAGCGTTGCCGGCTCGGTCTACGGCCATGAACTCCAGCTTCGACCCGCATGCGAAGGTCAGTGGGCCGGAGTAGACCTGCGTGGTGGTTTCGCCGTCCAGTCGGTAGTAGATGGCCGCCACACCTGAACCACCACTCTCGTCAGTAGCCGCCAGGGTAAGCTGACATTGGCCGCCGCTCAAGTGGAGGTCGGCCGTGGTCACCGGCGAGGCGGTGTCAGCCGCGCCCGCGCCGACGACGACCGAATCGGGCGGCTGCTGGATGTCCACGAGGCCATCGCCTTCCAAATCCACCAGCAAAACAAGCGCATTCAAATCCTGGCCGCTGACAAAAGTCAACTGAAGGATTGTCCCGACACCGGCGTTGACCTGGAAGACTGCCTGGCCGTCGAGCAGGTCGTTCGCGTAAGTGCGGACGCGCAGGCGCAGACCGCCGGCGGCAGTTGCCTGGAGGGTGGCGGTATAGGCACCATCGGCATTGAGGAAGAAGCTCTGCGTCTGGCCGATAGCTTCAAAGTTGCCGCCGGGGATCAATTCGTAGATGGCGTCAGAAGCTTGACCCGGAAAACGGCCCAAGACGCTGCCAGCGCCGTCAACGACAATGCCATCCACCGGGCCCAGGCTCTCCAGTTCGATGCCGCTGAAAGGCTCCGGTGTGTCGCTCAGACCCTGGAACAAGATCGGGCTATCCGGCGGGGGCGAGCCGTCGCGCGGCTGAACTGGCTGCATGGCGTACTGCAGGACATTGGCCAGGGCGTCAGGGGTCGTGCCAAAAAACGAGATGACAAAGTCCATCACCTCGTCGTCCTTGACCAGGTCGCCGTGGCCCACGTCGTGAGCGTAAGCATTGGGCAGGCCATTGCGGAAATCGAATCCGGTATCCGGGTTGAAGAGGTCGGCCGAATGAAGTGAAACGGTACCGTCACCGTTGCCCTTGACGACTTCGTAGGCGACCTCACAGGACCAGTCAAAGATGAGGCAATCGTTGTATTCGCGGATTTGTAGCGGCGTGTCGTTGCTGTCGCCAACGATGCGGTAGAAAGTGACAGACGAGTCTGCCAGGGTCAGATCATCGTACGTGGTGTGAAAAGCCAGGTTCTCGGCCATGAGACCAGCATTGCGATTGGCGCTAACGATGGCCGACCATTGGGGGTAGTGCTGGTCCCCCTCGTCGGCGCCATCACCACTTGTGTCTCGGTCAATGGTTAGCGGCGGCACTTCGGCCGTGTCATAGGCCGGGCCGGGCAAGATCTGGTAGACAGAGGGGAAGTTGGTGACCGTCTGCTGGACTACCTCCGAGTTGCTGCGGCAGCCCAGCACGGGCGCCTCCACAAAGCACGGGGTTTGGTATTCCAGGATGCCCAGCATCTTAGCCGCGCCGAGCACCGGCGAACCCAGGGTCAGGGCGCGGCGCACTTTGCCGGAGCTATCGGGATCGGCCAGGGCAACGCGGGCGACAATGCCTCCCAGGGAATGACCCATTAGATCTACTTGCTCGGCTCCGGTGAGCAGGCGGACTAAATCAATGTATGCAATCAGATCGTCGGCTGATTGGCGGACGCTCTTGCGCCAGTCGTAGGGGAAGGCAAAGAGGTCGAGGTTGATCTGGTAACCAGCCTCTTCCAACTTGTCGAAGGTAGTGGCGTAGAAGTCCACAGTGTGGTCAAAGCCCAGGAAGACATCATGAATCGTGCGGTTGCCCAAGACGCCGCCGACGTCCATGGTCGTATAGTCCGGGTCACTGGAATCGAAGGGTGACGAGCCGTCTTCGGCCAAGCGCAATACCAGGAAGAATTCGTCCTGATCGTCGTCGAACAGTTCCTGGGCGCGCGGCCAGGCCTCGCCAGAGTCGTTATGCAACTCGCTGCCACCTATGCCTGGCAGAAGGATGAGGGGCGTCCGGGCCTGCGGCTCAGCCCCCGGCCGGCACTGGGTATCGGGGTCAGCCACGCTCTCGAAGCGCACGTTGTCCACAAAGACGGCCGAGTCGTAGACGTGGTCACCCTGGTCAAAAATGGACAGATAGAGCAGATGTTCGCCAGGGGTTACCTGGGTGGCTGCCTCCAGCAAGACGGTGGCTCCGTCATAGGTAGTAGCGGCGGCGTTTAGCTCGTTCATGCTGGTGGCCCCGCTGCTGTTCACGCTGATAACCTCGCCCTCGGGGTCGAAGGCGAAATTGTTCGGCGCCTCAATGGTGAAATCAGCCGTCCAGGTAGACTGGTCCATTTCGGCGATGAACGCATCGTTGTAGATGGTGCCAACGAACTCGGGAAACTCGTCCGAGTAGAAGGCGAAGTCCAGCCGCAAGCAATTGGCCTCGGCTGGGGCTTGCAGCGTCAGCTCGAGGACCGTGACGTCAAAGGCCGTATTGCCGCGACCAGCGACCGGGTCACCGCCAATGGCGTCACCTGTGCTGTTTGAGGTATTTTCATCGTCGGCATATAGAACGTTGCCTGAAGTCAGTATTGCGGCCGAGGCTTCATGCGTGGGAAAGAAACTGAGGGCATCGACCACACCGTGGGGCGTGCCAAAGGGCGGCACACTGACAAATTGGGCCGCGCTGAGGGTGGCTGGATCGGCCACCATTGACAGGCCCAGGATCATGGCGCCGGTGTCGTCGTTGCTGACCGGATTGACGCTGGCGGCGGCGGCCGGCGCAAAGGCAACAAGCAGCAGCAGGACGGTGATCAGACTGACGAAAGTGGTTCTTGGACGCATGAAAGGCCCCATATGGCGGTCAATAGACGGTCCAACACTGGTTCAAGAGCCGATAAGTGAAGTGCGACTTGAGACTATTGTAGGGCCGCCCGGACGACAAGGCAACGGCCCGCATTGCCGGCCATTGTGACATGGGTGGTTGGCGCCCCCGTCAGAATTTCGCGAGATAGGCACAATCACCGGGATATTGCTAGCTTTCGCGCCCGTCGTGTGCCACCTCCGGGCCCCATTTTACAGGCAAGCGGCCAGCTCGATCGATCGAGCCGGGGCGCCGGGGCGTTACGCCCCTGAGCGCCAGCGGCGCGACTCAGGCTGGCCGGCCAGGTACACGTTCATAAAGGCGAACTCAACCGAAAGCACAAACAGGATATAGCGCGGCCGCGGGTTATAGGCAGAGGCGCGCAGCGCCTGTTCGCGCACCCGGGGGTCAGCGTTCAAGGCGGCCCGGCCGCGGACGTAGAACTCGCCCCCACCGCCTTCCGTGTCCTCCACCGCACAATGGAGCGTGTAACGCGGGTCATGCTCCAAATCCTTGCCCTTGGGTGAGCTGGGCTCCATGAACAGGAACAACTGATCGCCGATGATGGGCGTCACTGGATGCACCCGCGGGCTTCCGTCGGCGCGCAGCGTGCCCAAGTAGGCGACGCCGCTTCGAAAACGGGCTGCGCCAAATTCCGCCAGTTCCGGGGCCTTGTCGGCGAACTCCTTCCAGCTAGTCAAGGCTCACGCCTATCTGCCCCGCAAGATAATCCCCAATCCCGGCCGGGTGTTCCCCGGCTGTGGCCTACCCCTCGCGCAACACCTCCACCGGCCGGCGCCGGGCGATGCGCCGGGCCGAAAACGCGGCCCCGATGACGCTGGCCAGCACCACCAGGGCCAGGATGAAGGGCGTGACTGTCCCAGCGGCCGCCGACGGCGGCCGAGATCTGTTGGGCGGACATCCTGGTGAGATACACGCGGCTTCTCCTGGGGAGTGATTATAGCAGCCTGCATCAGGCTGCACCTCGCAGCTTGAAGCGCTCTGAGGGGCGGGTACAATGAGGCGCTGCCATGAAAATGACCGACCTCCCCCTGCACTACAACGCCGTTGCTATCCTGGAGCATAACCTGGCCGAAAGGGCCGGCAAGACCGCGCTCTACAGCCCGGCCGGCGAGCTGACCTTCGGCCAGGTCTCGCGGCAGGTCAACCAGGTGGGCAACGCCCTCAAGAAGCTGGGCGTGCGCATGGGCGAGACGGTTGGCCTGCTGGCCTTCGACGGCCCGGAATGGGTGACGACCTTCTTCGGCAGCCTCAAGATCGGCGCGATCCACGTCGGCATTAACACGCTGCTCACCCCGGCCGAGCTGAACTACATCTTACGCGATAGCCGGGCGGCCGTGCTGTTGGTTCAGGACGCGCTGCTGCCTAAAATCGAGACCATCTGGGACGAGCAGCCGTTCCTCAAGCACGTCATCGTTATCGGCGCGGACGGGGGGCGCGCCCGGCCGTTCGCCGACTGGATCGCGGCCGAGCCGGCCGAGCTGGAGGCGGCCCCGACCCTGCGCGAGGATTTTTGCACGCTGAACTACTCCAGCGGGACCACCGGCCAGCCCAAGGGCATCCTGCACGCCCACAAGGATCTGCCACTGACGGCCGCGCTGTGGGGCCGCGACGTGCTCGGCCTGCGCGAGGACGACCGCACCTTCGCCGTCGCCAAGCTGTTTTTCACCTTTGGCACGGGCGGCAACCTGCTCTTCCCCTGGTTCGTGGGCGCCAGCATCGTGCTCTACCCCGGCCCGCCGCGGGAGGTGGAGCAGGTGCTGGGGCTGATCGAGCGCTTCCGGCCGACGATTTTCTACAACGCGCCCACCGGTTATGCAATGGCCCTGGCGCTGCCCGACCTGACCGAGAAGCACGACCTGTCGTCGCTGCGGCTGTGCGTCTCGGCCGGCGAGGCGCTGCCTGCCCCCATCTGGCAGCAGTGGAAGGAACGCACCGGCCTGGACATCATTGACGGCATTGGCTCGACCGAGGTCTACCACATCTTCCTGTCCAACCGGCCGGACGACATCCGGCCGGGCAGCAGCGGCAAGCCGTTCCCCGGCTACGAATTGCGCCTGGTGGACGAAGAGGGCCGGCCGGCGCCCCAGGGGGAGATCGGCAACCTGTTGGTCAAAGGGGAAAGCGTGGCCCTGGCCTACCTGCACCAGTACGAGCGCAGCCGGCAAACCTTCCTGGGCGAATGGCTGTTCACCGGCGACAAGTACTCGGTAGACGAGGACGGCTACTATTGGCACGCCGGCCGCAGCGACGACATGCTCAAGGTCGGCGGCATCTGGGCCTCGCCGATGGAGGTCGAAAGCAAGCTGCTGGGCCACCCGGCCGTGCTGGAATGCGCCGTCGTCGGCCAGGAAGACGCGGCCGGGCTGGTCAAGCCCAAGGCCTTCGCCGTGCTGAAGGCCGGTTACGCGCCGTCGGCCGAGTTGGAGGCCGAGCTGATCGCCTACTGCCGTCAGAACATGGCGGCTTACAAGCGGCCGCGCTGGGTGGAATTCCGCGATGAGTTGCCCAAGACGGCCACCGGAAAGATTCAGCGTTTCAAATTGCGTGGGGAGATTTAGCGCCCAGACGCAGCACGTGCGCGGCGGCGCAGCAGCGGTTCGCGAATCGCCTTTGCATCCAGCTTGCTCGCGCCTAGAAAAGTGACGAATCGCCTAAACCCGCGCGCCACTGCCTCTGCAAATGGCTCATCTTTGCCGAGGGCCTTTTCCTCCAACCAAAAGCCCAGGATGACGAAGGTGTTTGTCGCGCGGTCGAGCTTGCTGTCAAATCGGGCAACGAGCCGGGCGCCCCACAAAACCGGCAGCGTGTAGTAGCCGAACCTTCGCTTGTGCTCAGGCTTGTAGACCTCCCACACGTAGTCGAAGCCGAATAAAACTTTGGCGCGCCCGCGCGCGCTAACGGGATCGAGCGGCGCGAGGAAGACGACCTCTTCAGTCGTGTTCGTCTCCAACGGCGTCCACGCCTGCGGCAGGCGGCCGGCGCTCAGATCGAGGAGCAACTTGGCGTCGCTAGCGAGCGCATAGTGCAGCGGCTTCCAGCCTTCAACCTGCACCTCGATGATGTCGCCATTAGCCAACGACTCCTCGCGTACCCCGCTAAAGGGCACGCCGCGGTGAAAGACGTCACTGGTACGGCTCAGCCGCGACAGGCCGGAAAAGCTGATGTCCTTTTTGACCAAGAAGCGGTTAGCCTCGGTATCGTCGCTTTCGCGAATGAGATGGGCGGGCGCGACCGTCTCGGTGAGGGCATAAACGCGCTCGAAGTTTTCGCGATGGTGGGTCATCACTTCGCCGGTGCGCCACATATAATACAAAGCCAAGGCGCTGTCCTTGCGGCCGCGGTAACTTTGCATCCGTGTTCGCGCCGCCATCTCAAAGTCGCGGTTGCTCACGGTACCGCGCTCGCGCAGGATAGCCCGCATTTCAACAATGGCATCGGCGTGGTCGTAGCCCATTTGGCGAATTCGCGAGTCGCGATCGGGGTCGCCGTCGCGTTCGCGGCGCATGACCACGCGCCAATGCGGCAGCTCGTCCATGGGTCGGGTGGCCAGCCAGCCACCCCAATCAAAGAACTTGCGCTGCTGGTAGGTCACATGCTCCCACATGCCGGGCGCGTAATCGAGCACGCGGCTGTGCAACTGGATGTCATGGCTGCGGGCGATGATTTGGAGCGGGTCGAGTTGCAAGTACTCGATCGCGCGCAGCGCCAGTTCCGTGCCCTGGAGGCCTCGCCAACGCCGGCCGGGCCACAAGCCCTGCTTGCCGAGAATGAAGCGACGAGCAGTATCCAAATCGATAGTCAGCATGAAGGCCTGCGGTGGTCGTGGCTACAGGCGCATCGCGTTCGCGATGCGTTCGATCTGCTTGACGTGCGGCCGTTCGTGGGTAGCCAGCCACTGCGCGTACGAGTGCACGGTCCGTATGAGTAGCTTTCCCGCTCCCGTCACAGTCGCCGCACGTGCCCAGACTTCGGGCGCTAACGGCTCCAATACTGCCAACAGATCGGCACGCTGGGCGGCAAAGGCGCGCAACGAGGGCTGAAATTCCTGTTCGGTATAGTCCGTGCTTTCGATCCAGGTCCTCGGATTAACAGCCCGAATTGTCGGATGGTCGTGGGCGATGATTGTCGCCATGCAGTCGCCCCAAACATCAGCGCACGAGCGCAGATGAGCGAGCACATCGTTGGCCGACCACTCATCGGGACTGGGGCGGGTATGCAGCGGAGCTGGTGTCAGATCGGCGGTAAGCGCGGCGAGGCGCGGCGGCGTTTCGGCAAGTATGGCCAAAACCTGCTCAGGGCTGAGTGAGCTATTGGCCATCTGATGTCTGGTTAGACACAGCGCGCGCCGGATGCAGGCCGGTTTCGGCCGCCCCGAACTGCTGCCAGATGCTCGCTCTCCAGGTATTGGGTGCAGCCGAGGGGATATAACCACGAGGTTGGGTCTGTGTTAACATTCTGGCAGTTCCTATGTGAGGGCAAGCGCGAACTGATTCAGCAAGCCTCTCATTACTATAGAACTTTTGTTTTATCAGCGCAATGCAGTTGCGGCCGGGCAAGCTACAATTAAAGTTAGTTCCGAGCTCAGCTTCGCGCAAGGCAAAGCTGAGCTCCGTCGGGAAGTCAACCAATGTCAGCACCCCTAACCTACGCCAGCTACCTGCACCTGGACGAGATCCTGAACGCCCAGGCGCCGCGCTCTAAGCACGACGGCGGCTTCGAGCACGACGAGATGCTGTTCATCATCATTCACCAGGTGTACGAGTTGTGGTTCAAGGAACTGCTACACGAAATAGACTACCTCCAGGCCCGGCTGCGAGCCAACGACTACCCGCGCGCCCTGCACACCCTGCGCCGGATTCTGACCATCCTTAAGCTGGCCGTGGCCCAAATTGACGTGCTGGAGACGATGACGCCGCTGGAGTTCGGCGCCTTCCGCAGCTTCCTGGAAGCGGCCAGCGGCTTCCAGTCGCTCCAGTTCCGCGAGTTGGAATTTGTGCTGGGCCACAAGCGGCCGGCGCTGTTGGAGCATTTCCCCGAAGAGATGCCCGGCCGCGAGCGGCTGGCGCGGCGCTACCACGAGCCCACCCTGTGGGACGCCCTGCTGGCCTATCTGCACTGCAACGGCTACGCGCTGCCGGCCGGCCAGCTCGAGCGGGACGTCACCCGGCCGGTGGAGCCCTCGGCCGAGCTGCAGGCGCTCTTGCTGGAGGTCTACCGGAGCAACCCGGCCCTGGCCCGGGTCTGCGAGCGGCTGGTGGATTTGGACGAGGGCATGCAGGAGTGGCGCTACCGCCACGTCAAGATGGTGGCCCGCACCATCGGCAACAAGCAGGGCAGCGGCGGCTCGGCCGGGGTCGGCTACCTGAACACGACCCTGATGAAGCCGTTGTTCCCCGACCTGTGGGCCATTCGCACGGCGCTGTAAGGAAAGGAAGGCATATGAACCCAGACTATAAGCCCGTTGGCTACAACTCCGTTTCACCCTATTTGATCGTGGATGGCGCGGCCGGCACGATCGCGTTCCTGGCACAGGCCTTCGACGCCATCGAGCTGCGCCGCTTCCCGGCCGAGGACGGCACGATCCACCACGCCGAGGTGCGCGTTGACGACAGCGTCATCATGCTGGCCGACAAGGCCCCGGAGTGGCCGCCGGCGCCGGCCTCCGTCCACATTTACTTGCCCGACGTTGACGCTGCCTACCAGCGGGCCCTGGCGGCCGGCGCGACGTCGGTGCAAGCGCCGGCCAAGAAGCAGGACGAGGATAAGCGCGGCGGAGTCAGGGACGCCGGCGGCACGACCTGGTGGATCGCGACCAAGGTCGAGTAGAGGCGCCCCTGCCGCGCATAACGGCCGCCATGAACGCCCCAACCCAACCGGCCGCCAGCCCGGCCGGCACGCGCACGGCCGTAGACACCCTGGCTTGGCTGATTGAGGACGCCTTCGAGGGCGATCCCGAGCATTCGCTGCTGGCCAACCTGCACGACTTGGCCGAGGGGGAGTGGACGGCCCTGCCGGCCGGCGCCGGCCGGTCGGTGGCCGACATCCTGGAGCACGTCGGCTGGTGCAAGTGGATGTACGAGGAGTACGCCTTCGGCCCGGCCGGCCTGCAGGGCGACCAACCGCCGCTCGTCCCGGCCGGCGGGGCGCGGGCGCGGCCGCCGGCCGAGTTGCTGGCCTGGCTCAAGGAGGGCCACGGCCGCTGGCTGGCCTCGGTGCGGGCGCTGGCCGACGACGCCGAATTGGAGCGCGACCGGCTGACCAACTGGGGCGAGTGGCTGCCCACGCGAACCATTATTCGCATCATGATCGCCCACGACTTTTACCACGCGGGCGAAATCAACCACCTGCGCGCCCTGCTACAAGGGACAGACGGCTGGCCGTACGATTAGTGCCCTGGCGGTCGGGGCGCAGGCAGCCTATCATTTGGCCGGAATCCGCCTGCTGCTCTGCAGCCTAAAGTAACCAGCATGCCGGCCGAAATCACGACGGACGATGTCGATCAGCTTCTGGCCTACCTGCCCTGGCTGACCACGCCCGGCCGCCAGTTCGTTTCGTCATGGAACGCCAGCGTCCAAAGAGAGGATGGCGTCTGGAGCATGCCCTGGCCGAACTACACGCCCGACGTCGTCGCGTTTTTCCGCCAGGCGGCCGCTGAGTGCTGGCTTGATTACAACTATAAGCCGGAGGAGGCAGGGGCCATGCTATCTGACCCGGCCCGCGTGGCCAGCGCCTCGCTCGAGGAGATCAAGACCATGCTCACCCATTGTGTGCGCGGCGAGCGCTTCTGTGATGGCTTCTGGGAAACGGTCCTTGAAAACGGGAAGGTGGTCGCGCTGCTCGGCCGGCTGAAGGCCCTCCGCGACGGCGGCGAACGGCCGGCCCATGCTGGAGCGACAGATGGCTGAAGCAGCCGGCAAGAGCGACGTCTATCTGGAAATCGGGCAGAAGCGCGCCTTCGCCGCGGCCGTCGAATGGCCGGGCTGGTGCCGGGCCGGCCGCGACGAGGCGGCCGCGCTGGAGGCCCTGCTGCAATACGGGCCGCGCTACGCCCGCGTCCTGCGGCCGGCCGATCTGGGATTTGAGCCGCCGGCCGACGTCTCCGCCTTCAGCGTGGTCGAGCGGCTGGAGGGCAACGCCACGACGGATTTTGGCGCTCCGGGCATGATCCCCGCCAGCGACGGCCGGCCGGTTGGCGCGAAGGAGCTGGCCCGCTTTAAGGCCATCCTAGAAGCCTGCTGGCAGGCGTTCGACGCGGCGGCCCGGGCGGCCGCGGGGGTGGAATTGCGCAAGGGGCCGCGCGGCGGCGGCCGGGAGCTGGAGGCGATCAGCGAACATGTGGTCGGCGCGGATCTGGGCTACCTGAGGGCGCTGGGCTGGAAGCTGGAGAAAGACGGCGCTGACGGCTCAGCCCTGGAGCGAACGCGCCAGGCCATCCTCGACGGGCTGGCTGCGGCCGCAGCCGGCGAGATAGCGGCCGAGGGCCCGCGCGGCGGCGCTCGCTGGCCGGCGCGCTACTTCGTGCGCCGGGTGGCCTGGCACGTGCTCGACCACGCCTGGGAGACCGAGGACCGCAGCCAGTGAGCTTGCGTCTGATCAGTTAAGCCTGGCCGACAACGGCAGGTAGACCTGGTTATCGTAGACCTGGTTGAGCGCGGCAACCAGCTTCTGGATATAGAACAGGTCGCCGCGCGCAAAGCCGGGGACGTCTAGATAGGCCTCCAGGCGATCTTGGGGCACGCCTATGATGAGCGCTTTGGCCATAAACATCGCATGGCTGTCGTACAAGGGGTTGATAGCGTTCTCGGCAAAGCCCTCGGTCGCAAAAGATACGAACCAATATGGCGCGATTGCTTCATATTCGAGGATCGCCTGGTAAACCTCGCTATGCACATTTTCGGCCAGATACTGGGCTAGTTCGGGGGTCAGATACATGAAGTTGTTGGCGATGTTGAGCGTCCGGCAATAGGAGTTACTAGAGCTATAGGCTGAGTCGGCCGTGAATTCGGCCGCGCGCAGGGCCATTAATCGGTTTAGCTCCGTCCTGACGTTGACTGACTCGGGCGCGCCGGCCAGGCTTTCCAACTCCAGGAAGCCCAGATAGCCGGCGATATAGGCGTTGTGGGCATGAGGATTGTCCAGCAGGAGCGCATTCGAAGGCGGCGGAAATTCAAGGTCGTTCTTGCTGACGTTGTAAATCGCAGACGCTCCGCCGAACAACTGGGCGTATTTCCAGGTTGCGTAGAAAGTGAAGGGGTTCAACCCCCAGAGATCATATTCGGTGTTGCGCGGGTCAGGAGGATAATTGCTCAGGTCGGCTTCAGCTTCGGCCGGCAGGTCGAAGATCTCACGCGCGGCGCCGTCGGCCCAGCCGATATGGTTGATCTCGTGAGGCGGAAAGGCCTCATATTCGGCCTGTAGATAATCCATCACTGGCTGCTGGAGCGTCACCGGCAGATGCGGGAGCGCGATTATCAGCGTGTAGAGGGTTTCGGCCGGCAGGTGCCAGTAGTCGCTCAAGTAATCGCCACAATCTTGGGTACGGCTGCGAAAGTCAAAGATCCCGTGACTCATGTAGCCGGGGCGCAGGTGGCCCGCATCCAGTATCTTTTCAACCTGATCGGCCAGCAGCCCGCGTAAATAGACTTCGCCCCGGATTGGGGCCGTGCTTCCGGGCACGGCTGGGTTGGCGGCCATCGGTAACTCCACCGGATCATTGTTGGTCTCGCCAAAGGCAATGATGGCGTTGCTGCGGTGGGTGTAAAGCCGGCCGTTGTACGGAACTGGCGCGTTGGTGTCGCCATGGTGGCCGTATATACCATTCTGGCTGGCGAAAACAGCATAGCCGGCTCCCTGACCTCCTCCTGGGTTGAAGTAGAGCTCGTCGTAGCCTGGGATGATCTCGGCCAGGTCGTAGCCGAAATACAGGCTCTCGCGCGTTGGGTCCATGCCGCCGGTTGGCGGCCGGATCCCGGCCGCCCAACGCTCGGCAAAAACCGTATTTGGTATGGTGACGTCGAAGGCGCCCATCGTGCGATCGCAGCACAAATTCCAGTAGATGTGGCTGCCCCCGGCCGAGGCGGCATGCGGCTCGTCAACCGCTCCCCAATCAGAGCTGACAACGCTGATATACGGCACGCCTGGCTGCCAGCCGGCTATTTGTCCCCCGGGAATGGCCGGATCGGAGATGTAATTGTTTTGCTGGTAAAGAACACCATCCGCCCCAACCACGGGCGGGTAGCGGGTGCCACTGTGCGTTCCTGTATATAAGACCGGGGCGGTCGCCACGTCGGCGCCCGTGAAACGATCCAGGACGAAAACCGTTCGTCGCCACGGCTTGGAGGCAAAGTAATTCATGATGACGCTGGCATCTATGGTGGGCGTACCGGGAGCCCAGTCGCCGGGCGCGGCGCTGAGCGCGCCAATGAGTTGGTTGTAGGGAGGCACATCATAGCCGGGATAGAGCTCCTGTAATTCAAGCTGATTTAGCTGCGAGCCGGCGCCCGGGGGTGTTGAAACGCGATGATTTTCACTGGCTGTGAAAATGACACGGTCCTCATAGACAACTGGCCACCACGAATAGAAGCCACCGCCGGCCAGCTTCTCCGACTGCCAGACCAGCGCGCCCGTGTCGGCCTGCAGAGCATAGGCGTGGCTGTCATTCGAGGCGAAGAAGACTACGCCATCCTTATACGCGGCCGAATAGAGGATGGGTCCACCCGTTTGGAAGCTCCAGGCCAGCTCGCCTGCGGCCTGACCTTCCGCGTGAATTGCGTAGAACCTCCCATCCCTGTTTCCCGCATAGACAATACCGCCTACCACCAACGGATTGGTTTCAAAGCCGGCGCCGGCCGTGAACGTCCAAAGTCCTTCGCCAGTCGTCGCGTCCACAGCGTGTAGCTTCTGGTCAAAGCCCCCGACATAGGCGACGCCGTTATCAATAGTGGGCGAATGGCCAAGCGGCAGGGCGGTGGGGTAAACCCATTGCTCGGCCCCTGAATCAGCAGCTAGCGCATAAAGGCCCCGCGCTGTCGCCACATACAAATTGCCATAGGCGGCAATAATCTGCGTTTTCTGGGAGATATACGGCTCAAAAGGCTTGAACCACACCGGCTCTAAGTTGCGGCTGGGTTCTTCTGGGCTCCAGGAGGTGCGTTCGGGATTGGCCGCGGCCATTGGCCAGCTATTCTCTCCGCTCGGCGGCCGGGCCGACGGTCCTTGCTGCGAGCCGGCGGTGCCACAGGCGCCAAATCCCAGGCCGTCGCTGTAGGTACACAGCGGCATGGCTCGGGCTGGGTCTAGGGGCGCCAAGGCAGAACCGCCCCTTGCCTCGCTGGCAAGGATCAGCGCGAAAGCTGCAAGATGAATCACAAAGAGGGTCTTCTTTCCCATTGCTTATTCTTCCTGCTGGCGCAGGTGGGCGCTGGACGCCAGAGCTTATCTCGCAGGGCGCGCAGGTGTGCGACAACACCTTAGGGCGCCTACAACTGGCCGAGCCGGTCAGACCCGGGCCTGTTAACTTGTAATAGGCAGTGGCTGATTTCGAGTTACGCACCAAAGTATGGTCGCTTTGCCTGACATAGCAATGGCTTACTTGTACCGAATGACCAATTTCTCATGCGCTGTTAGTACAAGCCGCGCCCAGATCCGGCCGGCGCTTGAACTGGCCGAACTGTAAAGCAGGCATATTGATTGAGCCGCCATAGTTTGTTAGTATCGCAATTGGGACATGTGTCCTAATCGCGTTAATAGGTATAGATGGAGGCTTTAATCCTTTGTATCCCGATCTGATCACTCCGAACGGCTGCAGCCCAAGCGCCATCTTACGGCCGTACCACCACATTGGTATGGCCCAAGTCAGTTGCCATTGATCAGCCCCTGTTTCGCGCCTGAGCTGCTGGGAGACCAGTTGGTGTGTCAGCTCATCTTCATGATTTCGGGCGCGGCCGGCCTACCGCTATCTGTTCGGCTGAATAGCCTATGACCTCGCAAACGAGCAACCCGGCCCCGGCGCTGGCGGAACGGTTCGGCCGCAAGGCCGCCGCCAGCGGCCAACACATTACCCACATCCGCCCCAGCCGAAGCTGGCGTTCGCTCAGGTTGGGCGCACTGTGGCGCAACCGCGAATTGCTCTACTTCCTGGTCTGGCGTGACCTCAAAGTTCGTTACAAGCAGACGTTGCTGGGCGCATCGTGGGCCATCTTGCAGCCCCTGGCTACCATGGTGGTCTTCACCATCTTCTTCGGCCGGCTGGCCAAAGTCCCCTCAGAGAATCTGCCCTATGCGTTATTCGCCTACTCTGCCTTGGTGCCCTGGACCTTCTTTGCCAATGGCCTTACCCAGGCCTCAAACAGCGTGGTGACCAACGCGGCAATGATCAGGAAGATCTATTTTCCACGCCTCACGCTGCCAATTGCGGCCGTTTTGGCCGGGCTGGTGGATTTTGCGCTGGCCTTCGGGCTGCTGATTGGCATGATGTTCTTTTACCGTATCACTCCGACGGCGAATATCCTCTGGCTGCCCCTCTTCCTCCTCCTGGCGCTGTTGACGGCGCTGGGGGCCAGTTTGTGGCTGGCAGCCCTGAACGTGCAGTTCCGCGACGTGCGCTACGTTGTGCCTTTTCTGGTTCAGTTCTGGCTGTTCGCCAGCCCCGTCGCCTATTCCAGCACGCTGCTTTCGGAGCCATGGCGCACGATTTACGGCGTTAATCCGATGGCCGGCGTGGTGGACGGATTTCGCTGGGCCTTGCTGGGCACGGATACCTCACCTGCGCCCATGATCTTCGTCTCCTCGGCCGTCGCCGTCCTGCTGTTTGTAGGCGGGCTGTTCTATTTCCAGCGGATGGAAAGGTCCTTCGCCGACATCGCCTGACAGGGCCAGAATCATGAGCGCCCTCGCCGTCCAGGTTCGCGACCTGAGCAAGCTATACCATATTGGCAGCAGCCAGAAACACCATAAGCGCCTCGGCTACCAGTTGGCAGACATGCTGGCGTCGCCCTTGCGGCGAACAAGTGCGCTGCTCCGGCGAGGAGCCGGCGCCGGGGCCGATTCGAATGGCACGATCTGGGCGCTGGAGGACGTTTCGTTTGACATTCAGAGCGGCGAGGTGGTGGGCATCATCGGCCGAAATGGGGCCGGCAAGAGCACCTTGCTCAAGATACTCTCGCAGATCACCGAGCCGACCGACGGCTCGGCTACCTTGTTCGGCCGGGTTGGCTCGCTGCTGGAGGTCGGTACCGGCTTCCATCCCGAATTGACCGGCCGGGAAAACCTGTACCTCAATGGCGCCATTCTGGGAATGCGGAAGACCGAGATCGAAGATAAGTTCGACGAGATAGTCGCCTTCGCCGAGATTGACAAATTTCTGGACACCCCGGTCAAACATTACTCCAGCGGCATGTACGTCCGTTTGGCGTTTGCCGTGGCTGCCCACCTTGAGCCTGAGATCTTGCTGGTTGACGAGGTGCTGGCAGTGGGAGACATCGCCTTCCAGCGCAAGTGCCTGGGCAAGATGAGCAACGTGGCCAAAGAAGGCCGGACGGTGCTCTTCGTCAGCCACAACATGGCTCTCATGCAAAAGCTGTGCCAGCGCGGGATCCTGTTGCAAGGCGGCAAGGTGGCGGCCGATACCTCTATGGCCGAAGCCGCCGACATCTACTTGCAGAGCCTGGAAGTGGCCGAAGCGCAGCAGTTACACGAGCGCGGCGACCGGCGCGGCCGGGGTCGGGTCAAGCTGATGGAAGTCGAAATCCTGAACCGCAGCAGCCAATCGGCCGGTAGCCTGCGAACGGGCCAGCCAGCTCGTTTCGTCTTTCACGTCAGCGGAAGATTACCGAACCTGTCCTGTGTGTTTACTCTGTTCGACGAGCTCGGCCAACGGGTTCTGGTCTTCAAGAGCGACGTCCCCGGCCCGCACGATCAGACCGAGCAGGCGCTGGATACCAGGTTTGTGTGCGATATCGATCAACTCCTGCTATTAGAGGGCCGCTATCGTGTGGATGTGTTACTCCGTGGCGGCGGTGAACGCCAGGATCACGTACAGGCCGCAGCCATTTTCGACGTTCACGAAGGCCTATTGGGCGGGAGGGCTGTAAAGCGGCAACAGGATATCTGTGTTTCCATACCCCACCGCTGGACGGTACCCAGCCTGGATTGAGCAGACGGTCATTGACGGGGCCAAAAAAGAGGGAATGGACAGAACGCTTCTCGTTGGCTTAGATGCTGCCTGCTGGGAATACCTGGATCCGTTGCTTCAGGCCGGCCAACTGCCTAATCTGGGCGAACTTATTGGGCGAGGTGTGCGAGGCGTCCTGCGTTCAACGGTGCCGCCCTGGACACCGACCGCGTGGGCAACCATCGTTACCGGCAAGAACCCCGGCAAGCATGGGGTTTTTGATATGCTCCGGCGCCGCCCTCGCAGCTACGAATTCACACCTACGAGTGCGTTGCACAGGCTAGGCACGCCTTTTTGGAAGCGCCTCAACGATTCCGGCGTGCGGGTGGGCCTGGTCAACGTCCCTTTCACCTACCCACCCAATTCCATCGAGGGCTTCATGCTGTGTGGCTTTGGCTCCCCAGAATCGGCGCGCAACCTGGCCTACCCGGCCGAGGCGTTGGGCTGGGTTGAGGACACATTCGGCCCATACAAGCCGGTGGTCGCGGCCGACGTCTTGCGAAACGGCCAGCCGGCCGAGATTCTGGCGGCCGAGATCGGCCATCAGGCGCAGCTGGTGAAGATCGCGGCCGAGCTGGCGGAAAAGTTCGCCGTGGATGTGCTGGCCATCAACCTGATGCTGACCGATCACGCCAACCACAAGATGCCACACATGCATGAGGTGCAGGCAGCCTACCGCCAATCCGACGCCCATTTGGCCGTCCTGCTCGAGGCCTTCCGGCCGGACAACGTCATGCTTATCTCCGATCATGGCTCAAGTCGGACACAAGGCGATTTCTTGCTCGGGATGTGGCTTCGGGATCAGGGTTACTGCGTGCAGCAAGCCAAGTCGGCCGCCCAACAGAGTGCTTCCTTGCATTGGATCTTAACCCATTGGGCCGATTACAAGGGCTGGTCTGGAGTTCCCAAAAAAGTTCTTCGGCGGATTATCCGAGAGGGCCTGCCGAAGCTGCCCCAAGGAGTTCAGAAGCGCTTCTGGGCCAAAATCGAAGCGTCTCTTCCGTTTGCGCAGCAGCACATGTTGCAGAGCAATCAGCCAGATTACAGCCTAACTCGCGTCTTTCCAGGATCGCTTTACTCTGGCCTCATTTACTTCAACGTCGTTGGCCGTGAGCCAACCGGCGTCATCGCGGCCGACGAGCGCAGTGCGCTCTCAACCGAATTGGCAGGCAAGCTTTCTGAGATTCAAGAGCCCCATGGCGGTAAGCGCCTTTTGTCAAACGTTTTCAACTCTGCGGAGCTGTATCAGGGGCCAGCGACTGAGCAGGCGCCAGATCTGATCGTGGACGGCTATTTGTCGGGCTGGAACATTCGCACCCGCCAGCCTGCGCCCCACGTAGGCAGGCGGCATGGCCACTACTTTGTGACCGATGCCGGCCGGCGGGAATTTGGCTGGCACAGTCCGGATGGCGTTCTTGTTTTCGCGGGCTCGGCGTTTCGAACAGGCAAGGGGCAAAACAGTTACCAGCTGATAGATGTACCCGCCACGCTCCTCCATCTATATGGCGTGCCGCTGCCATTGGATTATGACGGCCATGCGCTGCTGGAACTGCTGTCACCACAACTTAGCCAACGCACGCCGCGTTATCAGCCGGGCGACGCGGACATAGCCTCGGCCGGGAGCGATGATTACTCCCCGCAGGAGTCCGACCTGGTTACAGCTCACCTGCGAGCCCTGGGCTACCTGGACTAGGGGGCTGCCTATGCCGAAGATAAGCGTCATTGTGCCGACCTACAATCGGGCCCACTACCTGTCACAAGCGATTGAAAGCGTCTTACAACAGACATTCGATGACTTTGAACTGATCATCGTGGATGACGGCTCGACGGATAGCACCGGCGAAGTTGTGGCCAGTTTTCAGGATAGGCGGATTATTTACGACCGGCAGCCAAGAAATGAACGGGGGGCAACCCGCAACCGGGGGGTCGCGTTGAGTCAGGCTCCATATCTCACTTTCCTGGACGACGACGACTGGTATTTACCTCACAAGTTAGAGGCGCAGGTTAGGACCTTAGACGAGCGAGACGATATCGGCATGGTCATCGGCGGCTGGGACAGGGTTGACGACGCCGGCCGATTGGTGCGCGCCGAACGACCCTGGCTACACCATCCACAACCTGCCCTTAGGGACTGGCTGTTTGCGGCCATGGCCCACGTGGCGGCCGTGGCGGTGCGGCGGCACTGGTTCCAGCAGGTTGGGGGCTTCGATAGCGAATTGGCGCCGGCGGAGGATACGGATCTCTGGTTTCGATTGGCCTTGGCTGGATGCCCAACGGCCTGGACCAAGCAACCCGTGTTCAAGCAGCGCATGCACCGGCATAACTCTGTGCGCAACATGGCTCACGCCAAGCACGGCAAGCTTGCCATGTTGGACAAGATCTTCTCTGACAGCAATGTTCAGGCAGCGATAGGCATAACGAAGGCCAATGCCTACGCGAAGGTCTACATGGGCTTTGCCTGTCTGGGGTACGCCTTTGAGGATGTGGAAGCGGCCAAGGCCGATCTGGCGCGGGCGACGAACTTGGATCCTTCTTTGTTGGCAAATGACGCCGACCGTCTCCTGGAAATTGTCGCTGCTTACGCCTGGAATCATCTGACAGGCGATCCCACCGAGTACACCAGACGTGTCTTCATGAATCTGCCAGACCATTTAGCCACCCTGCAACCTCTGGCCCGGAAGGCGCTTGCCAGAACGTGGACGGTGGGGGCGTTCCGGGCCTATCAGTACCAGGAGCTTGGGGAGGCAAGGCGAGCGGCGTTAAGGGCCCTGACGATTGCCCCCTCCGTGCTACTCAACCGAGGCTTGGTCTCGATATTGGTGCAGTCAGTGACGGCCGGCAGTGGCCTAAGGAGGGCAAGGGCCAGCGAATTCTAAGATGACGCAGCCACTGCTCCCTCTAAAAATTGCCTACCTATTCCAGGGCATTGGCACAAATTACAGCGAGCCCCTTGCCGTCCAGCTTCATATCTACCACCAGATTCGCAGCCTGCAGCAGGCCGGGCACTGGGCCGCCTTGTTGGCGCTGCAAGGCCAACAAGTAATCTTTACCCAGGATCTCCGAGTTTTCACGGGCAGATCATTGCCGGCCGGCAGCTTTGGAAAACTCGGCTTGAGCGGCAACAAGGCGTTCAAGCGGCTTGAGAGCGGCGTACGCCGTCTCCAATCGAAACTGCGCACACCCTATCTGGCCCTATTCGACAGTTACCGTATTTATGATGGCTGTTGCCAGAATCTACAAAGCTACGACCTAATTCATGAGCGCTATAACTTATTGGCGTTGGGCGGGGCTCTGGCCAGCAAGAGGCTGAAAATTCCCTACGTGCTTGAGGTCAACGCTGACCTGCTTGAAGAGCGTAGGGCGCAAGGCGCAGCGGAACATGGGGTACGGGGATTGTTTGCGGTTCGGAGCACGCGCTATTGTTTCAATACAGCCCAACGCATCATTTCCGTCTCGAGCCAGCTTAAGGAACACCTAGTACGAACTTGGAAGGTAGACCCGGCCAAGATCACAGTGCTGCCCAACGCCGCCAACATTGAAGCGTTCAGCCGCACTTACGACGCTGGCCCGATCAGGCGCCAACTTAGTTTGACGCACGAGCCCGTCGTCATGTTCGTAGGTGGGTTCTACATCTGGCATGATCTGCCGCTGCTGGTGAGGAGCTTCTCCAAGGTTATCGAGAAGGTGCCTAATGCCAGGCTGGTCTTGGTTGGCGACGGCCGGACCAGAGCGGAGGTCGGGCAGTTGATTGTGGACATGGGCCTTGAGCGCGCGGTCATTATGGCTGGAGTTGTAGCACACCAGCAGGTGCCAGCACTGCTCGCCGCCGCAGATGTCGCCGCGGCGCCCAATACACTCTTTTTTGATGGCCACGGGGGGTCGCCACTCAAAATATTTGAGTACATGGCAGCGGGCAAGGCCATTGTGGCTTCTAGAGTGGGTCAGGTCGCCGATCTAATTCAGGACGATAACAACGGCATGTTGATAGAACCAGGCGATACGGATGGCTTTGCCAATGCCATAGTGAGCCTGCTGATCGATCCCCTGAAACGCGGCCGATTAGGGCGGCAGGCCCGTCAGAGCGCCAGCAAGCAGCACACGTGGGAACAGTACGCTGGCCGACTTGAATCAATCTATTCAGGCGTTCTGGAAGATTTTCGCGGCTTATAATTCCCGCTCTGGCGAAGCGCCTGGGCGTTTCACCGGCCGCCTGCAGCTAAGCACGAAGCGCCCTAACCCAACCGTCACTCCCGGCCGAGCAGCTCGCGGGCGATGACGATCCGCTGGATGTGTGAGGTGCCTTCGTAGATCTGGAGGCCCTTGCTGTCGCGGTAATAGCGCTCGACCGGATACTCGCTGCTGTAGCCCCGGCCGCCGTGGATGAGCACCGCCTCGGACGCGGCTCGGACGGCCGTTTCGGTCGCGTACAGCTTGGCGATTGAGGTCTCGCGCGTGGCCGGCTGGCCCTGGTCTTTGAGCCAGGCTGACCGGTAGACCAGCAGCCGAGCCGCCTCGACCTCGGCCGCCATATCGGCGATCGTCGCCTGAATCATCTGGAAGTCGCCAATGCGCTTGCCGAACTGGCGCCGCCCGCGGGCAAAGGCCACGCTGGCGTCCAGGCAGGCCTGGGCGATGCCCAGCGCCCCGGCCGCCACCCCCAGCCGGCCGTGATCCAGGGCCGACATGGCCACCTTGAAGCCCGCGCCCGGCGCGCCCAGCAGCGCCTCGGCCGGCAGGCGGCAGTCGCGCAGGCGAATATGGGCGTGGTCGGCCGCCCGGTGGCCCAGCGCCTGGCCCGGCATCGGCGCGCGCTCGAAGCCGGCCGTCGCCGTCGGCAGCAGAAAGGCGCAGATGCCGGCGTGGCGCAGCGAGCGATCCAGGCTGGCGAACACGAGCGCCAGGTCGGCGATGCCGCCGTTGGTGATCCAGATCTTCTCCCCATTGAGGACGTAGCCGTCTCCGTCCGGCCGGGCCGTCGTCTCCAGGCTGGCGGCGTCGGAGCCGGCGTTGGGCTCGGTCAGGCAGTAGCAGCCGATGGCCTCGCCGGCCGCCAGCCGCGGCAGCCAGGCCCGCTTTTGCTCCGGGCTGCCCCAATCGCGCACGGCCAGGGTCACCAGGCTGGTGTGCACCGCCAGAAAGCCGCGCAGCGAGGCGTCGGCCCGGCCGAGCTCCTCTGAAACCAGCGTGAAGCTGAGGTAGTCGAGCCCGTGACCGCCATACTCGGCTTCGAGCGGGCCGGCCAAAAAGCCCAGCTCGGCCAGGCGGCGCACCAGGTGCAGGGGGAAGCGGCCGCTCTCGTCGGCCGCCCGCGCCTGGGGCGCGACCTCCTCCTGGGCAAAGCGGCGCGCCCGCGCTTGCGTCGCCCGCTGCGCCTCGCTCAGCTCAAAATTCACAGGACGGCGATGCCTTCGCACTCGACCAGGCACTCGGCCTGGAAAAAGCCGGAGACCTCGAACAGGGCTATGGCCGGGTAATAGCCGCCGAAGGCGCGGCCGAAAAGCTCGCCCAGCTCGCGCCGGTGGGCCAGGTAGTCATCCCGGTCTTTGACGAAGATGTTGAGCTTGACGATGGCCTGCATCTGGCCGCCGGCGGCCGCCAGCACGACCCCCAGGTTGCGGAGCACCTGCTCAAATTGGGCCACCAGGTCGCCCCGGCCGACGATCCGGCCGTCGGCGTCGCTGGCGTCCTGACCGGCCAGGAAGAGCAAGCGGCCGCCCTCGGCCAGGATAGCGTGGCTGAAGCCGCTCGGCCGGGCCAGGCCGGCCGGGTTGATGATCTGTTTCGGCATCGGGTCCCTCGTTGGCTGCGCCGGCCGGCTATTTGGGCGGCGATTTCTCCCGGAAGGCGGCGTAAAAGCGGCGGTGGTCTTCGCCCAGCAGCAGCAGCGCCTGGGCCTGGGCCTCGGCCTCCAGCGCCGAGTCGAGGTCCATGCTCCACTCGTTGGTCAGCATGCGCTTGGTCATGCCCAGCGCCAGGGCCGGCCCGGCCGCCAGCCGCGCCGCCCACTCCTGGGCCAGCGGCAGCACCTCGGCCGGCGGCGTGACCCGGTTGGCCAGGCCCATCTGTAGGGCAGCCTCGGCCGTGACCGGCTCGCCAAAGAGGAGCAGCTCAGTTGCCCGGCCCATGCCCACCAGG
>JBOGUG010000343.1:0-25197 GCA_050696115.1 Promineifilaceae bacterium (SeqCode) | reverse complement strand
GGGCTGGGCGGCGCGTGCGGCGCGTGCGGCCGCGAGAAGCGGCTGGGAATTCAGCCCAAGCTGCGCCTCAACCGGCCGGGCGACCGTTACGAACAGGAGGCTGATCGTGTCGCGGAGCAGGTGATGGCCATGCCGGAGCCGAAGCTTCAGCGCCGGACGGATGAGGAAGACGAAGAGGACGAACTCTTGCGAACCAAGCCCCTGGTCCAGCGACGAGCCACGGGCGGCGGGGCGGCCGGCGAGGCCCCAGCCAGCGTGCGCCAGGCGCTGCGCGCGCCGGGCCAGCCGCTGGACTCAGTCACGCGCAGCTTTATGGAGTCTCGCTTCAGGCAGGAATTCGGCCGGGTGCGGGTACATACGGATGCGCTGGCGGCCGAATCGGCCGCGGCTCTGAACGCGGCGGCCTACACCGCCGGCGAAGATGTGGTCTTCGGCCGCGATCAGTTTGCGCCCGGCACGGCCGGCGGCCGGCGGCTGCTGGCCCACGAGTTGGCCCACGTGGTGCAGCAGGGGGCCGCCAAGCCGGCGGCCAGCCCGACATGGCCGGCCATTGCAGGCATAGCTGGCCCCCAGAATGGCGTGATGGTGCAGCGCTCCTATGGCGCGGCCCAGGACGAGGAGGGCAGCCGCTGGGCGAACCCAGCGCCGGGCGTGATCATTGGCGGCGAAGCCGCGCGCCGGCCAAGGGAGGAAGAAGAGACCGCCCCGCCAGCAGTTGAATCCGGGCCGGGCGAGGAGCTGCCAGAGATCCAGCGCCAGGACGGCGGCGCGCCGGCCGCACCGGCCAGGCCCAGCCTGACGGTCACGCCCAGCGCCGCCCTGACGCGCGGTGGCAACCTGACGGCGGCGGTTAGCTTCTCGCCGACGGCCGGCGAGCGCATGAGCGTCACCAGTTGGGAATACATCACGCCCAGCCACGGGACCGTCAGCCGGCCGACCAGCGACGTTGACTTTCAAACGCAGTGGGCGGGGACGATGGCTCTCGGAGGTCGGCTTCGGCTGCGGTGGCACTACCTTCCAGCTGACACCGTGGTTGAGACGCTGGAGCGGCCCATCAGCGTCAACGACCGCACCGGCGCGCCCTGGGCCTCAGCCGTAACCGATAACGCCGAGGCGGCCCGCGCCGGCCAGCCCTCGCCGCCGCGCCAGTTCAACCAGCTCGGCATCCACAACGCCAACGTCACCAACCCGGCCCCGACCAGGTCCACTATCAGCGGCGGCCCTAACCACGCCTTTGCGTTCGTTTCGAGCCTGACGGCCGGCAGCTACACCTCCTCGCCGCAGCTACACCCCGACGTGACCAACGCCGCCAGCGCCTTCCGCCGCTTCCACCGGGACGCCAGCGTGCTTTTCAAGGTGAGCCCGGCCGGGGCCAAGACGCGCATCCCGGTCAGCGACTACAGCAATCTCAACGAAGGCCCACCCCTCACCTGGGACGTACCCGATTGGGAAGCGTTTTACAAGCGCCACGGCATTTTCACGGTGCAGGCGACGGCCGGGGCCACCACCCGCACGGTGGCCCATGCCAACTGGGGGCTGGCCAGCAACGCCCACGACGCCACACTCCAGATCACCGATGAGGCGGCCGTGCGAACTCAGTTAGGCATTGGCCCGGCCGACGCCTTCTCGATCAGCGTAGTGGTCAACTTCAGCTGGCAAGGAAACACGTTGATGCCCTCGGCCGACATTCCCGGCGGGGTGCGCAGCCACGAGTTTGCGCATGCCATGCACAGCCACCGAGCTAATTTCCACAAGATGATGCGCGCGCTCGACCCACAACGCGTCATTGAGCGCACCGTCTCTACGCCCAGCAACACGGTTGACTTCGCCGCCAAACTGAGCGACCTGCAGACGGAAATTCTGGAACCCAATCACGAGATCGTGGATGAGGCCAAGTCGCGCCGCGAGGAGGAATTTGCGGCCACGGCCGGCCAGACAATGGCGGGGATCAACACCAGCCCAGACACGGGCGCATTTCTGGGTAACGTTTGGGACATTCCCGGCAATGCGCCGATGACGTAAAGGCGAACCGAGAGCGTATCCACAGACATGACCACCTACCCCGGCTCCCCCAAACTGACCAAAGGCGCCATCGTCGGCGTTGACCTGGTCAACCCTTTGGCCAGCGTGGTCATCTTCCAATACAACCCCAAGACGATGAGCCGCAGCCTAGAGGCCCAGACGGCCCAGGAAGGCGGGGCGCGCAGCGAGTCGCTGCGCCTGGCCGGCCCGCCGCGCGAGAAGATCACGATCAACGAGCTGCACCTGGACGCGGCCGACCAACTTGAGAAGGGCGGCGGCGCGCTGGGCCTCTACCCCCAACTGTCGGCCCTGGAGATGCTGCTCTACCCCAAGAGCGCGGCCGTCATCCTCAACACGGCCCTGATGGCGGCCGGCACCATCGAGATCGTGCAGCCGGCCGCGCCGCTGACCCTGTTCATCTGGGGCGTTAAGCGGGTGCTGCCGGTGCGCCTGACCAGCTTCACGATTAACGAGGAGGAATACGACCCCGACTTGCACCCGATCCGCGCCAGCCTGTCGCTGACGCTGTCGGTGCTGAGCTACAGCGACTTCTCGATCACCCACCCCGGTTACTACCTGTTTCTCACCCACCAGGTGGTCAAGGAGACCCTGGCCGTGCTGGGCAGCGTGGGCGACCTGGGCGCCGTGGCCGGCGGCGAGATCGAGCTTTTCTGAGGCCAGGGTCTGAAGCATGTTCGACCCAAGCAGCCGCTATTACAACCTGGAAACGGCGACCTACGTTGAGGAGGCGACCGGCCGGGGCGTGGCCTACCTGCGGCGACGCTTCCTGCCCCAGGGCGAGAAGATGCCGCTGCTGCTGGAGCTGCCCGTCACGGCCGGCGACCGGCTGGACCTGATGGCCTTTCGCGCCCTGGGCGACCCGCTGGCCTTCTGGCGCATCGCCGACGCCAATAACGCCCTGCACCCCTGGGACCTGCTGGCCGAAAGCGGCCGCAGCCTGCGCGTGCCCGTGCCCCAGGTGGAGCGCTGAGCGCAGACCGGCATGAGCCTTTTTGGCACGCTCGTCACCGTCCTGATCGGCCCGGCCGTCCCGCTGCCGGCGCCGCCGCCGCTGTTGGAGGCCATCGAGTCCATTGACGTCCAGCACAGCGACCAGGGCCAGTCCGGCCTGCAACTGAGCCTCAAGGTCGGCCGCACCCAGCTTGACGTCCTGGACTATTTTCTGCTGATGACGCCGCTGCTGCGGCCGATGGCCCGCGTGATCATCCTGGTGACGTTTAACGCCCTGCCTGAAGTCCTCTTCGACGGCATCATCACCCGCCAGAGCCTGGCGCCCAGCGAGCGGCCGGGCGAGACGCGGCTGACGATCACGGCCGAGGACGTCAGTGTCATGCTGGATCTTGAGGAGAAGTCGGCCGAGCACCCGGCCCAAGACGAAACGGTCATCGCCCTGAAGATCATCGCCAGCTACGCTTTCTACGGCCTCATCCCGACTGTCATTCCGCCCGCCTTCCTGGACCCGCCCTTGCCCACCGACCGCATCCCGGTGCAGCAGGGCACCGACCTGGCCTATTTGCGCGAAATGGCCGGCCGGCACGGCTACGTCTTCTACGTCACGCCGGGGCCGGCGCCGGGGATCAACCAGGCCTATTGGGGGCCGCCGCCCCGCCTGGGCGTGCCGCAGAAGGCCATCTCGGCCAATCTCGGCTCGGAGAGCAACGTGGCCAGCATCAACTTCAGCTACGACGGCCTGGCCTCGGCGACGGTGCAGGGGGTGGTCCAGGAGCGCACGGCCAATATCCCCATCCCGGTGGTGACCTTCGCCAGCACGCGCGTGCCGCTGGTGTCGCAGCCGGCCTGGCTGGTGCAGCAGCCCAAGCGGGTCATGGCCTACCGCGAGAGCGGCGTGACGGCCGCCCAGGCATACGGCCGGGCCCAGGCCATGACCGACCAAGCCCAGGACAACGTCATCACGGCCAGCGGCCAGCTGGACGCCCTGCGCTACGAGGCGCTGCTGCGGCCGCGCGGCCTGGTGGGCGTGCGCGGCGTCGGCTACAGCTACGACGGCCTGTACTACGTCAAGAGCGTCGGCCACACCATCGGCATCGGCAGCTACCAGCAGAGCTTCAGCCTGACGCGCGAGGGGCTGGGCGCGATCACGCCGGTGGTGCGGCCGTGAGGGCCGGGGCAGGTATGCGGGGCGAAGGGAAGCGCCCATGAGCGCATATTACGGCAAGTATCGCGGCATTGTCATCCAAAATGTTGACCCCATGCAGACCGGCCGCGTCCAGGTGAGCGTGCCGGCCGTGCTGGGCGCGGCCACCCAGCCCTGGGCCATGCCCTGCGCGCCCATCGCCGGGCTGTCGGCCGGAGTATATGTAGTGCCCACCGTCGGCAGCAACGTCTGGGTGGAGTTCGAGGGCGGCGATACCGACCGGCCGATCTGGAGCGGCGGCTTCTGGACGCAGGGCACCGTGCCGGCCCAGGCGCTGATCGGCGTGCCGGCTAGCCCCAGCATCGTGCTCAACTCGGCCCTGCAAAGCGTGCTGTCTATCAGCGACGGCGCAGACGGCATCATGATCCGTCACCGCTCCGGGGCCATGATCCTCATCAACGACGCCGGCATCACCCTTTCCAACGGCAAAGGGGCTACCATCGTCATGGCCGGGGCGTCGGTGGCCATCAATGCGCCGGCCCTGGTCGTCACTTAGGAGGAAGGCCATGCCAGCCCTGGTTCACGTCGGCGCGACGATCACCTGCCCGCACGGCGGGATGGCGACGATTATTCCCAGCCAGGGGCGGGTTCTGCTGAGCGGCCAACCGGCCGCCAGCCTGGCCGATCAGGCGCTGGTGGCCGGCTGCGCCTTCTCGCCGGGCGGGCCCAGCCCCTGCGTGCGCATCCAATGGGTCACGGCCGCCGGCCGGGTTCTTATCAACGGCGCGCCGGCCATTCTGCAGAGCAGCCAGGGGCTGGGGCTGAACCCGGCCCAGGCGCCCCAGGGGCCGGCCGTGATCGCGGCCGTCCAGCCGCGGGTGCAGGGACTATGACGGATATCGCCTTCCCCTTCAAGGTGGACGGCCGCGGCCGGGCGGCGACGGCCGGGTCCGAGGCCCACGTCCGGCAGCTGATCGAGCAACTGCTTTTCACCGCGCCAGGTGAGCGGGTCAACCGGCCGGAGTTCGGCGCCGGCGTGATGCAGCTGGTCTTTGCGCCCAACAGCCCCGAGCTGGCCACGGCCACCGAGTACATGATCCAGAGCGCCTTGCAGCGCTATTTGGGCGAAGTGATCCAGCCGGAAGCGGTGCGGGTGGAGAGCGACGACGCCCGCCTGACGATCACCGTGCGCTACCTGCTGCGCCGCAGCCAGGAACGGCGCGAGGTCAGCTTAAGCCGGGAGCTTTGAGCGCCCGGCCGGAAAGACGATGAGCTTCCGATACGTCTGCCAAAAGCCACGCCGGCGCGACCTGGTTGACGAGCATCCCAGCCTCAACGGGATTGACTTCCTGGAAGTGCTCGACAGCGAGGCGCCGGAGCCGGCCCTGGCCCAGCGCACGCTGCTCGTTCGCTGCTTGAAGGCACTGCCGGCCGGCTTCTCGGCCGCCAACGTGCGCGTCGAGGGGGGCGTGCGCGTGACGCCCGTCAAGGCCGAGTGGGCGGCCGCAGCCAGCGAGACGGCCGGGCTGCTGGCCGCCAGCCTGATCACGCCGGCCGAGGCGGCCTTTTACGCCGCCGAGCCGGAGCCGGACCAACTGCTGCTGGTGCGCACCGACTCCTGCGGCGACTATTCGACCTACACGCTGCGCTTGGTGGCTTCCCCCAGCAGCGCGGACCCGCCGCCGGGCTTTGACCCCATCCTGGCGCAGATCGGCTTTTCCTTCAAGGTTGAGTGCCCCAGCGAATTCGACTGCTGGCCGGCCGAGGAGTGCCCGACCGAGGTCGAAAGCGCGCCGGCGCTCAACTACCTAGCCAAGGATTACCCCACTTTCGAGCGCCTGATTTACGACCGGCTGGCCATCCTGGCGCCGGAGTGGCAAGAGCGGGCCGCGCCCGACCTGGCCGTCGCCCTGGTTGAGCTGTTGGCCTACGCCGGCGACGCGCTCAGCTATTTCCAGGACGCGGCCGCCACTGAAGCCTATCTGGGAACGGCCCGCCGGCGGGCCTCGCTGCGCCGCCACGCCCGCCTGCTGGCCTACCCGATGCACGACGGTTGCAACGCCCGCGTCTGGGTGCAACTGCAGGTCGAAGCGGGCGGTGCGGCCGACGGGGCCAGCCTGCCGGCCCGGGACCCGGTCAGCGGCCTGCCGACCCGCTTCGTGACCCGAATGCCGGCCGGGCTGCGCATTGCCGAGGAAGAGCTGGCCGAGCTCCTCTCGCTTCATCCGGCGGCCGTCTTCGAACTGGCCCACGACGTGAGCCTGGGCGCCAGCCACAACGAAATCCGCTTCCACACCTGGGGCGACGAGGCCTGCTGCCTGCCGGCCGGGGCCACCCGGGCCACGTTGCAAAGCAGCGCCGTCCCGGCCGACGCCCTCCAGCTTCAGGCCGGCGACGCGCTGATCTTCGAGGAAGCGCTCAGCCCGACGACGGGGCTGGCGGCTGACGCCGACCGCAGCCACCGTTGGGCGGTGCGGCTGACGGCGGCGGTCGCGGGCCAGGACGATTTGCTCGGCCAGCCGATCGTCGAGGTCGAGTGGGCGGCCGAGGACGCCCTGCCTTTCCCGCTGTGCCTGTCGGCCGAGGTGGCCGGCAGCCTGCTCCTGAACATGAGCGTGGCGCGCGGCAACGTGGCCCTGGCCGACCACGGCCGGACGCGCCAGGGCGAGGCGCTGCCCCGCCCGGCCGGCCACCGCCGCTACCGCCCCTACCTACAGGAGCGCGACATCACCTTTCGGGCCGAGCCGGACCCGACCGCGCCGGCCTCCCAGAGCCTGGTCCAGGAGCCGCGAGCAGCCTTGCCGGCTGTTAGCCTGGCCGGCGGCGGCGAAATGTGGCGGCCGCAGCGCGATCTGCTCAACAGCGACCGTTTCGCCACCGAGTTCGTCCTGGAGATGGACAACGACAGCCGGGGCCAGTTGCGCTTCGGCGACGGCCTCCTCTTCGGCCAGGCGCCCAGCCCCAACGTGGACCTGGCCGTGGAATACCGCATTGGCAACGGGCCGGCCGGCAACATCGGCGCCGAGGCGCTTGGCCATTATCTGGCCGGCCTGGCCGGCATCAGCGCCGTGCGCAACCCGCTTCCGGCCGCCGGCGGCGCCGCGCCCGAAAGCCTGGATGAGGTGCGCCTCTACGCGCCACGGGCCTTCCGGCGCCAGGAGCGGGCGGTCACCCCGGCCGACTACGCGGCCGCGACCGAGCGCCAGCCCGAGGTCCAGCGTGCCCGGGCGACTCGGCGCTGGACAGGAAGCTGGCACACGATGTTTGTGACGGTGGACCGCAAGCGCGGCCTGGCCGTGGACGTCGCCTTTGAGGAGGAGGTCCGCCTATGGCTGGAGCGTTTCCGCCTGGCCGGCCACGACATCGAGGTAGACGGCCCGCGCTTCGTGCCGCTGGAGGTCATCATGACCGTGTGCGCCCGGCCGGGCCATTTCCCGGCCGACGTCAAGGCTGCCCTGCTGGAAGCATTCTCTAACCGAACGCTGGCCGACGGCCGGCACGGCTTCTTCCATCCCGACAACCTGACCTTCGGCCAGCCGGTGTATGCCAGTCAGATCGTCGCCGCCGCCATGGGCGTGGCCGCCGTCCAATGGGTAGATTTGCAGCCGGGGCCGGCCAGCCCCAATCGCTTTCAGCGCTGGGGCCAGACCGACCTGGGCGCGTACGACCAGGGTTATCTGAGCATGGGCCGGCTTGAAATCGCCCGCCTGGACAACGACCCCAGCCGGCCGGAGAACGGCAAGATCGAGTTTATCGTGATCGGAGGCCAGACGTGAGCCTGGAGGCCTGCGGCTGCTGCTGGGCTGAGGGCGAGCAGCAGGCGATTTACAACCCGGCCGGGCTGAGCCGGCTGCGCTACCGGATCGGCGTCCATTCCTCTTTCTTGCGTCAGATGCTCAACCGGCTGGGCAGTGAGGAGCTGCCCGACGGCGATCACGCCGGCGAGCGGCCGCTGCGCGACCTCACCGCCCGCACCCCCGACGACCTTGCCATCGCCCTGCTGGACGCCTGGGCGGCCGTGGGCGACGTGCTGACCTTCTATCAAGAGCGC
Source organism: Promineifilaceae bacterium (SeqCode) (assembly GCA_050696115.1). Taxonomy (GTDB): domain Bacteria; phylum Chloroflexota; class Anaerolineae; order Promineifilales; family Promineifilaceae; genus UBA11865. The sequence goes on along the minus strand of JBOGUG010000343.1, from coordinate 17,008 downwards.
ATCGCCAATGAGGGCTTTTTGCCCACGGCCACCGAGCGGCGCTCTGTCCTGGAAATGGCGCGCGCCATTGGCTATGAGCTGCGGCCGGGCGTGGCGGCCGAGACCTTCCTGGCCTTCACTGTGGACGAGACCGGCGGCGCGCCGGCCGAGGCGCCCATCCCGGCCGGCACTCAGGCACAGAGCGTCCCCCAGGCGCAGGGTGAATTGCCCCAGACGTTCGAGACGGCCGAGGCGATCACCGCCCGTGCGGCCTGGAACGCCCTGCGGCTGGTGCTGAGCCTGGCCCAGACGCTGAGCAGCGCCAGCCAGACGATCTACCTGGCCGGCACAGCCACCAACCTCAAAGCCGGCGACATGCTGCTGCTGGTCAAGAGTGATAACAGCGCCTCGCGGCTGCGCCGCGTCCAGGCTGTCGCCAGCGACAGCGCCAGGGGGCTGACGGCCGTCACCCTGGCCGAGGCGGCCGGCATGAGCGGCGCCTTCGCCGCCTACGCTTTGCGCGAACGGGCCAGCATCTTCGGCCATAACGCGCCCAATTACCTCAGCTTGCCGGACGAGCTGACCGGCGATGACGACGCCTTCCCCCACCCCTGGGACTCGGCCACGGCCGGGGCCATCTTCTCGATCTGGCACGACAGCACCCTGCGCAACCCGGCCGACCTGGACGATCGTTTCTTCTACAACTACGGCGACTTCTTCCTCGACCGGGCCATGGGCGGCCTGAACGCGGGTGATTTCGTCGCAATTCACCAATCCGGCCTTGGCAGCCGCAGCTTCAAAATACGCGAAGTCACCGAGATATCGGTCGCCGGCTTCGCCATCAGCGGCAACGCGACCGGCCTGTTCCTGAACCATCTGGACGGCAGCCAAGTCATCTCGGCCGACAAGGACAGCCCCAGCCTGAGCGGCTTCAAAGTGCGCAACACGGCCGTCTACAGCCGCAGCGAAGCCCTGCCGCTGGCCCAGACGCCCTGGCTGGGGGACGTCGCGGCCGGCAAGTGGCTGCTGTCGCTGCAGGGGCTGGGCCTGAGTCTGAGCGCGGGCCAGGCGCTGGCCGTGAGCGGCCTGACACCGGCCGGCGAGCCCGCGAGCGAGGTGCGGCGCGTGATGGCCGCCTTCGAGGCGGCCGGCACGACCATCGTGGTCTTCGATGCCGGACTGGAGCACAGCTACCGGCGCGACAGCCTGGCCCTGAACGCCAACGCCGTCCGCGCCAGCCACGGTGAGAGCGTCAGGGGTGAGGTGCTAGGTGGCGGCGACGGCGCCCAGGCCAACCAGCGCTTCGTGTTGAAGAAAACGCCCCTGACCCACCTGTCGGCCGCCAACGCCAGCGGCGCTGAAGCGGCCTTGGAGGTGGAGGTGGACGGCGTCGAATGGCAGCGGGTGGACACGCTCTACGCCCAGCCGGCCGGGGCCCGCATCTACACCCTGCGCCTGGACGACGAGGCCCGGGCCAGCCTCATTTTTGGCGACGGCAAGAGCGGCGCCCGCCTGCCCACCGGCCTTGAAAACGTCGCGGCCACCTATCGCAGCGGCATAGGCCTGGCGGGCGAGGTCGGCGCGGGCACGCTGACCCTGCTCAAGACGCGGCCGTTCGGCGTTAGCGGCGTCACGAACCCGCTGCCGGCCGAAGGCGGCGAGGAGCCAGAAAAGCTGAATGACGCGCGCAGCAACGTCCCCATGACTGTGCTGACCCTGGACCGGGTGGTCAGCCTACGCGATTTCGAAGATTTCGCCCGCGCCTTTGCGGGGGTCGGCAAGGCTCTGGCGGCGGCCGTGTGGACCGGCGAACAGGAGGTTGCCCACTTGACGCTGGCCGACAGCCAGGGCGAGTCGCTGGCCGAGGATTCCTCCGTCTTCATCAACCTCAAGGCGGCCGTCAACGGCGCCCGCGATCTACTGCGCGAATTGCGCCTGGCGAGCTACGAAGGGCTGACCTTTGACCTGAGCGCCCGCCTGTTGCTGGATGCTGCCTACGATTGGGAGGACGTCCAGGCGGCCGCAACGGCCAGTCTGGAGGCCGCTTTTGCCTTCGAGGCGCGCGCTTTCGGCCAGCCCGTCACGGCGGCCGAGATCGTCGCTCTGCTCCACGGGCTTGAAGGAGTGATCGCGGTAGACGTGGAGGCGCTGCACCTGACGGGCGAGCCGGCCGAGGTGTCGGCCGCGCTGGCCGCCCAGACCGCCCGCTACGACCCGGCCAGCCAGACCATCTTGCCGGCCCAACTGTTGCGCCTGAATCCGGCCGGCCTCAGCCTGGCCAAGATGGCGCTCTCGTGGAATGACCACATGAGCTGGGCCCACGGCCAACGTCTATACGACCTGCTGCCGGCGCACTTGCGCCGGCGCGACGCTGGCCAGGGCGAGCCGTTGCGGGCCCTGCTGTCGGTGATCGAGAGGCAATTCGAGACGCTGGAAACGGACATTGAAGGGCTATATGAAAACTGGTTCATTGAGACGTGCGCCGAATGGGTCGTGCCCTACCTGGGCGACCTGCTCGGCGTGCGCCGCTTGCAGGCAACCGGGGCTGCCGGCTTGTACAGCCTGCGCGCCTATGTTGCCAACACGCTGGCTTATCGCCAGCGCAAGGGCACGGCCACGGTCCTGGAACAGTTGGCCCGCGACGTCACCAACTGGCCGGCCCATGCGGTCGAGTTCTTCCAGCTGTTGGCCACCACCCAGCATCTCAACCACGTGCGCCTCTACAACCAGCGCACGCCTGATTTGCGCGCCAGCAACCGGCTGGAGCTGCTGAACGGCCCTTTCGACACCAGCGCCCATACGGCCGAGGTGCGCCACATCGGCCGGCGCGCGGGCCGCTACAACATCCCCAACGTCGGCATCTACCTGTGGCGGCTGGGGGCCTACTTCCTGGCCCAGACCACGCCCCGGCCGGCGGCCGCGCCGGCCGATGGCCGTTACCGGTTCAACGCCCTGGGCCTGGACGCGCCGCTGTTCAACCGGCCGCAAACCGAGGCCAGCATCACCCACTTGGCGACCGAAATCAACGTCCCGGCACCGCTGCGCCGGCGGGCGGCTTTCGAGCGGCCGGGGGACTATTTGGGCGCCCAGCCTAGTTTTGAGGTCTATTTCGACGGCCCCAGCCCCCTACAGCCCGAAGAGATCGTTATCTGCAACCTGGAGGGCTGGGACGACCCGGCGTGGGCGGCGCCGGCCAGCGACGGCACGACCCGAGTCGCGGTGGATCCAGCGCTCGGTCGATGGGCCGTCTTGAGCGGCACGGCCGCGCCAACCGACCCGCTCGTCAGCCAGGGTTACGGCTTCAGCGGCGATGTCGGCGGCGGGCCTTACAACCGGCGCGAGAGCCTGGCCGCCAGCCTGGACCGGCCGCTGACCTGGCAGCTCGAGGTCAACCAGAGCGCTGCCCCGATTCCCGGCCAGCGCGTCAACAGCCTGGCGGCCGCGGTGGCCGAGTGGAACGCCCAGCCGGCCGGCGCGGCCGGCCTGATCGCCATCAGCGACAGCCGGACCTACGCCGAGAACCTGACCGGGAACGACGCCATCACGCTGGCGGCCGGCAGTCAATTGCACCTGGTCGCGGCCCGGCCGGTGGGCGCCGTGCCGGCCGCCAGCGTGGACGACTTGGAGGCCAGCGAACTCCGGCCGCACCTGCTGGGCAACCTCTCTGTGCGCGGCTCGGCGCCGGCGGCCGACCCCAACCAGGGCGAGCTGGTCGTCAACGGCCTGCTGTTGGAGGGGGTGCTGCGCGTGCTGGTCGGCAACCTCGGCCGGCTCAGCCTCGCCCACTGCACCTTGCCGCCGGCGGCCGAACGGCTGATCGTCAACCCATCTCTCAACCCCGACGAGCAAAACGACCGCCTTGAGCTCAATCTGGAGCGGACGATCTGTGGCGGCGTCAACCTGCCGCCGGGCGTTCCGCTCCTGAAGATCCGCGATTGCATTCTGGACAACGCGGCCGCGGCCGACATCGAGGCGCCCGGCGCCGAGGTGACCATTGAGCGCAGCACGGTGGTCGGGGCCGACGACCCGGCGCCGGCTGTACGCGTCTTGTGGGCCAGCGAATGTATCTTCACCGGCCGGCTGATGGTCGAGCGGCGCCAGATCGGCTGCGTGCGCTTCAGCCACGTGCCGGCCGGATCGCGCACCTCGCGCCGCTACCGCTGCCAGCCGGACCTGGCGGCCGAGGGGCTGACGGCCCCGGCCGAGCTGCAGGCCGTCCGCGCCCGGCTGAGGCCCCTGTTCACCAGCGCCAGCTTCGGCCAGCCGGGCTATCGCCAGTTGGCCCAACACTGCGCCCTCGAAATCCGCACCGGGGCCGAGGACGGCTCCGAGATGGGCGTCTGGAGCCATCTGAAGCAGCCTCAGCGCGAGGCCAACCTGCGCACGGCCCTGGCCGAATACCTCCGCTTTGGGCTAGATACAGGCATCTTTAGGGTCACTTGAGCAGCGGCCCCCGGCAACCTCCTTAAGGAGAACCGCATGAAAGGCGATTTCACCCGCACCACCTTCGACCGCGACAAGCACTACAGCAGCGTCCGCCAACAACAGGGCCGGGTGCAGCTGGATAGCGAATGGAACGAGGAGCTGGACATCCTCAACCACATCGAGCGCACAGCCCGTGTGGACGTCATCGGCCATTGCGGCGGCCCGATCCACAACGCCGGCTTCGAGATCGGCGCGGCCGGTGGCCAGCTGAACATCAGCCCCGGCCGCTATTACGTCGAGGGCATCCTGTGCGAAAAAGAGGCTGAAGAGAGCGTGACCGGCCAGGCCGACCTGCCAGGCTACCAGCCGCCGGCCGGCGCCGGCAGCTTCCTGGCCTATCTCGACGTCTGGGAGCGCCACGTCACCGCCCTTGAAGAGCCGGCCATTCGCGAGGTGGCCCTGGGCGGCCCGGACACGGCCACGCGCACCCAGGTCGTGCCCCAGGTTAAGCTGCTCGAGATTGGCAACGAGGGGTGCGACGATTTCGCCCACCCCTGGGCGCCGCCGGTCGCGCTGAGCGACGGCCGCCTGGCGGCCCGCAGCCAGCCGGCCGACCCCCCGGCCGAACCCTGCATTGTGCCGGCCAGCGCAGGGTACCGCCGGCTGGAAAACCAGCTTTATCGGGTGGAGATCCACACGGCCGGCGGCCTGGGCGCAGCCACTTTCAAGTGGAGCCGCGAAAACGGCTCGGTCGTCTTTCGCGTCCTGGGCCAGGACGGCCCAGACCAGTTGCTGCTGAGCAGCCCGCCCCTTGACGCCAACCTGGGCCTGGCCAGCGGCAACTGGGTGGAGTTGACCGACGACGGCCGCGATTTGCGCGGCGAGCCGGGCGCCCTGATGCAGGTCACCCTGGTCGAGGGCACGCTGGTGACGATTGACCCGACAAGCATTGACGACCCGATGGGCGTGTTGGCCGGCTCGATTGACCTGGCGACCTTTGGCCCCAACACGCGCCTGCGGCGCTGGGAATCGGCCGGCGCCCTGACCGTCGAGGTGCCGGGCGCCAACAGCGGCTTCATTCCCCTAGAGGAGGGCGTCGAAATTGCCTTTGCTCCAGCCAGCACCGCCTTCCAGGTGGGCGACTACTGGCAAATTCCGGCCCGCAGCGCCCTCGGCGACGTCCTGTGGCCGGAAGACCCGGCTAACCCCGGCCAGCCGGAGCTCCAAGGCCGGCATGGCATCCTGCACTATTATTGCCCGCTGGCGATAATTGACTTTGACGGCGAAGAATGGGGCCAGCCGCAGGATTGCCGCGACCTGTTCCCGCCCCTGACAGAGCTGCCCGAAGGCGAGGGCGGCGTGGAGGGCAGCTGCTGCTGTTGCGGCGTCACGGTGGGCGACGGCGAACTCAGCCAGGGCGACTTCAACGACCTGCACCTGGCGGTGGCGTTCCTAACCGAAAGCGGCGGCGGCCACATCTGCCTTCTGCCCGGCATTTTCAACCTTGACCGGCCGGTGCTGATTGACGGCCTGGAGGTAACCGTTATGGGTTGCGGCTTCCGGAGCGTGGTGCGCAACAACGGCCAGGAGCCGGCCTTTCAGATCAATAACGCCAACGTACGCTTCGAGAAGTTCGCCATTGACGCGACGACGGCCGCGCCGGCGGCCGTCGTCTCCAACAGCGGACTGCCGGTGATCATCAGCCGCTGTTTCATCAGCAACCACACGGCCACGAGTGGCCTGGCGGCAGGCCCGGCCATCTACGCCGGCGCCTCGCACGATCTGGCCGTGCGCCTGTGCGCTCTGGTCGGGGGGCCGGCCATCGTTGCCCAGGTGACTTCTTTCGCCTGCCACGACAACGGCATGAACGGCGGCGGCATCTGGCTGGAGGAAGGCAGCGAAGACGTGGAGATCGCCGGCAACACGATCGGCGGCGGCCCGTTCCAGCAGGGCGTCACCCTGGGTGGGCTGACCCTTAGTCAGGGGAGTGAAGCGCCCGGCCTGCGTCGCGTCGTCCTGCGGGACAACCACATCGGCAACACGGGCCTCAGCGCCATCGGCAGCGTTTCGCTGCGCCAGGGCCTGGAAGCGGTGGGACAGATCAGCGACCTCACCATTGCCCACAACCGCCTGGAGAACTGCGCTTTCCGTGAAGAGCCCGACCCTACGTTTGACGGCCAGGCCATGGGTGGGATCGTCCTGAACGGCCTGACCCGCGGCCGGATTCACGGCAACCGGATCGCCGGCCATGGCCTCGGCAGCGCCCCTGCGGTTGGCATTCTGCTGAGCCTGCCGCTGGGGGTCGAGATCCAGGCCAACCACATCGAGGCTAACGGCCTCCAGGCAGAGCCAGGCGGCGTCGTTGAAGGGCCCCTTCTGCAAGGGGGCATCATCGCCCTGCAGGCCCTGGGCGGGGCCCTCGACTTGGCCGACGGCTTGCTCCGGCCGGGCCAGCCCGCCCTGCAGGTGCACGACAACGTCGTCGTCAGCCCGGCCGGGCAGTGCCTGGTCGCCTATGGCTACGGCCCGATCTCGATCCGCGACAACGCCCTCACCTCGCGTGCCATCTACATCCAGCCGCCGCTGGCTGGCGACCCGACCGGCGACTTCGGCAAGTTCCTGTTTGAGGCCACCTGTGTCTCCGTATTCAACCTGGGCCACACCGCCCGCCGCGACACCAGGAGCCTGCCGCTAGGGGCCGGCGTGACGCTGGAGCGCGACGCCCTGCTGGGCGACTTGGGCAACCTGATCCTGCCGTCGGAGGAGAGCGGCCCGACGCCGGCCGGCCAGTTGGCTTACCACGGCAACCAAAGCGACCAGCAGGGCCGGCCGTTCGCTGGCGACTTTGGCAACCCGGCCGTGGCCCTAATCTCGTTTGGCGACGCGGCCGCCCAAGATAACCAGCACGTCAGCCATTTGGTCGAGGGGAAGCAGCTGGCCGACTGGCACGTGCTGGCCTCGACGGCCCGGGTGCAGGACAACTGGGTGGACGAGGAGGATGAGCGGGCCAACTTCTCGATCGTGGCCTTCGGCGAGCGCTATTGCCAGGTCAGCCATAATCAGGCGGCGCACTGCATCTTCGCGGCCGGCGGCAACGTCATCGAGAGCAATAACCAGGCGCCCGACCCCGACACCTGCCGCCAGTTGGTCGAGATCTTTGGCGGCCTGCTGCCAGGTTAGAGGCGCGCCGGCCGGGCTGGCCGGCGTGCCCATTTTCTAGACCCGCCGCGCCTCCCACCTTTGCCACGCTGGCTGTGTTGCATTTTTCGGCCTAACTCCGTGGTAAGATGGGATGGCCGGTTTCGATATCAGGCGGGCGCCCTTTCACCAGGCACACAACTGAGGCTGTTCTGTGAACATTGCCCAGGCGCACTTCGGCTGCGGCCGCAACTTTGGCAAACCTGGTGCCGGCGGCCGCTCGACTGAGTTAATCGCCTGGGCTACACTCTGGCGGCCATGATCACCAAACGAGGGCTTGGCCTGGACTGCATGTTCCTGGGCGCGGGACTGCTGGCGGCCGTGTTGCTCGCCGACCTGCTGGGCGCGGGCGACTTTGAGGGCTTCGGGCCGCTGCAGTGGATGGCGCTCATCCCGGCCGGGCTGCTCTTCCTCATTGGCCTTACCTTACTGCCTCTCGGCGACCGGCCGGCTTGAGGCCCCATCTCCACGGCCGATCCTTGTCCGTCCTCAGCCCAACATCTAAGCGGCGCCGGTCTGTCTTGTTCGGCCCGGCAATCTTGCTGATTGGCCTGGCCCTGCTGGCCTATGTGGGCTACTTCTTGGTCTACACCCACTACGCGGCCGCCCTGTTTCGCTTCCCCTTCGACTACGACCAGGGCGAGGGCTTTGAGCTGGCGGACACGCTCATGCTTAGCCGCGGCGAATGGCCCTACCAGGACATTGAAGCCTATCCCTTCTATTCGTCGAATTACCCACCCATATTTCACATCGCCGTCGTGCCGCTGGTGTGGCTTTTTGGCCCTGAGTATTGGACCGGCCGCGCTGTGGCTTACGCCGGCACGCTGATCACGGCGGCGCTGATCGGGCTAGCCGTAAAGCGAGCCAGCGGCCGGTGGTGGCTGGCCCTGCTCTCCGGCCTGGCCTTTCTCGCCTCCAACTACATCTACCACGTTGGGCCGCTCTTTCGCCAGCACCTGTTCATGCTGATGTTTGAGACGGCCGCCGTCGTCTTGGCGGCCCGAGTGATTGAAAGTGAGGAGTGGTCGGCGCGGCGCAACAACTGGGGTTGGTTAGGTGTGGTGTTGCTTTTGTTGGCTGCTGGCTATACGAAGCAACTGGCTTATGCCACCGTCGCCGCCGTCTTCATCTTCCTCTTCCTGCGCCAGCCTAAGCGGGCCGTCGCCTGGGCCGCCGGCTTCGCCGCCGCGGCCGCCGGCCTCTTCTTCTTGATCAACTGGGCCACCGGCGGCCACTGGCTGCTGAACACAGTCACCGCCAACCTCAACCCCTTCCTCCCCGGCCAGTCGCTGGCCCTCTACCTGCAATGGCTCAAGCTGCACACCGTGCTGGCCGTCGTCGCGGCCGGCATGGCCGTCTACCAACTGTACTTCGAGCGCCTGTCAGCCTACGCCATCTGGTTTGTTGTCGCTGTCGCCAATGCCGCCACGGCCGGCAAATGGGGCGCGGGCGAGAGCTATTTTGCCACAGCGGTAGCGGCCAGCTGCCTCCTGACCGGCGTCGCCTTCGGCCGGCTCCTCGATTGGGCCCGCGGCCGGAGCTTTCGACTCGAAGCGTTCGCGGCCGTTGTAGTGGCGTTACTATTCTTGGTCCAGGCGGCCCGCTTCTTCCACATGCCCACCCACACCCCCTGGCTGCGGGCCATCGCCCTCTCGCTGGGCAAAGCGCCGGAAAGCGTCGTCCGCGTCCAGACCTCGTGTTCAGAGCCTTGGCCGCCCGTCAGCGTTGCCTATATTGACTCGGCCGACGTGGGCCTGCTGGGCCGGCCGCCGACGCCGGCCGATACGGCCGCGGGGGTGGCCATCAGCCAGCTCATCGCCGAGGGCGACACGCCCGCCTTCAGCGAAGAGGCCGGCTTCAACCTGTATCTCGGCCGTGACGTGGTGACCAACCCCACTCAGCTGCTGAACCTGTACCAGAACAACCAGGTGGAGTTGGGCCAGATGCTCGCTATGCTGGAAGACCAAGCGTTTGACACAGTCGTGCTGCGGGCGCAGTTCTACCCGCCGCCAGTGCTGGAGGCCATCGGCCGCAATTACCACACCAGCCATCTCGTGCAGATGAACGGCTTCGTCTATTGCGTGCTGCGGCCGAACGACCCCCTGCCCGCAGAAGCAAGCTCCTTTCCAGGATGAAGATACAGCCCGCCCCCTCCCCGCTCAGCCCTGCGCCCCACAACCGCTACGCGGTCAATTTGCCCCATTTCAGCGGCCCGCTCGACCTGCTGCTGCACCTGATCGAGCGCAACCAGCTCGACATCACCGCCATCTCGCTCTCGGCCGTGACCGACCAATATCTGGCCCAGGTCGAGCGCCTGAAGGGCGACCGGGTGGCGCAGCTAATGGACTTCATCCTCATCGGCGCGCGCTTGCTGGTGATCAAGAGCCGGGCGCTGCTGCCCCGGCCGCCGGTCGCGCCGGACGAAGAGGAGATCGAGGACCCGGCCGAAGGGATGGCGCGCCAGTTGCGCGAGTACAAGCGCTACAAAGAGGTCGCCAACTGGCTCGGCCGGCGCGAGGCGCAGGGCCTGCGCACCTATCTGCGTCTGGCCCCGCCGCCCAAGCTGGAAAGCCGGCTCGACCTGAGCGGGGTGACGCTCGACACGCTCATCGCGGCCATGGAAGACGCCTTGAAGCGCGGCCAGCGGTTAGACGAGAGCGTCAGCGTGGCCCGCCGGCCGCGGGCCTACACCATTGAGCGGCAGACGGCCCACTTGCGCCGCTGCCTGCGGGCCAGCGGCAGCCTGTCCTTCCGCCAGGCGCTGTCCGAGGCCGTCACTTGGGCGGAGTTGTCCATGACGCTGCTGGCCCTGCTGGAGATGGTCAAGCTCCAGGAGGTTGCCGTGCGCCAGGACGCGCCTTTTGGGCCGATCATGTTGACCGGCCTTGCGGCCGCAATTTAGCGGCGCTCTATGCGTTCCAACCCACCGCCGCGCAGTCCATCACCGCGAAAAAAGCGTTCGGCCGCTCGCCGCACGCCCACGTAGCTTCGTTGCGCTTCGGCATCGCTGATGCTGCAACTCCCACGCGGCACGTCAGAGGCCATTTCTGCTGATTCCCCCTGCGAAGCCTCTACGACGGGCAGAGTGGTTTCCTGACGCCTTTATCATTCCCCGGCCGCGGCCGGCGCGCAGGCGGCCGGCACGTCGCGATAGCCAATGAACCAGCCGGCCAGGCCGGCGTAGCGATTGCGCGCCTCGCGCACCGGGCCCACCTCGGCCCCCTCGACCTCCTCGCTTAAAGCGTACGTCTGGACATGCTGGTAGAGGGTCAGCGCCGGCAACTGCTCGCCAAAAAGGCGCTGAAAGGTGTGATAATATGGCCGGCGGGCCTCAACGGCCACCAATTTCCGGCCGGCCTCTAACGCCTCGCTGGCTGCCCGGTTGTTCCAAGCGGCGTAATTATGGCCGCGCACGATGGCTTCCTGACTCCAGAAATCATAGAGGTCGGGGTCGCGCGCCCCGGCCACGTCCACCAGCGCAAGATCAAATTCCCGGCCGGCCAGCGCGGCCCGGTAAGCGTCCCACTCCACCGCCTCAACGGATACGACGACCCCAATTTCAGCCAACTGGTCGCTAACTACGGCCGCCAACGCCTGATGGGCCGGGCTGTTGTTGGCCAGCAGGCGCAGCTCGGCCCGCTGGTCGCCGTTCTGCCGCACTCGGCCGCCATCGGTCAAAGTCCAGCCAGCAGCGTCCAGCAGGGCCCTGGCCGCGGCCGGATCATAGCCGTAAGCGGCCGCCAGCCCAGGTGCGAAGGCCCACGAATCGGGCAGGTAAGGGCCTTCGAGCAGCAGCCCCTGGCCGTTCAGCGCCTGATCTACCAGCGCTTCGCGATCCAGGCCGGCCGCGATGGCCCGCCGGCCGTCCAGGCCGCGCGCCAAGGGCGAGCCACTCTCGCTCAGATTGAAATAGAGTTGGGTCAGTTCCGGCGCGCCGGACGAGAACAGGCGCACGCCCGGCAGGAGTGCCAACGCCGGCAGCTCGGCCGAGGGCGCCGAAAAGATGGCCTGGATTTCGCCCCGCTCGAAGGCGGCCGCTAATGCCCCGTAGTCAGGGAAGAAGCGGTACTCCAGCTCAGCCAGGCGGGTGCCTTCGGGCCATGAATTGGGATTGGGCGCCAGGCGCAACACGCCGCTGTCGCCCCAATCGCTGCCCGGCACGACCAAGAAGGGGCCGGCCCCAATTGGCTGCCGGTTGAAGCGGTGGGCCGCCACCTCGGCCGGGGTCGCGTCGCCAAAGACGTGGGCCGGCAAGATGCCCAGCGTAACCGCGTCCAGGAAAGGGCCATAGGGCTGTGGCAAGCCAAAGTCTACCCCGAAGCGGCCGGTCTGGGTGATGGTGACCGACTGCCACAGCGTCCGCAGCGCCTCTGGCGCCGGAAATTCCTCCTCCTGGAGCAGGCGGTAAGTGAAGAGCACGTCCTCAGCTGTCACCTGTTCGCCATCGTGCCACAAGGCATCCTGGCGCAGCGTGAACGAGAAGCGGCGCATGTCCTCGCTGACCCGCCAACTTCGCGCCAGCGCCGGCTGGAGAAGGCCGTTTGCGTCGTAGCCGGTGAGGCCTTCAAAGATCAGGTTGCTGAGTTGCAAGTCAACCGGATTGGCGGCCGCCAGCAGCGGGTTCAGCTGGGCCGGCAAGCCTACCACGCCTTCGACCAGCGTGCCGCCGGCGGCCGGCACGCGCGTGCTGCAGCCCTCGCCAGCCTGGTACTGAAACGACAGCAGCGAGAGTACCAGGCCGGCGCCCGCGATGGCGAGCAAAAGCTGCCAGCGCAGCATAAATTTCACGACGTCTGGCTAGCCGGCTTCCCCTACGGCGATGAATGTCAGGATGGTGCAGATGAAAAACGCGACAGCGAAGCCAATGGTGAGCCGGTGCAGGCTGGCGTCAATGCCGCGCTTGGTGCGGTAGCCAGAGCCGGCCTCGCCGCCCATGAAGCCGCCCAGGTCGCTGCCCTTGGCCTGGAGCATGACCAGCACCGTCAGCACGACCGCCAGGATAATCTCGACAACGCTCAGGTAAGGCGCAAAGCCTCCCATAACATCTACCTCTTCAGCCCGGCTGCCTGAGGGCTGCACGGGAAAGGCCGGCAGGGCCGGCCGGTTCAAAGCGAAGATTATAGCAATCGGACCGCCTGTAGGCGAATGCTGGCCGGGGTGGTACACTACCCGCCGCTCCTGCAATCCGGCCCGCATCGGTTGCCCGAAACGATCTCAGCCCACGCGAACCAGAAGTGATAATCCGCCCATCGGCCGCCTCGCCTCAAACGCTGTTTGAGATCGCCAGCGTCAGCAAGCGCTTTGACGATCTCCTCGCGCTGGACGGCGTTTCTCTCTCGGTGCCGGCCGGCGAGGTCTTGGGTGTGTTGGGGCCGAACGGGGCCGGCAAGACCACCCTCTTCAAATTGATTGCCGGCTTCCTTTACCCTGACAGAGGCCGTTTATGGGCCTCCGCGGGGAGATGGCCGGCCGTCGGCTATAAGCCGGAGCGCCTCTTATTCCCTGGTCATCTGCGGGTGGACGAATATTTGGAGCTGGTCGGCCGGCTGAGCAATTTGCACGGGCGCTGGCTCCAGACGGCCGTCGGCCGCAGTCTGCGCCTGGTTGGCCTGGCGGAAGCGGCCGGCAAGCGGATTCGCGAGCTGTCCAAAGGCATGCGCCAGCGCTTGGGACTGGCCCAGGCCCTCATCGGCGAGCCGCCCCTGTTGCTGCTGGATGAGCCTTCCAGTGGACTGGATCCGGCCGGCCAGAATGAGATTTGCGACCTGATCGCCGAACTGCACGCTCACGGGCGAACCATCGTCCTCGCCTCCCACCAACTAAACGAAGTGACCCAGGTTTGCACCCAATTGGTCATCCTCAACCACGGCCGGATCCACTACCGCAATTCGGTGGAGGCAGCCCTGGCTGAACGGCCGCGCACCGTGGTGCGCGTGGATCGCTCATTGGAGGCGGTGGCGGCCGTCCTCAGCTCTCTCCACCCAGACGTTAGCCTCCAAGAGCGTGAAGTTGTTTTGAACCAGGATGCCGTTCAGGTGCGGCCGCGCGTACTGAGTGTGTTGCTGGGCGCGGGTTACGACGTCTTAAGCGTGCAACACAGCCACGCCACCCTTGCCGAGATCTATGCCCATGCTGTCAGCGGTTGAGCGTATTTTGGCGCTTGCTCTCTACCTCTTCCAATCGCTGCTCTTGTCGCTGGCGGGCTTGCTTTACACTGTGGCCAGCCTGGCCTTTTACATCGTCATCTTCGACCCGCGCCAGCACACGCCTGATTTTGACTACTACTTCCTGGTCGTGGGGCTGTACGGCGCGGGGCTCGCCTTCCTCGTCACACTTTCGGCGGGCTCGCGCGCCAACCAGGCCGAGAACTTTCCCTTTCTGGCCCGCTTGCCGAGCCGGGCCGAATTCTTGAGCGCCACCTTCCTGGCGGCGCTGGCCTTCACGTTGCTGTTGCAGTTCGTCCTGGCGCTGGCGGCCGCCGCGCTGAATGGGCCGATGGTCAGCTTGTGGCAGCTGGCAAGCCTGCCGCCGGTTTGGCTGGCGGCCGACATCCTGTTCGTCGCCTTGGCCCTTCACGCGAGCGACCTGGTGGCCCACAACTGGTCGCGCTCGGCCGTCTATGGCGCCCTTGCGGTTCTCCTGTATGCGCGCGGCGGCAGCGATCAACTCGGAGGGTGGCTGGTTGGGGCGGCCGAGCGAGCCGGAAATGGGCTGTTGGGCCGCGGCCGGATCGAGACTGCAACAGTCGTGTTCCGCATCGGCGACTGGCTTGGCTCGACCTTCATTGAGGCGCTCGAGGGTGCTCTGAGCCTGTTCTTCTGGCCTTTTGCCGCCATTCGTGACGCGGCCCTAGCGGGTCAATTCAGCCCAGTTCAGGCGCTCGCGCCAACGGTGCTGCTATTCTACGCCGCGATCCTATATCTTCTGGCGGCCGATTTCTTTGCCACCAAAGACCTCTATCTTACGGAGTAGCGTCCGCCTCCTCCGGTGTCTCGTCGGCGTCAGGGAAGTAACGGCCGTTCAGTTCGTCCACAAGCGCCTTGGCCTTTTCGGGCGGCAGGCTGTGGCCGAAGTAAACGTGCTGGTAGGCGTAGTCAAAGGCCGGGCAATCGTGCTTGGCGCTGAAGTAGAAGGGCGAGACAAAGTTGCGGTCGTAGCCAGCCGTCGCGCCTAATATAGACACCGGCCGGCGCAGGATGAGCTGATCGGCGTCTATGAAAAGGATTTCACGGTCCGCTAGCGCGTCAAGTAAGCGCCGCCAGAGGAAACGGCCGAACCACAGCCAGATGAGCAGCCAGAGGAATACTAAGGTCGTCAGGACCAGGTTGAGCGCGAAGCGGGTGATCAGCGCTGTGCCGAGGATGCCCAGCATTACAAGCCACACAAGCATGGCAACCGACGTCAGGGCGATCAGCAGGCCATTACGCCGTGCCGGGATGACTACTTTAAGGCGTTCCGCCGTTTCGCTGAAAGTTATCGCATCGCTCATTATAGTTAGCGCAACTTACTTGAAGGCCAGTCCAGCCTGATTATAACGGCTCGCCTGTGGAACGCGCTCGCCACCTCCTTCGCTCCTCGCTCATTGTCATCGCCTTTCTGGCTGCAACCAAGCTCACCGGCCTGCTGCGGACACGGCTGGTGGCGGCCGCCTTCGGCACCGGCTCTGAGATTGACGCCTTCACGGCCGCTAATCAGCTGCCCGAGCTGTTCGTTACGCTTATTTCGGCCGGGGCGCTGGCCGCCGCCTTCATCCCGGTCTACTCAGCCAGTTTGAGCCGAGACGGCCGCCAGAGTGCCCGACTGGCCAATTCGGTTATCACCCTGGTACTCCTGGCGCTGGGGGCCATCTCCGCGGTGGGCATCCTGCTCGCGCCCTGGATCGCCGGCCAGCTTGTGCCGGGTTTCCCGGCCGAGCAACAACGGCTGACGGCCGGGCTGATGCGCATCATCCTGATTCAGACGACCCTTTTCGGCGTCAGCGGTGTGCTTTCCAGCATCCTCAACGCCCACCAGCATTTCGCACTGCCTGCCCTGGCGCCGATCGGCCTCGACCTGGGGTATCTAATCGGCCTGAATTTCTTTGTGCCCGCGCTTGGAATTCAGGGCCTGGCCTGGGGCACCGTTGCCGGCGCGCTGCTGCACATCGCCATTCAACTGCCGGCCTTGTGGCGCTACCGGTTCCAGCTGCGGCCGGCGCTAGACCTCCGGCTGGCCGGCGTGCGCGAAGTCCTGCGCCTGATGGGTCCGCGCATCGTCACCTTAGGCTCGGTGCAGTTGGCCGACCTGTTCATTATCCGCCTGGCGTCGGGCATGGGTACCGGCAGCACGTCCGGTTACTTCCTGGCCTACTACATTATGCAGTTACCCGAGACGCTATTTGGGACTGCAATCGCCACCGTCGTCTTTCCTACCATGGCCGAGCGCTACAATGCCGGCGACCTGGATGGCCTAAAGCGGACTGCCATGGGTGCGCTGCGCATCATCTGGATGTTGACCATTCCTTCGGCCGTGCTGCTGCTGGTGCTCGGCCGGCAGGCCATCGGCGTCGTCTTCCAAAGCGGTGCCTTCACCGGGGCTTCAACCGAGATTGTCTATGCCATCCTGGTCGCGTTTGCCCTGCGCATCGTCAGCGAAGCCTCGCTCGAAATCGTGGCGCGCCTGTTTTACGCCCAGCACGACACGCGCACGCCGATGTGGGTCGCCCTTGGCTGGCTGGCCTTGAACGTTGGCCTGGCCTTTCCGCTGGCTGAGGCCCTGGGCGCGCCCGGCCTGGCCTGGGCCAGCACGATCGCCTTTAGCTTGCAAAGCGCGGCCCTATTCCTGCTCAACCGGCGCCGGCTGGGCGATCTCGACGCCGGCCGGCTTCTGCGAGTTGGCGCACGCGGGCTCCTGGGCGGCCTGGCGCTGGCCCTTGTGGCCCTGGCGGTCCAATCCGCGCTAGGCGACGGCCTGATCTCCCTGCTCGCGGCCGCATCGGCCGGAGTCGCCGCCTACTTGCTGGTCAGCTACCTGGCAGGCGCCCGCGAGCTGGCCGACCTCTTGGGCCTCTTTCGCGCTCGCCTGGCCTGAAGACCGATAATTGAACTATTGTTCAATTTGCAAAACTCGATCTTGACATCATGGAACATGCGTGCTAAACTGGGGCCAACGTTAGCCATCTTAAAGGAGAAAACTATGGCATCTGAAAACGGCCGCATGGCGACCTTGGAACGCACGCTGGATTCGATCACGAAACGCTTTGGCGAGGGTGCCATCATGCGCCTGGGAGAGGCGCACCACCTGGCCATTGAGTCAATCCCCACCGGCTCATTGGCGTTAGACATTGCGCTGGGGGTGGGCGGGCTGCCGCGCGGCCGGGTGGTGGAGATCTACGGCCCCGAATCCTCGGGCAAGACCACCCTCTGCC
>JBOGUG010000342.1:0-3470 GCA_050696115.1 Promineifilaceae bacterium (SeqCode) | reverse complement strand
GCGTGCGGGTTCAAGTCCCGCCTTCCCCACACGTTGAGCACATTTTGGGCGTTGCGGCCGGCCGGCCGCCAACGCCACCGGCCTACACCAACCCCCGTCCCCAACAGCGGCGCATAAGAAAGGCAGTTGGCTCTGGCCCGCGCCCGCCGGGCCCTGCAGGCGGCCGGCGGGTCGGCCGAAGATATCTGAACCAAGCAAGAGGAAGGGCGTGGCATACACCATCCAGCAACAAGAGGACGATCTGCGTCAGCTAAAGGTCAAGATCGAAGTACCTGAAGAGCAGATCCAGCAGCAAATGCGCCTCGAGGCGCGCCAGTTGGCTCAGGAGGGCCGCTTCCCCGGCTTTCGCAAGGGCAAGATCCCCTATTCGGTGCTGCTGCGCCTGGTAGGCGAGCAGAGCTTGCGCGCCCAGGCGGTTGACGAGCTGCTTGAGCCGCTCGTCTCCGAGGTGCTGGAGGAGCTCGCCATCGAGACACCCTACCCGGCCAGCCTGGACGACTTGCAGCTCAATCCGGTCGTCTTCGAGCTGACGATCCCCTTGCAGCCGGTGGTGGAGCTGGGCGACTATCGGGCCATGCGGCGCGACTTGCCCACGCCGGAAGTCAGCGAGGAGGCGCTCGCCGCGGCCCTGGAACGGCTCCAGGAACGCTTCGCCAGCCTGACGGCCGTCGAGCGGCCGAGCCAGCCCGGCGACGTGATCAGCCTGACCGGCTGGGGCCGCGTGGCAAGCGACGATGAGCCATTCTGGCAGAGCGACGCCGACAAATTCCTGCTGGACGGCGAGCGAACCTTGCCCGGCACGCCCTTCGTGGACAATTTGATCGGCCTGTCGGCCGGCGACGAGCGCGACTTCGGCTTCACCTTTGCCGACGAGTTCGACGCGGAGGAGCTGGCTGGCGAAGAGGCCAGCTTTCACGTCAGCGTTGAGGCCGTGGAGAGCCGCGACCTGCCGCCGCTGGACGACGCCCTGGCCCAAAAGACGGACAATTACGCCAGCCTGGACGAGCTGCGCGCCGGCCTGCGCCGGCAGCTGCAACGGCGGGCCGACGAGGCCATCATGGGCGACGCGCTCGAAGAAGCCCTCGACCAGATGGTGACCGAGGGCCGCCTCCACTACCCGCCGGCCGCGGTGGAGGCCCGCCTGGACGACCTAATGGCGCAATTTGAGGAAGAGCTGGAACCGGCCGAGCCGCTGGCAGCGTACCTAAAGAAGACCGGCCAAAGCGAGGCGGAGCTGCGCGCTGCCTGGCGCGAGAACGCCGAAAGCGACCTCAAACGGGGCCTGGCGCTGGCCGAGTTTGCCGGCCAGGAGAAGCTGGCCGCCAGCCGGGCCGAAGTGGAGCAATCCCTCGACGAACGCTTCGGCCGGCTGACAGACGACGACGAGAACCGCGCCATGCTGCGCCGGATTTTCAACGCCGGCCGCGGCCGGCAGGCAATTCGAAATGACATTCTCAGGCAGAAGGTGTACGATCGGCTGCGCGCTATCCTGAGCGGCGCAGCGCCCGACCTGGCGGCGCTGCCCGACCAGGAGGCCGACGCCGACCACAATCATTCGCACGATCACGACGAGGAAGAATAACTTTAGGAGAACCTCATGCACCTGCCTCAATCTCTTGTTCCCATGGTCATCGAGACCAGCGGCCGCGGCGAACGGGCATACGACATCTATTCGCTGCTGCTCAAAGAGCGCATCATCATGCTGGGCACGCCGATCAACGACCAGATCGCCAACTTGACCGTGGCCCAACTGCTTTACCTGGCGCGCGAGGACCCCAGCAAGCCGATCCGCCTGTACATTAACTCGCCGGGCGGCCAGGTGTACGCCGGCCTGGCCATCTACGACACCATCCAACAGATCGAGTGCCCGGTCTCGACCGTGGCGGTGGGCTTCACGGCCAGCTTCGGCACGGTTTTGCTGACGGCCGGCACCAAGGGCATGCGCTACGCCCTGCCTAACGCCACCATTCACCTGCACCAGCCCATCGGCGGCGCCCAGGGTCAGGCGTCTGACATCGCCATCCAGGCCAACGAGATCCTGCGCCTGCGCAAGCAGATCCACGAGATCCTCAGCCGCCACACCGGCCAAAAGATCGAGAAAATCGAGGCCGACACCGACCGCGACGTCTTCATGACGGCCGAACAGGCCCACGCGTACGGCCTGGTGGACGAGGTGCTGCAGAGCAGCTCAGACGGCAAGGTTAAGTAGCTTTTTGGTCAGTTAAAGTTCCCGCTCTATAATCTCGCCAGCAGAGTGATCGGCTGAGTGAGCATGGAGCACGCATTGGCCCCACCTCAAACGGGCCGGCCGGCCGGCCCAGACAGGGGGACAACATGACCGGCAGCACATTCAAACGCCTTTTCCGGCTGGCGCTTGCCGCCACCTGCATGGCCCTGCCGGTCTACGGCTTCCTGGCGGCCCAGGCCCCGGCCGGGCCGCTCCGGCCGCCGCCAGCCTACGGCATGCCCATGCTCCAGGAGACCTCCACCCCGACGCCCACCAGCACCTCTGTTGATATCCCGGCAACCCTGACCCAGATCGCCGTCCAGACCTTGCAGACCGCCCTGGCCGCCACCCAAACGTCGGTGGCCGCCACCCAGACGGCCGCGGCCGCGCCCTCCAGCACGGCCATTTACGTTGACCAATACGAGCCGAACAACTCGCTCCAGGACGCCTGGACGACGGCGGCCAACGCCGCCCCCCTGTGCGCCGTCACCCTCTGGCCCATCGGCGACCTGGACTTCTTCCGCTTTGTGGGCAAGGCGGGCACCAGCTACGAGGTGCTGACCCACGACCTTGACCCCGGCATAGACACCTTCATGATCGTCTACGACACGGCCGGCAACACGATTGACTCCAACGACGATTACCTGTCGCAGAGTCGGGCCTCGCGCGTGGTCTTTTTCGTAGGGGTGGACGGCTATTACTACGTCCGCCTCAACAACTTGAGCCCCGGCGACCCGGCCAACCAGACCTACTGTTTCGAGGTCAACGAGCTGCCGGCCACGCCCACCCCCAGCCCGCCAGCCACCGGCACGGCCGTGGCCGGCGCCGACAGTTGCGAATACAACGGCACCTTTGAGCAGGCCTGCCTGATTGGGGCCGGCCAGACCTACGACATGAATTTCGTGCCCGTCTTCGGCCAGGGGCCGGACAACGACTTTTACCGCCTGTGGGTCAAGCCGGGGTTGCAGTATACCTGCGAAACGCTCAACCTGGCGGCCGTCAACGACACCAACCTGATCATTTACGACCAGAACCACAACGGCCTGGCCGGCAACGACGATCGGGCGCTGGGCGATTTCAGCAGCCTGGTGACGGTGGTGCCCAACTACACCGGCTGGCTCTACGTTTTGGTCGGGCCGCACGCCCCGCCCGAATACGCGCTCTCCTACCTCTACACCTACAGCCTGCTGTGCAGCGAGGGGCCAATTGCCCCGCCGACGGCCCCACCCGCGCCCACCAGCAC
>JBOGUG010000341.1:0-4198 GCA_050696115.1 Promineifilaceae bacterium (SeqCode) | reverse complement strand
CTTCACAGCCTGCCAGGCAGCGCTGGCGC
The DNA here is from genome assembly GCA_050696115.1 of Promineifilaceae bacterium (SeqCode). Taxonomy (GTDB): domain Bacteria; phylum Chloroflexota; class Anaerolineae; order Promineifilales; family Promineifilaceae; genus UBA11865. The sequence goes on along the minus strand of JBOGUG010000341.1, from coordinate 4,169 downwards.
GCAGCCGTGCGCGCAGCCGGTTGACGGCGCGCCAGGCCGAGCCAGGCACTGCCCGGCGGTAAAAATCGGCCCGGATGGCCGCCGCCGTTTCGGGCGTCAGGTCGCCGGCCGTCAGCACGCCCGAATCCCAATTCTTGCGCGCCGGGCTGTGAAACCGCTCGATGATGGCCTTGCTCTCGTAGCCGATTGACCACAGCGAAGGGGCTTCGGACAGCACGTTGTACAGCAGGCTGGTGCCGGAGCGCGGGCAGCCGATGATCAGGACGGGCGCGACGATCCGGCCCGCCGGCCGGGCCGTCTCCTGATCCGCTAGCGCCGGAGTTGGCATCGAGGCTGGCCGGCGCCCAGGCTAGAGGCTGGCCAACAAATAGGCCAGGGCCACCCAGGCGCCCAGTTGGACGACGGCCGCGCTGCCCCACACGATGTAGCCCAGCGGCCGCTCGCCGCGCACGGCGTAGAAGAACCAAGCCAGCCCGGCCGCGACCAGCCAGGCCAGCAGGCCGATCAGGGCCAGGAGAAAGAAGTTGCCTGGCCCGCCCACCCGGTCCACGCTCCCGCTGCGGCTGAAATGCAGCGGTACCTCGGCCGGCAGCCGGCTGAAAAGGCTGCTCAGATAGGCGAACAGGGCCAGGTTCAGGCCCACCGACAGCCCGGCCAGCCCCAACGCCGTCCGGTCCTGCCACAGTTGCCAGCCGGGAAAGCGCAGGCTGGGGCCGCTCGCCTCGGCCGCGGCTTCGCCCTCTAAATCCCGCAGCGCCTCCAGGCAGGCGCTGAACTCGGCCGGGTCTACCGGCGACAGCCCAATGGCCCGCGCTGGCGTGACCAGCACGACTTGCTGCTCGAGCGGCCGGCTGGCGTAAAACACAGCCGGCAATTCCCGGCCGGCCACCGCCACCTGGCCGTTGCCGACCATGTAGCCGGGCCAGCGCAGGCCGCGAAAGCGGCCGGTCAGGCTGACCTCGCGGCCGGGGTGAAACGATTCGATCTGGCTCAGACTGACGCGGTGGCTCAGCCGGCCCCAGTCAATGATCAGCGTGTTGCCTTCCACCAGGTAGCGGGCTGCGCCCAGGTTGCGCGTCCAAAAGACGATGGTCATCAGGCCCGGCGCTGACGCCAGCAGCAGCAGGCCCCACAGGAAAGAGACCAACGTAATCGGCTCGGTCAGCAACAGGGTCAGCAGGCTGATGTCGAGCGCGATGAGGCAGACGAGGAGCAAAACCCCGACCGCGCGGCCGGGCGAGCGCGAAGGACGCGATTCCAACATCGGTCGCCAAGTTTAGCCAGTCGCGGCCCGCTTGGCCAAATGCTGGATGGACAGGGCCATGCTACAATTGGCCCGTCCCAGCCAGGCGACAACTGACTTCTGCCGGCCGACAGGAATGAGCGCATGCCCGAGAATCTGAACCCGTTTGCCATCTGCCAGGCCCAACTGGACGAAGCGGCCGGCGTCCTGCAGCTGGAGCCCGCCATGCACGAGTTCTTGCGCCAGCCCATGCGCGAGTTCCACTTCTCCATCCCGGTGCGCCTGGATGATGGCGCGACGGAGATTTATCGCGGCTTTCGGGTGCAGTATAACGACGCCCGGGGCCCGGCCAAGGGCGGCGTGCGCTTCCACCCCGACGAAACGATAGACACCGTGCGCGCCCTGTCGGCCTGGATGACCTGGAAGACGGCCGTGGCCGACCTGCCCTTGGGCGGCGCCAAGGGCGGCGTCATCTGCAACCCGCGCGCCATGTCGCCAGCCGAACTAGAGCGCCTCAGCCGTGGCTACATGCGCTGCGTGGCCCGCATCGTCGGCCCGACCAGGGACGTGCCCGCGCCCGACGTCCACACCAACCCGCAGATCATGGCCTGGATGCTGGACGAGTATGAGCTGATCGCGGGCCGCCACGAGCCGGGCGTCATCACCGGCAAGCCCATTCCGCTGGGTGGCTCGGCCGGCCGCGGCCCGGCGACGGCCTTGGGCGGCATCATCACCATCCGCGAGGCGGCCTGCGCCCTCGGCCTGGAGCCGGCCGGGGCAACTTGCGCCATCCAAGGCTACGGCAACGTCGGTTCCCACGCCCACCAGTTGGCCGTCGAGCGCCTCGGCCTGAAGGTCGTGGCCGTCAGCGACGAGTTCGGCGGCATTTACAACGGCGACGGGCTCGACCCGCACCAGGTCGCTGCCCACCTGCGCGAAGCGGGCCAGCTGAGCGGCTGCCCCGGCAGCGAGCCCATCAGCAACCCCGAGTTGCTCGAGACGGACGTGGACGTCCTCATCCCGGCCGCCATCGAGAACCAGCTCACCCAGCGCAATGCCGATCGGGTCAAGGCTAAGATCGTGGCTGAGCTGGCCAATGGGCCGACCACGCCCGCGGCCGATAACATCCTGGTCTCCAAGGGCGTCTACATCATCCCCGACTTCCTGTGCAACGCCGGCGGCGTGACCGTCTCCTATCTTGAGATGGTGCAGAACGCCTATCAATTTGCCTGGGATGAGCAGATGGTCAACGACCGCCTGGACGCCCAAATGACGACCGCCTTTCGCGGCGTGCATCAGTTGGCCCAGGTTAAAAAGGTGGACAACCGGGTGGCGGCCTATCTGGTCGCCGTCACCCGCGTGGCTGAGGCGGTCCGGCTGCGCGGCTGGGTGGCTTAAGTTAGGGCCGGATGAGAATCGAACAAGTGTTCTGTTTCCGGCCGGCGACTATGTTACGATCAAGCTACTGTCAACGAGCTAAGGAGGCGAGTTAAGAGCATGTACCAAAAAGTAATGTTGATCGGCAACCTGGGCGGCGACCCCGAAATGCGCTATTTGCCCAACGGCACGGCCGTGACCAACTTCAGCGTGGCCACCAACTTCCGCTGGAACGACCAGCAGAGCGGCGAACAGCGCGAAGAGACGACCTGGTTCCGGATATCGGTCTTCGGCCGCCAGGCCGAGACCACCAACCAGTACCTGCGCAAAGGGCGGCGCGTGTTGATTGAGGGCCGGCTGCGGCCGGACGCCACCACCGGCGGCCCACGCCTGTGGACCGGCCAGGACGGCCAGGTGCGCGCCTCCTACGAAGTTACCGCCTCAGACGTGCGCTTCCTTGGCGGCCGGGAGGAGGGCGGCCCGGCCGGCGACGACGACTTCGAGCCCCGCGGCGCTGAGGAAGAGGACGAAATCCCCTTCTAAAACGACAACCTCCCGGAGGTCGCAGACCTCCGGGAGGCTTATTCTCAAATCGGGCCGGCCTCTGGCCGGCTTTTCAAGCCGCCTCTTCCACCTTCTCAGGCGCGAAATCGTGCATCAGGCCGATGCAGCAGACCGCCACCGCGTCCTGATTCAAGGTGTAACAGGCCCGCTTCCCCTCGCGGCGCACCTCGACCAGCCCTGCCTCGCGCAGCAGGGCCAGATGGTGCGAAACCGTCGGCTGGCTCACGCCCGCTCGGCCGACGATGTCGCCGACGCACAGCCACTGGCAGCACAGCAGGCGCATGATCTGCTGCCGGGTTTCATCGGCCATCGCCTTGGCGAACGTCACGGAATCCAACATGGCAAACGTATTGACACCTATCTATGCGATCATTGTATTATAGGCCGGCTCGGCCGAATGTCAAGCCAGTCCCAGCCGTCGCCCCACCTCCCGCAGCTTTCACTCCTCCGGGAGGATAATCGAGAGATCCCCGAATCCCCAAACCCCGGCCCGAATTCCGCCCGCGTTGGCCGCCCCTCACCCCGGCGCAGATGCCCTTCCCCTTTCCCCGCCGGGGAGAGGGGCCAGGGGGGAGGGAGAACCAAATCCCCTATTCCCGGCCGGCGCTTCCCGCCGGCCCATAATTGACGCCCCGCTGGCCCACCGGTAGAATCGCCCCCTAGCCGCCGGCCGCTGGCCGCGGAACCAGCCATGCGAATCGCCGTTGATGCCATGGGCAGCGACAATTATCCCCGGCCGGATGTGGCCGGCGCCGTCTGGGCTGCCCGCGACTTCGGCGACGAGATCATCCTGGTGGGCGACGAGGCCCGCATCCAGGCTGAGCTGGCCCGCCAGGAGCTTTCCGGCCTGCGTCTGGAGGTCGAACACGCCGGCCAGGTCATCGAGATGACCGACAAGCCGGCCGACGCCGCCCGCCGCAAGCCCGATTCCTCCCTGCATGTCGGCATGGGCCTGGTCAGGGACGGCCGGGCCGACGCCTTCGTC
>JBOGUG010000340.1:0-9184 GCA_050696115.1 Promineifilaceae bacterium (SeqCode) | reverse complement strand
TGTGCCGCGACGTGCCCGAATACGCCCGGCTGCTGACGACTTTCATCCAGGGCCGGCCGAACTGCATCCTGATCATCGAGTATCAGGCCGACTCGGAGGCCGAGCTGACAGCCAAAGTCGGCCGGCTGAGCGAGGCCGCCAGCCGAGCTGGGGCGCTGGCCGTCACGCCCGCGCTGGCGGCCGATCTGCAAGCCAACGTCTGGAAGGTGCGCAAGGTGGGCCTGGGCCTGATGATGAGCATCAAAGGCGATTACAAGCCGATCCCCTTCATCGAAGACGCGGCCGTGCCGGTTGAGCATCTGGCCGAATATGTGAGCCGCGTCGAGCGCTTCTGCAACGACCTGGGCACCCAAGTGGCCTACTACGCCCACGCCAGCGCCGGCTGCATCCACATCCGGCCGCTGATCAACGCCAAGCTGGCGGCCGAGGTCGCTAAACTGCCCGAGATCGCCTACTTTGCCGTTGAGCTGCTGCACGGCTATGGCGGCGCCTTGTCCAGCGAGCACGGCGACGGCCGGGCGCGCAGCTGGCTGAACCAGCGCTTTTTTGGCCCAGAGCTTTACGCCCTTTACGCCCAAGTCAAGGCGCTCTTCGACCCGCGTAACCTGTTAAACCCGGGCACGGTGGTAAACGCGCCGGCCATGACCGAAAACCTGCGTTATGGGGCCGATTACCACACCATTCCGCTAAAAGCCCACCTCGATTTCAGCCACGAACATGGCTTCGAGCGCGCGCTTGAGATGTGCAACGGGGCCGGCATTTGTCGTAAACGTTTGTCGGGGACGATGTGCCCCAGCTTCATGGTCACCCGTGAAGAGGAGCACAGCACCCGCGGCCGGGCCAACGCCCTGCGCGCCGCCATCTCCGGCCGGCTGCCGGCCGAGGAATTGACAAGCCCGCGCATGTACCAGGTGATGGAGTTGTGCGTGGAGTGCAAGGCCTGCAAGGCCGAATGCCCCTCGTCTGTAGACATGGCCAAGATCAAGTTCGAGTTCCTGGCTCGCTACCACGCCGCCCACGGCCTGCCCCTTCGCGAGCGCCTGTTTGGGCACATCGCGACGGTCAACCGGCTCGGCAGCGGCCGGCCGGCGCGCTTGGCCAATTGGCTGCTGGCGAACCGGCCGCTGCGGGCCGGGCTGGAGCGTTGGCTGGGCGTCAGCGCTCGGCGCCGCCTGCCGCCGCTGGCAGCCCAGCCATTCGACGCCTGGTTTCGAGCCCGCCCCCGCCGGCCGGGCCGCCGCGGCCAGCTGTTGCTGTTCAACGACACCTTTAACACCTACAACCACCCCCAGATTGCCAGCGCCGCCGTCGAAGTTTTGGAGGCGGCCGGCTTCGAGGTGGTGCTGCCCGGCATCAAGTGCTGCGGCCGGCCGCTCATCTCCAAGGGGTTGGTGGCAGAGGCGCGGGCGGCCGCAGCCGGTACGGTTGCCCACCTAGCGCCCTGGGCCGAGCGGGGCGTGCCTATTGTTGGCCTGGAGCCCAGTTGCCTGCTCACCCTCCGCGACGAGTATCTCTACCTGCTGCCCGGCGACGAGCGGGCGCGGCGAGTCGCGGCCGCGGCCGTCACGTTCGAGGAGTTTATCGCCGGATTAGACTCCGGGGGCCAACTGGAACTGGACCTCCGGCCTCCGGCCGAGCGGGTCTTGTTGCACGGCCATTGCCACCAGAAGGCGCTGGTGGGCATGGAACCGAGCAAGCGGGCGCTGGCCGCAGCCGGCTATGCGGTCCAAGAGGTGGACTCAGGCTGCTGCGGCATGGCTGGTTCCTTTGGCTACGAGGCTGAGCACTATGACCTGTCGCTGAAAATGGCCGAGCGCCGCTTGCTGCCGGCCGTGCGCCAGGCGGGCATGGATACGTTGATCGTGGCCGCCGGAGTGAGCTGTCGCCAGCAGATCGCGCATGGGACCGGCCGGACGGCGCTTCACCCGGCCGAGGCCCTCAGGCGGGCGCTGCATCCCTAGAGACCTGCCGCAGGTCAGCGGCCTGCGGGGGTTCGGCAACGCCCAGCGGCAGCCAGAGCGTGAAACGGCTGCCCTGCCCCGGCCGGCTCTCCAGGCTCAACCGGCCGCCGTGGGCCCGGGCCACGTCGCGAGCAATCGTAAGCCCCAGCCCCAAACCCTGTGGGAAGCGGCTCAACTGCTGGCTGCGGTAGAAAGGCTCAAAGACGCGCGCCTGCTCGCCGGCCGCGATGCCCGGGCCGCTGTCGGCCACTTCAATCCAGAAGGCGCCGTCGTCAGCCCCGGCCCGGACGCTGACCTGGCCCCCGGCCGGCGTATACTTGATCGCGTTGCTGAGCAAATTTCCGGCCGCCTGGCCGACCCGCTTGGGGTCTATCTCGGCGACTGGCAGGCCTGCGCCAATTTCCGCCAGCCAGTCGAGCCCCTTGTCGGCCGCAGCCGCCCGCCAGGGCTGGAGCAGGGCCGGCAGCCAGCCGGCCAGGGCCACCGGCCGGCGCTTCAGCTGCAGCTGGCCCGAAACCTGGCCGTGTAATTCGGCCAGATCGTCCAGCAGCGGCTGCATGCGCTCGATCTCGTTCTCGATGCCGGCCAGAAGCTCCTGGCCCGTGGCGGTATCCGGGCCGGCCCCCTGGCGCACTACGTGGACGGCAGAACGCATGGCCCCCAGCGGCCGGCCCAGCTCATGGACAATGTTGGCCAGCAGCTGGCGACGCGTCTCTTCCAGCAGGCGCAGCCGCTCGGCTAGGCTGTTAACGGCCGCCGACAGCCGTTGCAGCTCAAGCGGCCCCTCCTCAGCCAGCGGCGCGATCCGCTCGCCTTCGGCCAGGCCAACCACAGCCTCAGCCACGCCGGTAATCGGCCGCTCCAGCCGCCGGCCGAGATAGACGGCCAGGCCGATTCCCAACAGCAGCTCCAGGCCCACGATGGCCGCCACCAACCAACGCAGGCGCTCGAACTCGGCCGCCACGCCTTCCAAAGTTTGGGTGACGCCGACCATGCCGACCAACTGGCGGTTGATGTTCCGTACCGGAACCAGGACTTCGGCCCTTGGCTGACGCCACTCGTAAAACACGAGCACGCTCTCGTCGCCGCTGCGGGCCTCATTAAAGCCCTGCCAGCTGATCGCCTGGCCCAGGTTGTCGTGCCAGGCCGGATTGCTGGTGGCCCACAACTCGCCATCCGGCCGCAGCAGCGACAGGTTGCCGCTGCTCAGCAGGGCGAGCCCGTGTACGAAAGCCTGGGCCTGCTCCGGATCTTGCCAGATGTCCGGCCGGCGGTTCAGCTCCTCGGCGACGATCTGGGCCTGCTGGGTCAGTCCGTCGGCCAGATTGTTGAGCAACAACTGGGTTTGCAGTAGATAGATGAGCGCCGCGCCGACCAGCGGCACGACCACCAGCACCGGCAGGATATGGCTGAGGATGAAACGGGAGCGTAAGGTGCCCATTACGGGCTGCCTGGCCCGCGCGCTTCACCGGCCGGGGCGACCAGCTTGTAGCCGACGCCGCGCACGTTAAGGATGCGCTCCGGCCGGTCGGGATCGGCCTCAAGCTTTTCGCGCAGCCAGCGCACGTGAACGTAAACCACTTGGGGTTCGCCCACAAACTCGGCGCCCCAGACGCGGGCCAGTAGGTCGTCGGTGGACAGCACCCGCCCTGCCTCCAAGGCCAGCGCGTTCAGCAAGGCGAACTCGCGCGCTGTCAGCTCAACCGGCCGGTCACCAACCGCCACCGTATGGGCGGCCGGATCGATCAACAGGTCGCCCACCGCCAGGCGCTCCGGCTCGCCGGTCGCACCGTTGGCCCGGCCACTGCGGCGCAGGACCGCCCGAATGGTCGCCAGCAGCACGTCCGGGTTGAAGGGCTTGCTGACGTAGCTGTCGGCCCCCAGCTCCAGACCAAGGATTGTGTCCAGCTCGCGCCGCCGGGCGCTGACAAAGATGACTGGCACATCGCGCTCCTGGCGCAGCGCCCGCAGCGCCTCCAGCCCGTCCATACCCGGCAGGCCGACGTCCAGCAGGATCAGGTCAGGCGGATCGCGCTGCGCCAGCGCCAGGGCATCTTCGGCGTTAGCGGCCGTCTGGGCCCTGAAACCGGCCTGCTCCAGTTGCAAGCTGAGGCTGCGACGCAGCAGGGTGTCGTCATCCACTACCAGGATGTGGCGCGCCATGCCGGCCTAAGCCGCGCGGCCGGCGGCCGCCAGCGGCGGCGACGTGGCTAGCAGCCGTTGCAAGTCACTGATCTGGCGCCAGGTGATCAGGCCCAGGAAGCGGCCGCCGGCCGCAACGGGCAGGGCGTCCAATTGCTCCAGCTCCAGCCGCTCGCGCACCTCGTTAAGCTCGTCAGCCGGGCGCGCCGGGGCCAGGTCGCGGCGCATCACTTCGGCCACCGGCCGCTGGGCGCTCAGGCCGTTGCCCACCGCCGCCATCAGCTCTTTCTGGGGTAAATAGCCCACAAGCGCCCCATCGGTGACCACTGGAAACGAGCGCTGGCCGCTGAAGAGCATCAAGTTGAGCGCTTGTTGCAATGTGCTGAACGGCTGCAGGCTGTAGACCGAGCGGGCGTAGATGTCGTGCACCTTCCGGCCGCGCAGGATGGCCCGCAGCCGGGTCAGGCGCGACTCGGCGCCAGCGGCGATAAAGATGAATAGGGCCACCACCACAGTCAGGATTTGGCCCGTCAGCAGGCCAAACAGGCCCAGCAGCCCGGCCAAGATCTGGCCAAGGCTGGCGGCGATTACCGTGGCCCGGGTGTAATCCAGGCGCAGCGCCAGCAACGCGCGCAGCACGCGGCCGCCGTCGAGCGGGAATGCGGGCAGCATATTGAAAGCGGCCAGCAAGCCGTTGTACACAAAAAGGTAGGCGAAAAGGGCGCCAGGGCTGAAGCCGGCCCCGCCCAGCAGCACGGCGGCCGAATCGGTCAATCCAGGCCCGCCCAGCCAAGCCAATGCGCCCAGCGGCAGCGCCAACAACACGTTGACCGCTGGGCCCGCCAGTGCAATAACCAGTTCCTGGGTCGGTTTCTCGGGCAGCCGGCCGAGTTGGGCTACCCCGCCCAACGGCATGAGCACAATTTGCTTGACCGGCACCTGGTAGCGCTGGGCCGCCAGCGCGTGGCCCAGCTCGTGCAAAAGGACCAGGCCAAACAACAGCAGGGTGGCCAGGGCGCCGAAGGCGAAGCCGGCCGCGCCGCCGCCAAAGGCAGCGAATTGCAGTCCGGCCCATAGCAAAATCAGGGGGAAGGTGAAGTGCAGGCGGATGTCAATGCCGCGCACGGCAAACAATTTCCACGAAGCGGTCATTTATCTCCTTTTTGAGAGGCCAGTTAGGCCGCCAGGCGGCCTTATGCCTAATTTAACAAGAGCGCCTATGAACATCGTTAGCAAAAGATAGGTCGGTGATGAGAAAAGTCGTTCAACAGGTCTCCCGGCGGCCATGTTATAATCTGCTCATGACTGCCAGGGCGCGCCGCAAAATTGACGAGGCCGATGACGCCGTTTCGCCGCCAGCCCAATTCTGACCACTGCTTTGTGTGCGGCCGGCGCAACCCGCGCGGCCTGTACATGACCTTCTATGACAACGGCCGGGACGAGGTCCTGTCCGAATTTGCTGTGCCGGAGGAGTACCAAGGCTATCCCGGCATCGTCCATGGCGGCGTGGTGGCCGCCATGTTGGACGAAGTTGTCGGCCGGGTGGCGATGATTGCTGACCACCACCACTTCATGATGTCCGTCCGGCTGGAGGTCAAATATCGCCATCCCGTGCCCACCGGCGAGCCCCTGTGCGTGGTCGGCCGGGCGTTGCGGCTGAGGGGCCGGCTTGGCCGGGCCGAGGGCGAGATCGTTCTGGCCGACGGCCGGATCGCGGCCCAGTCGAGCATGACGTTGGCTGACCTGCCGGCCGAGCTATTGGCCGGGGCCGACTTGGCCGCCCTGGGCTGGCGGCTGGACGCAGCCGCTAGCCCTAACGACCTCTTGAGGCTGAAGGCCGCTCAGCTAGAATGAGTGGCACGCGCATTCCGAAGATGTTGCCTAAATGCGAGCTATTTGTTTCCCGGCTGGGGCTGGCCATGGCCCTGATCGGCCTGGCGTCCGCCTGCGCCTTACGCAGCGACAATGGCGACGGGGCGGCCGGGCGCACCCTCGGCTCTCAGGCGGTATTGAGCGGCCAGGCGACCCTGGCGTGCAGCCAGCAGTGCGCCGGCCGGGCCCAGTGTGGCGCCTCGCCACAGGGCGAAATGGTGCTGCTGAGCACCCTTGGCCCGGTCACCCGCAATCACGACTGGGCCGTTCCAAGCGGCACCCAAGTGACCATCAGCCAGTCCCAGCCACAGACGGTTATCCAGGCGGCCGATGGCCAGCCGCTCAGCATCGTCTACTATTTGGTGGAAGTTCCCGGCCGGGGCCTGGCCTGGGCCGCCGGCTGGTGCGTGGGCCAATGAGCGCCAGGGACGGGGACTCCGCCCTGATCCGCGAGCTGTTGGCCGCCCAGGAAGCCGGCCGGGCGCTGGCCCTGGCAACCGTGGTGCGGGCGCGCGGCTCCGCGCCCAGGGGCAGCGGAGCCAAAATGCTGATCTATGAAGACGGCCAGACCAGCGGCACCGTCGGCGGCGGCGAAATGGAAGCCCGCGTGCGCCAGGAGGCGCTGGCGGCGCTCCGCGACGGCCGGCCGCGCTTGCTGCCCTATTCGCTCGTAGATCCGGCCCGCGGCGACCCTGGCGTGTGCGGCGGCGAAGTCGAGATTTACGTCGAGCCCTATCGCCTAGCGGCAACGGTGGTCGTGATTGGCTGCGGCCACGTCGGCCGGGCCGTCGTTCACTTGGCCGGCTGGCTCGGCTTTCACGTCGTCGCCAACGACGACCGCTCCGAACTGGTGACGCCCGAGATGATCCCTGGCGCGGACGAGTACGTGCCCGGCTCGATCCAAGGCCTGCTCGAGGCCGTGCCAATGCACGCCGACACCTACATTGTGGTGGTCACCCGCAACGTGCTTGTAGACCGCCAGTTGTTGCCCCATTTGGCCGCCAGCCGGGCCACCTACATCGGCGTTATCGGCAGCCGCCGCCGCTGGGAAGAGACCAAGCGGCTTCTGATAGAGGACGGCCTCAACCCGGCCGAACTGGGCCGATTCCATTCCCCCATCGGCCTGGAGCTACATGCCGAGACGCCGGCCGAGATTGCGGTCAGCATTCTGGCCGAGATCATCTTGCTGCGACGAGGCAGTCAGGCCCGGGGCCAGAGCGGGGCCCGGCAGGCCGCACCCGCCCGCATGGCTGAGCTTTAAACAAGGAAGGATTTGAAATGCGTCTGGAAAGAATGCGCGACATGGAGATTGAACGCCGCCGCGGCATGACCGCCAAGACCCTCCTGGCGCTGTTGTGGCTTGGCCTATGTTACGCCGCCGCCTATTTCGCCACCATCTGGTTGATTGACAACGGCCTGCTCAGCGTGAGCAGCCTCTACAGCCGCTTGCTCATCCCGCGCGACATAGACCACGAGCTGGTCATCGCCGGCTTTGTGACTGCTCTGGTCATGCTGATGCAGTTCTTCGTGTTGGTCGGCTACGCCTTTGCCAGCCCGCTCGGCCGGATGCGGCCCGGCCGGCCTTCGCTGCGCTCGCCCAAGCCGGACATCGAAGACCGCTACTTCTATCGCTAAGACGAAGCGCCCCAGGCGGCGTCGCTAAGGGCCGCCGGGCTATTTCGGCTGCATGTACACGCACACGACCCAGCGCATTGGGCGCTACCAGGCGCCGGCCACGGTTGAGGCCGCCCTCGCCTTGTTGGCCAAGCACGGCCAGCGCGCCCGGCCGGTTGCCGGCGCCACCGACCTCCTGCTGGAGCTGGAGCGGGGCCAGCGGCCGGGAGTCGAGATGCTGGTTGACCTGACCCGCATTTCTGGCCTGGACGAGATCCGCCAGGACGCGACCGGCCGCATCCACATCGGCGCGCTGGTGACCCACAATCAGGTGGTGGCCTCGGAGGTGATCGTCGCCCGAGCGCTGCCGCTGGCCCAGGCCTGTTGGGAAGTCGGCTCGCCCCAGATCCGCAACCGGGCCACCGTGATCGGCAACCTGATCACGGCTAGCCCGGCCAATGACACCATCTCGCCCTTGTTTGCCCTGGACGCCTCTGTGGTGCTGGCCTCGGCCGGCGGCCAGCGTACGGTCCGCCTGCGCGATTTCTACCACGGGCTGCGCCAGACGGCGATCCGGCCAGACGAACTGGCCCTGGAGGTGTACTTCGACCCGCCCCCGGCCGGAGCACGCGGCCTGTTCGTCAAGCTAGGCCTGCGCCGTGCCCAGGCCATCTCGGTCGTCCATTTGACCATTCTGCTGGCCCTTGACGGCGACCGTGTCGAGGCGGCCCAGATCGCCCTGGGCAGTGTGGCCCCGACCATCATCCCGGCCGGGCCGGCCGAGCATTTCCTGGCCGGCCGCCGCCTGACAGCCGAGAATATCGCCACGGCCGCCCGCCTGGCCGCAGAAACAGCCGCCCCGATTGACGACCTGCGCGGCACGGCCGGCTACCGGCGCGCGTTGGTCGAGGTCATGGCCCGCCGCGCCTTGCAGGCGCTCGCTGCCGGCCGCCAGCGAGACCGTTGGCCGGCCCGGCCGATTATGCTGTGGGGCCAGAGCGGCGGCCGCTACCCTACCGGCGCCCAGTTCGCCGGCCGACACGACCCTGCCAGCCCGATCGAGACGACCGTCAACGGCCGCCGAATCACGGCCGTTGGCGGCAACCACAAGACTCTGCTGCGCTGGCTGCGCGAGGAAGGGCTGCTCACCGGCAGCAAGGAGGGCTGCGCAGAGGGGGAGTGTGGCGCCTGCACGGTATATCTCGACGGCATGGCGGTCATGTCTTGCCTGGTGCCCGCCCCGAGGGCTCAAGGGGCGCAGGTCGTGACGATCGAGGGCCTGGCCGAGTCAGCCAACGGCCGGCTTCATGCCCTGCAACAGGCCTTCATTGATGCCGGGGCGGTGCAGTGCGGCTACTGCATCCCCGGCTTTCTGATGGCCGGCGCGCGCCTGCTGGCCGAGCGGCCGCGGCCCAGCGGCGAGGAGATCCGCCAGGCCTTCAGCGGCAACCTGTGCCGCTGCACAGGCTATTATAAGATCATTGAGGCTGTCGAGCGTTCATCCTCCCGGCCGGTCTGAGGCCGGCTGGAGATTTTTCACATTTGGTTCTGCGCCGCCGCCCGCCAAGCAGCGCGTGCGGCGCCATGGCTACTGG
>JBOGUG010000339.1:0-5813 GCA_050696115.1 Promineifilaceae bacterium (SeqCode) | reverse complement strand
GCCTGACCAGGCGAGCCTAGCCTTCGGCCTTATGGGTGGCGGGCCAGCCGATTGGCGTGTCTACCTGCTTGACAGAGCCGGCCGGCTGCATGACCTGACGGACCTGACGCTATCGGCCCCGGAAGCTCAAAGCTGGCGAGAGTACGACCTCGACTTGTCGGCGTTCGCCGGTCAGGAGGGCGTAATCTACTTCGAAGGCCGGGCAATAGCTCCCGCCGGAGCGCGTTACTACGTCGCCAATCCGCGAATGGAGCTTGGCTGACGGCCAACTGCCAACGCCGCGCGCATCGCTTGTGCAAAGTTGGCCGCCGCCCGTGGGTCGTTGCCGGCCGCCGCGTAGGCGTCTATGAGGGCGCTGCCGACTATTACGCCGTCGGCGAAGCGGCCGACGGCCGCCGCCTGGGCCGGCGTACTAACGCCAAAGCCGACGGCGACCGGTAGGCCGCTGTTGGCCCGTACCCGTCTCACCAATGCCTCCAGATTGTCCTCCAGGCATTCCCTAGCGCCAGTAACCCCGGTCAAGCTGACGACGTAAACAAAACCAGTGGCTGCGCCCAGGATGAGCGCCAGCCGTTCGGGTCTGGTCGTCGGGGCGACGAAGCTCACCAAGCCCAGACCGGCCGCGCGCGCCTCAGTCGCCAACTCAGCCCCCTCCTCTGGCGGCAGGTCGGGCACGATAAGGCCATCTGCTCCGGCCTCAGCCGCAGCGGCCACAAAGCGCTCCTGGCCATAGGCCAGAATGGGGTTGTAGTAGCCCATGAGCAGGCACGGCGCCTCCAGCCCGGCCGAGCGCAGAGCCGCCACTGACGCCAGGCAGCTGGCGATTGTCGTGCCCGCCTCCAGGGCCCGCTGCGTGCTTCGCTGAATCGTCGGTCCGTCGGCCAGCGGGTCGCTAAAAGGCAGGCCCAGCTCGATCAGGTCGCTGAAAGGCGCAATGGCCCGAACGGCCGCCAGCGATGCCTCTGGCGCCGGGAAACCAAGGGTGAAATAGGGCATGAACGCCGCTCGGCCTGCCTGCGCCGCCCGGCCGAATGCGGCCGCGATGGCGGCCAAGCCACGTTGCGCCACTTGTGGGTCAGGCGAGTTGCCAGCTGGGGGCAACGTCGAGGTCTAAGCCATCCCGCTGGCCGGCCAGAAAGCGCCGGTGGGCGGCAGCCGCGATCATGGCCGCGTTGTCGGTGCACAGCACGGCCGGAGGAAAGCGCACCGGCACCGACAGGGCTGCCAGCATCGCCTCGCGCAAAGCGCGATTGGCCGACACGCCACCCGAAATGTGGACGGCCGCCGCCCCGCGCTCCTCGGCCGCGGCCGCGGTCTTTGCCACCAACACATCTACCACGGCGCTCTGAAAACTTGCGGCGAAGTCTGGTACCGGCAGCCGGCCGGCTTCAAAACGCTCACTTTCGCGCAGCACGGCCGTTTTCAGGCCGCTGAAACTGAAGTTGTAGCCGTCGGCAAGCACAGCCCGTGGCAGCCTGATGGCGGCCGGGTCGCCAGCCTGGGCGGCAGCATCAATCGCCGGCCCGCCCGGATAGGGCAAATCCAACAGCCGGCCGACCTTATCAAAAGCCTCACCGGCGGCATCGTCCAGTGTGCCGCCAAGGTGCTGATAGTGTAGGTGCTCCGGCATCAGGTAAAGCTCGGTGTGGCCGCCGCTGACTACCAGGTTGAGCACTGGGAATTCTATCTCGGCAGCGGCCTCGGTGAGCCACAGCGAGTAGATGTGGCCTTCGATGTGGTTCATGCCCAGCAACGGTTTGTTCCGGGCGATGGCCAGTCCCTTCGCCACGTTGACGCCCACCAGTAGCGAGCCAGCCAGCCCCGGCCCACGGGTTACGGCGATGCAATCGAGATCCTCAACGCCAAGATGGGCCTCTTTCAGGGCCTGGCTCACGACCGAATGTACAACCTCAATGTGGCGGCGCGAAGCCACTTCGGGAAAGATGCCGCCGTACTGGGCGTGGAGGTCAATTTGGCTGGCGATGACGTTGCTCAGGATGGACCGGCCGCCTTCGACCACGGCCGCGGCTGTCTCGTCGCAAGAGGTCTCAATGGCCAGGATGCGGGTGTTCGTTTCGGTCACCATGGGTCCCTATTCTGAAAGGGCTTGGCCGAGCGAACAACGTTCGACGGCCTTTAGCAAGCTCTCTTCTTGGGTGGGCAACACGGTGCGCGGATCGAGCAGCAGGCGGCCGCCGGCTACCCGGGCCAGCACCGCCGGCCGGTTGGCGCGCAGGGCGGCCGCCAACCGCTCTTCGGAGCGGGTCCTGATCGCCACAACCCGGCTGGGCAGGCTGGATCCCGGCAAGCTGCCTCCGCCCACCGTCGAGAGGCCATCGGTTACCTCGGCCTGGATGCCGGCGGCCGCCCACCGAGCAGCCCAGGCCTCGGCTGTCTGGTCAATCTCTTGAAGCGAGCGCGCTATCATGCGCCAGACAGGGATCTCCCGCGCGGCCCGGCCGCTCAGGTGGGCCGCCAGCGTTTCGCCCAGCGCAGCCAGCGTGAGTTTGTCGCTGCGAACGGCCCGAGCCAGGGGGTGCCGCTTCAGGGCCGCGATTGGCGCGGCCCGGCCACATAAGATGCCCGCCTGGGGGCCTCCGACCAGCTTGTCGCCGCTGAAACAGACGACGTCAGCGCCGGCGGCGATGGCGTCGGGCGCGCTGGGTTCAGACGCCAGCCCGAAGCTGCTCAGGTCGTCCAGCGCCCCACTGCCCTGGTCAAAAAGGAGCAGTAGATCATGTTCGGCCGCCAGAGGAGCCAATTCGCGCAACTCGGGCTGGGCGGTGAAGCCAACCTGCCTGAAATTCGACTGGTGGGCGACCAAAATTGCGGCCGTATTCGCCCCTATCGCCTGCCGGTAATCCGATAAATGAGTGCGGTTGGTAGCGCCGACCTCGGCCAGCAGGGCGCCCGAATGAGCCATTACCTCCGGCAAGCGAAAGCCGCCCCCGATCTCGATTAGCTGGCCGCGGCTGATCAGCACCTCCCGGCCAGCACACAGCGCCGTCAAGGCCAACAGCACGGCCGCGGCGTTGTTGTTAACAACCAGGGCCGCCTCGGCCCCGGTTAGCTCGCATACCAGCGCCTCTACGCGATGCCCACGCCCACCGCGGCCGCCCTGCTCCAACTCCAACTCCAGGTCGGTGTAGCCGCCGGCCGCTTCTTGCAGGGCCGCCACGGCTGCCGGGCTGAGAGGCGCCCGGCCCAGATTCGTGTGGATGATTACCCCGGTGGCATTGATCACAGGTTGTAGGCCCGGCGCAAATCTGCCTAGCAGCAGCTCGCCAGCTTGCGCGAGGAGCCGGTCGCCGTCCGCCTCGGCCGGTCGCTGAGCGCGAATGCGCTTGCGCTGCAGGTCAAGAACCTGCCGCAGGGCGGCGATGGTCTGTTCACGGCCGAAATGGGCGGCCAGCGCCTGGCCCGCGTCGGCCGACAGCAGCCGATCGACCGAGGGCAGATCGCGCAGCAACTGCTTGTGCTCGCCGTCCATGTCGGCTTCAGGCCGGCGCGTCGGCCGCCCGCTCCCGCACCTGGAGCAAAATCTCGAGAATGACGAAGACGGCCGCCACCAGCACCGCCACGCCCCAGCCCAACGAGCGATTCATTTGCAGCCACAGGCTAAAGGCTAACCAGATGCCGATCCACATGGCCTGGCGCAGCGCAACCAGAAAGTGATAGGCCGGCCCCTGGCCAAAGCGTTGGTTGAACCAGTAGACAAAAGGCAGGGCCAGGCCGGTGATGAATATGAGTACGCAGGCCAGGAAGGCCAGGATGATCTCGTTGTTGCCGGCCTGCAGCAGTACGGTGGCTTCGGCCTGGTCCAGGACGCTGGACCGGATCAGGTCCAACCGCGCCACGTCGATCGGCCAAAAATTGTTGAGGATGTGGTTCAGCGCAAGCAGGCCGACGGCCGCCAGTCCGCCGCCAATCAGGATGAATAACGGAATCCCCAGGCGCTCTGCAAGGCGAGTCACACGGAGATTATAAGGCCAACGTCCCGCGCTTACGAGTCCCCCGCCATCTGATATACTAGGGGGATGAAGCTCCGGCCGGCCCAAGAGAAGATCCTCGACTATCGCCAGGGCAAAATGGCCATCAGCGCGGTACCCGGCAGCGGCAAAACCACCACCTTGGCCTTGCTGGCGGCCGAGCTGATCGCAAGGGGCCAGCTTGATCCGACCCTCGGCCGGAGCATCCTCATCGTCACTTATCTGAACACAAGTGTCGAGAATTTTCGGGCCAACATCGGCCGCCGGTTGGCCGCCCTCGAGCTGCCGCCAGAGGGCTTTGAGGTGCGGACGCTGCACAGCCTGGCACTCGAAATTGTGCGCGCGGCTTTCGGTGGCGGCCCGGAAGGCCCAGCCGTAGCCGATGAAGGCCAGGCCAACCACCTTTTGGCTCGGGCCGTTGACAGTTGGACCGAGTCCAATCCGGCACTTTGGGCCGCCTTTCTGTCTGGTGGCGGACCTCAGCACCGTGTACGTTGGCGCGACACCACCGAGGGGATCGCCCGCCAATTCATCCGCGAAGCCAAGAACGGCCGCCTGCGCTCCGAAAGCGTCCTGGCGGCCGTCCAGCAAGCTGCCCAGACGGCCTCAGGCGAGGTTAATGGCGACGAGGAGAGTACGCCCGATTACGGCCTCTTGTGGATGATGGCCGGAATCTATGACCGCTACCAGAGCGCCCTTGGCTGGCAAGGCGTTCTCGACTTCGATGATCTTGTTTGGCGGTCGGTGGACTTAATTGAGTCTCGGCCGGATTTGGCGGCCGCGCTGCGCGGCCGCTGGCCCTATGTGCTTGAGGACGAGGCCCAAGATAGCGTGCCCTTGCAGGAGACGCTGTTAGAGTTGCTAACCGGTCCGGACGGTAACTGGGTGCGCGTGGGCGACCCGAACCAGGCCATTACGAGTACCTTCACCGCCGCCCATCCACGTTTCTTCAATCACTTTCTGGCCCGGCCGGACGTGGTCGCATTGCCCCTGCCGAACTCCGGCCGCTCCTCGCGCAAGATCATTGGCGCCGCCAACCAGGTCATGGAATGGGCCTGCGACCTTCACCCAATCCCAGAGGTACGCGAAACGGCTTTTCGGCGTCAGGAGATCCTGCCTACCCCGCCTGGCGACAGCCAGCCGAATCCAGCCGACGCCGAGTCAGACATTCGCATTCGCGTCTACAGCCACCGCGAGGACGATGAGCTGCCGGCCGTGGCCCGGCTGGCGGCCGAATACGCCCGGCGCCGGCCGGAGCACACCCTGGCGATTCTGGTGCCCACCAACGAGGTCGGCCGGAAGGTTTCCGAACAATTGGACGCCCTGGATGCCAGCTACGACGATCTGCTGCGGGGTGGCGGCCGGCTGCGCGAAATCGCGGCCGCTATCCAGGCCGTCGTGGGCGTGCTGGCCAACCCGCAGAGCGGCCGCGCGCTGGAGTTGGCCCTCACGTCGCTGTATGAGCTGGGCCACCCGGCGGCCGCGGCCGGTGAGGAGCGGTTCAGCCGATCTCAGGCCATCGTTCGCAGCGTGCACCGGCCCGAAACTTTCTTGTTCCCGGCCGCGGACGCCTCTTTCGAGCAGGCGCTTCCATCCGGTGTTGCGGACGAGGACGATTTGGAGGCCGTCGGCCGCTTCCGGGATTACCTGCAAGAGCTGTTCGAGCTCCGGCCCCTACCCGTTGACGACCTTATCTTGGCCCTTAGCGACGAGCTGTTTGCCGGAGCATTGGCGTCGAACGGCGCAACCGACGAAGGCGACCTGGCTTTGGGTTACCGGCTGGCCAACGTTGCCCGCGAGTGGCGCGATTTGCAACCCTCCTGG
>JBOGUG010000338.1:0-1031 GCA_050696115.1 Promineifilaceae bacterium (SeqCode) | reverse complement strand
CTCTCATACCGGCCGCGCTGGCCGGGCTGCTGGCGCTGGCGCTGGGCCTGCGCCTCCTGGCGGCGCGCGACCTGGCCTTCCCGGCCTGGGTGGACGCCAGCCGCCACGCCCTCATCACCACGGTCATGGGCCAGACCGGCCGGGCCATGCGCGACTACAGCCCCTTTCTGCCGGTCGAGCGCTTCCCCTACCACAGCGGCTACCACGCCCTGGCGGCCGGCGTTGCGCTCCTGGACGGGGCCGTCTCGCCGGCCGGGGCGACGCCTGCGCTGCCCGGCCTGCTGCTCAGCAGCGGCCAACTGCTGAACGCGCTTGCCCCTTTGGCCGTGTACGCTGGCGCGAGCCTGATGACCGGCCGGCGCGGCGCGGCCCTGTTGGCCGCCTTTTTGGTGGCAGCGCCCTTTTATTTCCCTGGCTACTACGCCACCTGGAGCCGCTACACCCAACTGGCGGCCGTGCTAATCCTGCCGGCCGCGCTGGGGCTGACCTGGCGGCTGCTGCACGGGGCGCGCGCCTGGCGGCGTGCCTGGCCTCTACTGGCGCTCCTGGCGGCCGGCCTATTTCTGACCCATTTCCGCGTTTTCCTGCTCTATCTGCCCTTCGCGGCCCTGGCCTGGCTGCTGGCCCGCGGCCGGAATGGGCGCCGGCTGGCCCTGGCGGCGGCCGGGGCGGCCCTGCTGGCCGGCCCGCAGGTTTTGCAACTGGCGGCCGACGCGCGCGGCATGGCCCTCGGCCGGCCGATCGAGGGTTACAACGATTTCCCGACAGCCTATTTCGAGGTCGGCTTGGAGCGGATCTACCTGGGGCTGGCGGCCGCCGGCCTGCTCTGGGCGCTGGTCCGATTCGGCCGCCGCCGGCCGGGGGCCGCCGCCCCTGTCTGCCTGGGGTTGTGGGTCGGGGCGGCCGGGCTGCTGCTGGCCGGCCGGCGGCTGGGCCTGCCCGAAAGCTGGCTGATCAACCTCAACAGCGCCGCCATCGTCTTGTTTGTGCCCCTGGCCCTGCTCCTGGGCTGGGCCGGCGGCCGCCTGGGG
>JBOGUG010000337.1:0-1144 GCA_050696115.1 Promineifilaceae bacterium (SeqCode) | reverse complement strand
TCCCGCACATTTACGGCCCGCTGCCGGCCGCGGCCGTGATCCGGGCCCTGCCCTTCGCCTGCGGGCCGGGCGGCCGTTTTCGGCTGCCGGCCGGGATCGCGCGGCCGGCTTAAGCTGCGGCTAAGCTTGTTGGGTTATACTCGCCGCCCGTGTCACAAGCTTTGGCACCCACAACCCAATTCTGGAGGCGAAGAGAGATGCTAAGAAAGATGACCCTTGGCCTGGGGTTGGCGCTGCTGCTGGCGCTGGCGCTCGGCCGGCCGGCCCAGGCCCAAACCGAGACGCCCAGCCCGCCGCCGGCCGAAGGGTTGCAACTGTTCACCCGCTACCCGTCGCAGGAGATGGCGATCGGCCAGACGCTCAACATCCCGCTGACCTTGCGGGCCGACGAGGCCCAGGTGGTGAGCCTGACGACCGAGGAGGCGCCGGCCGGCTGGACGGCCAGCTTCCGCGGCGATGGCCGGACGGTGAGCGCGGCCTACGTCACGCCGGGCGAGGACACGCCGCTGGAGCTGCGCCTGGAGGCCCCGGCCGACGTCGAGCCGGGCAGCTACAGCTTGACGGTGGTCGGCCAGGGCGCGGAGCGGGTCGAGCTGCCCATCAGCCTGATGGTGGCGGAGCGCGACCCGGCCGAATTGTCGCTGGCGGTGGACTTGCCGGTGCTGCGCGGCGCGCCCGACGCGGCCTTCCGCTACAACGCCGACCTGGTGAACGAGGGCGATGAAGATCTGTCGGTCAGCCTGGCGGCCGAAGCGCCGGAGGGCTTTGAGGTAAGCTTCGCCCTGGCCGGGCAGGACGTGACCAGCGTGCCGCTGGCGGCCGGCGAGACCAAGCGGCTGACGATCGAGGCCCAGCCCTTCGCCGAGCTGGCGGCCGGCCCCTACCCCATCACCATCAGCGCCCAGGGCGGGGCGGCCGAGGCGACAGCCGAGTTGGTGGCCGAGGTCACCGGCCGGGCTGACCTGAGCCTTGCCTCGCCCGACGGCCGGCTGTCGGCCGAGGCCCAGGTGGGCGAGCCGACCTCCATCCGGCTGTTCGTTGACAACCTGGGCACGGCCGTGGCCACCAACGTGACGCTGAGCGCCTCGCCGCCGGCCGGCTGGACGGTTGAGCTCCAACCCGAAGTGGTCGAGGAGATTGCGGC
>JBOGUG010000336.1:0-18625 GCA_050696115.1 Promineifilaceae bacterium (SeqCode) | reverse complement strand
CGGGCCCGGTGCCGCCCGCTTACCGCGTCTATGGCCCGCTCTTGCTACTTGGCCCGCCCGCGCGCGAGCCGGCCGCCAACGGCGCGCAGGCTATCCCGGACGAATCCAATGACTCCCCAGAGAGTGGTCTGCCGCCAGCTGTCGTTGGACTGGCCTGGCTAGCGACGGCCGCGTTGCTTGCTCCGCTCGCGCTGAGCGCCTGGAAGAGGGCTCGGCCGCGCTAGGCCGCGGCCGGGCAGGCACGAGACAAAGCAGCCCATTTGGGCTGCTTCGACAACAGAACTCCCCCACTGTCCCGAACCCTTGCCTAGACGCCCGCCAATGCTAATGCCATAATTGCGGCCGGGAAAGTCAGGCAGTTGGTATTCGGCCGCGCTTTTCTGGAGGCCGGTCATGTTCAAGCAGCTTGGGTTCTTGGGGACGGGGGCCACTTTGGGGGCAGACATCACCCTCGTCGCCCAGATCGTCTTTTTCGTTGTGCTTGTCGTCGGCGTCGTAGCGCAGCTGCAACAGCGCCACCGGGCCCACGATATGCTCCAGGCGCCGGTCGTCCTCCTCAACCTGGTCTTCATCATTTTCCTGATGGCCGTTTCGCTGCGCGAGCAGCAGTTGCTGCAAACCCTGCCGCGCCGGCCGGGCGACCCCTATTACTTGGCTGGCTCGGTTCACGCCGTTTTGGGCACTGTGACCGAGGGGCTCGCAATCTACTGTCTTTTGGCCGGCTTCAAGATCCTGCCGCGCAAGATCGGCCGGCTCAGATATTTCATGCGGGCCACCTTCGGCCTGTGGACGCTGACCTTCCTCTTTGGCTTGGCTACCTACTACTTCTGGTACGTGCGCTCGGCCGACGCGGCCGCTGTGGCCGAGGTCAGCGATTTGGCCGCGACGACCCAAGCCGTCACGTTGGACGGGCCGCCGCCGCCGCGCCGGGTCTCGCTGCAAAGCTTCCTGTTTGAACCGGCCGACCTGACCGTTGTGCGGGGCACCAAGGTCATCTGGATAAATCAGGACAACGCGCCCCACAACGTGACCTTCTCCGAAGGCAGTCTGGCAAGCGACAATTACTTCCAGGGCGAGGCCTTTGAACACACTTTCCGCGCCCTGGGGACGTTCCAGGTCTACTGCACCCTACACGGCAACGCCACCAGCGGCATGGCCAGCACGGTCAGCGTGGTCGAAGCCAGCCAGGAGAACGTGACTGCCCTCGGCGGAGCGCCTGAGATGAACACCCAGCCGCAAGCGCCAACTCCGGTGCCGCCGGTGCCGCCAGCCCCGGTCAGCTTGATTACCCCGCCTGAGCCTGACGACGTTGTAGCAGGCATTTTGGCTTTCCGCGACCATCTCGGCCCAAGCGATTCGCTCATTATGACGCTGGTGGATGTCGCTCTGCCGCCTGAAGGCCAGGAGTTGCACGCTTGGCTGACCAGCGGCGACGGCCGGGTTTGGGACCTTGGCCGGCTGGAGCCGAACCCTTCGGGCAATGTGGCCTTCACCTACCAGGATCCGCAACGTCAGAATCTGATGGCCCAGGCGGCCGGCGTTCTGGTGACGCTGGAACCGACGGCCGGCGATCCTCCGATCCCAGGGGAGGTCATCTACAGCGGGCTACAGCCTTTAGAGGCCTACAATATCATCCGGGAGCTGACGGTCGCGGCCGAGACGCCTCAGGGCGCCGGTTACGCCGTCGCCGCCCGGCGTCAGGCCGAGGAGCTGATCCGCCACGCCGAATACGTGCGCCTGGCGAACAAGCTGGGCAGCATCGCAGACGCCCAACGCCACGCCGAGCACATCGTGAACATCTTGGCAGGCGAAGGAAGGGAGCCTTTTGGCGACCTGGACGGTGAGCATGGCGTCCAGAATCCGGGTGACGGCTTCGGATTGATCCCATATGTCAACACAATGAAGGATGTGGCGCTCCGGGCAGGCAACAGCGCTGACGCGACCCACGCGATGCTGTACCACGCCGAGCACGTGGAGATCGCCGCCAACGCTGCCCTGAATTCGGCTGCGTTGGTGAGCGATGCCGCCCAGGCTATCCTGGCGGCCGATAGCGCGGCCCAAATCGGCGATCCGGTGAGCACGCTTAAGGCCGCCAGCCGCCGCCTCTTGCTGGGCGAGGACACAGACGGCGACGGCAACGTTTCACTGGAAGAGGGTGGCATTTTCATTGCCTACCAGCACGCCCAATATATGGGCGCCATCGGCATCATCGCTGGCGCCGATTTCGAGGTGGTAGATCCCAGGCTGGTGGCCGAGCCGGACCTGGAGGCCCAATTGGCCGGCGGCGAGGTCGTGATTGACATGTTGGATTACATCTATTCGCTGCCCTCCCTGACCATTCCCACCGGCACCTCAGTACGCTTCAAGAACGTCGGCCGCGATCCGCATTCGGCTACGGCCGACGACGGCCGCTGGGATACGACGTTGTTGGAAAGCGGCGGCGAGAGCGTGATCGCCTTTGACCAGCCGGGCTTCAACCCATATTACTGCCTGCTGCACGGCACGGCCGGCGGCCAGGGCATGGCCGGCAGCATCACCGTTGTTGAGGCTGGCGCCGGGGCAGTCGAGGAATCGCTGCCAACGCCCACGCCGGAGGCGCAAGGCGCGCCGGACGCGGCCGAGTTCAGCTTGGAGATGATAGATTTCAGTTACAGCGTTCTGGA
The DNA here is from genome assembly GCA_050696115.1 of Promineifilaceae bacterium (SeqCode). Lineage (GTDB taxonomy): Bacteria > Chloroflexota > Anaerolineae > Promineifilales > Promineifilaceae > UBA11865. The sequence continues at coordinate 15,962 of JBOGUG010000336.1, read as the reverse complement.
TTTCACTGTGCCGGCCGGCACCAAGATCACCTTTTTCAACACGGGAGAGGCGGAACATTCGGCCACGGCCGACGACGGGAGTTGGGATACGACCCTGCTCAAGAATGGCGAGCAAGTAACGCTGACCTTCGAAACGCCAGGCGCCTATACCTACTACTGCATCTTGCACGGGGTGCCTGGATTGCAAGGCATGGCCGGCACGCTGCGCGTGGTGGAGCCGGAGGCGCGCGGCGGCGAGCGGCCGCTGGCCCTGCGCGCGCCGCCATAGGAGCCAGCGCCGCCATAAAGCGGCCTACGGGTAGGGTGGCGGCGTCCCCTCCGGGGATGGATAGGGTGGGGGTGTCGAGGTGGACGTCGGTGGGGGCGGCGTGGGCGTATTTGTTGGTGGAGGCGGCGTGTTTGTTGGCGGGGGTGGCGTTGCCGTCGGTGGCGGTGGCGTTGCCGTCGGTGGCGGATGCGGCGTGTTTGTCGCTGGGGGTGGCGTGTTCGTCGCTGCCGGCGGTTGTGTCGGCGGAGGTGGTTGCGTCCCGCCGGCCGGCACGGTCGGCGTACCAGTTGGCGTCACAGATGGGGTGGCGGCCGGGGTCGAGGTGACCGTCGGCCGGGGCGTGCGCGTGGCGGTTGGGGCCGGTCGGGTGTTGGTCGGACGTGGCGTTCGTGTGTCGGAAGGGCTGGCGCTGGCCGAGGGCGTTTCGCTGGCGCTCGCTTCAGCTGTGGCCGTCGGCTCGTCGGTCGCTTCGCTGAGCGCCACAGTCCCTTGAGGTGGGGGCCTGTGCTCAACATCTTCAACTTCTAACTCGGCCGGGACGAGGGCGATGCGATCGCTGGCGACGAAGTTGATGATCTCAGCGTCGAGCGGGGCAAAGAAGGCGCCCAGGCCACCCAAGTAGTCGGCCTGCAGGTTGGAACGCACATCCACCAAATAGTCTGGCCCGAGTCCGGAGCGGGTGAAGGCGAAAAGCAGGCCGCAAACAACAGCCATCAGCACCAAGGGAAAGCCAAGCAGGCTTTGCAGCCAACGCGGCCGGCGTACCGGCCGCTCCTCCAGCTCGCCCCCCAAGGCCCCCTCCAACCCCAGTTCAGCCACCGGCCTTGGTTTGCTGGCTGCTGCCCATGATGGCGTAAAGGCTCACCCCGTGCTCCTTTCCCCGTACCGTAAATTCCCCCAGCTCTTCGATGAGCCGGCCGTTGGGATTGGTCACCTGCGACATAGTAGCATCGCTGATAAACACGGCCGTGAACGGCGACTCGCGGTTCAGCTCGCTCAGCCGGTAGGCTGTGTTGACCGCATCGCCCAAAGCCGTGTACTCGCGCCGGCGCTCGGATCCCAGGTTGCCGACCACCATCTCGCCGGTGTGAACGCCAATGCCAACGCGCAGAGACTTCTCGCCGCGAGCCACGCGGCGGTCGTTCCATTGCTGGAGCTGATCGAGCATGGCGATCGCAGCCTCATAGGCTGCCTGGGCATGGCCGGCCATCGGAAGCGGGGCGCCGAACAGGGCCAGCAACGAGTCGCCGCCGAACTTGTTGATAACCCCGCCGTGCGCTTCGATGGCCTGGGTCATCAGGCTGTAATACTCGTTCATTTCGTCCAACAACTCCGTCAGGTCGGCCTTTTCACTGATCTCAGAGAAACCGCGGATGTCGGCAAACAGCACCGAGGCGATGATTCGCTGCCCGCCTAGCTCTACCTCGCCCGCCAGGATGCGTTGGGCGATGTTGTCGCCCACATACCGGCCGAACAGATCCTCGATATATTTGCGCTGGCGGAGCTGCTGCACCATGGTATTAAAGCTGCGCGTCAGCTGACCTATCTCGTCGCGCGAGCTACTGTCCACCTGAACCGACAAGTCGCCCAGGGCCACCTGGCGCGACACCGCTGTCAGGCGCTCAATTGGCCGGCCAATGCTGGCTGCCACCAAATAGCCGATGAATACGATCGCCAGCAGCGTCAGCGTAAAGATCACCACCAGCACGTTGCGGGTTGGGTAGAGCGGAGAAGTGACAAAGGTCAGGGGCAGACTGATTCCCAGCAGCCCGACATCTAAGCCATCCATCACCTCAAAGGGTGTCAGCACCTGGGCAAAGCCATCGCCGGCAATGTCCAGAGTACGCAAGGGGCCGCCCGTGCCCTGCATGGCCAACGTCTGGGCGGCCGTCCCGCGATCTATCGCCAGCGACTCCGGCACAGATTGGCCAACGGTGGTGGCCAGCAATTGCCCTTCGAGGCTGTAAAAGGTCACCCCGGCCGCCAGAACCTGGGTCTGTAGCCAGACGGCCAGCTCGTCCATCGAGACGCCGACCAGCAAGACGCCAGCCGGCTGGCCTTCAAACTCTGGCAGGGTGCCGCCGGTGTAAAAGATGATCTCCTCGCCGACCGTGCGCAGGCCGGCGTGGCGGCTGGCCTGGTTGTCAATCGCCTGCTGGAAAATTGCCCAATCGGAGTAGTCCGCCGCCGCATCGGCCACGGTCCGGCTTAAGGTCAGCAGCGGCTCGCCCTCGGCCGAGAGGATGTCAACCCGGTAGGCGTTCTCGTTGACGAACACTGGCTCGACCAACTCGCGCAGGGTCTGGCTGTCCCCTTCAGCAGCTGCTTCTGCGACGCCCTGGGTGAAGGCAAGTTGGCGCCACAAGATCAGCTGCAGGTCTTCAAAGCCAACTAGCGCGTCGGCCGCCTCGCCGGCCGTCGTCAGTAACTGGTTTTCAAAGCGCTCTTCCAAGTTGCTGATGATGACCAGGCTGACAATGTAGCCGGCCACCACGCCAACGACGACCGAGAGCGCCAGGAACGGAGAGATGATCTTGTTGCGCAGCGAGAGACGGCCCAGTACGGATTCCAGGCGCGGCCGGGCGGCCGGGGCCGACTCGGCCTCAGGCGCGAGATGGTGGTTGGAACGCGACACTTTCTTCAGTGTACACCCGCCGCCAGGCCGCGCCAATAGCCCTAGAGTGAGTGTCAGCTTGACACCCGCAGCGGCCCAGCTAGCTGGCTGTTTGCCTTGGTTAAGGCCGGGAATCGGCCGTGGCGTCCCCTGGCTCGCGGCTCCTTTCGACCGCGGCCCGCAGATTCTTCTCGAAAGGTGGGTAGACGATGCCGGCCTCAGTGACTATCCCGGTGACGTAGCGGTGGGGCGTCACATCAAAGGCAGGGTTGCGGGCGTGCGCCCCTTCGGGCGCGATCGGCCGCTCATCCACCTGGAGCACCTCGTCAGCCGGCCGTTCTTCAATCGGGATCAGGTCGCCATGCACCAACTCCAGATCAACCGTGCTGGTGGGCACGACCGGGTAGAAAGGCACCCCATTTTCCTTAGCCAGCACGGCCAGTTGATAGGTGCCTATCTTGTTAGCCACGTCGCCGTTGGCGGCCGTGCGATCTGAGCCGACCAGGACCAGGTCGACTTGGCCGGAGCGCATGAAATGGCCCGCGGCGCTGTCGGCAATGAGGTCAAAGGGGATGCCCCGCTGGCTCAGTTCCCAGGCTGTCAGGCGGGCGCCCTGCAGCCGCGGCCGGGTCTCGTCCACCAGGACGTGGATGCGTTTGCCCTGCTCATGGGCGGCGAAGATAACGCCCAGCGCGGTGCCCCAGTCCACGGCCGCCAGCGCGCCCGTGTTACAGTGGTGCAGGACCGTGTCGCCGTCGGCAACCAATTCTGCGCCGTGATAACCCATCCGCCGGTTCAGGGCCACGTCGTCGTCGGCCATCGCCTGGGCGGCCGCCAGCAACGCCTGGCGCACCTCGTCCACGCCTTCCAGTTCTTCACTCGCGGCCAGTCGCAATTGGCGGGTCAGCGCCCAGGCAAGGTTGACGGCCGTCGGCCGGGCCGCCTTGAGAGTCGCGGCCGCCGCTTCCAGCTCTCGCAGCAGGGTCAGCCGATCCGCGGCGGGGCTGTGCTGGGCAGCCAGGGCCAGAGCAAACGCAGCCGTCACCCCAATCGCAGGCGCCCCTCTGACCAGCATGTTGCGGATGGCGGCGGCAACCTCGCGGTAATCGCGAAGTTCAGCCACCAGTAGTTCGAAGGGCAGCCGGCGCTGGTCAATCAGCTTCAGGCTCTGGCGCTCGTAATCCCAGTGGACAGTTCGGCCGGTCATGGCCGGCAATCATAGCACAGCCCGGAGGGCGCTCGCAGGGTCGCGTCATTTACCAATACGCCAAGCCCACATGTGTCTCGGACGACGTCTGCGGGCGTGCGTAGACCGGCGACGCTGGCCCGCCTTTCGACCGCCTGCTAGAATGCACGATCAAGCGCCGCGCGATGAGCCGATTTTATCCCCGCCACTCCTTTAGCACCTGGGGCCGCTGGCTGACCTTGGGCTTGGGCGTCAAGCGCTGGCTATTGATGCTAGGCCTGGGCGCCCTGATTGCCGGCAGCGGTGGCGCGGCCGGGCTGATTGCCCTGGGCGGCGCGCCGGGAATGCCCGCCTGGTTTTATGAACTGCTTGCCCTCCAATTCCTGCCCATCGGCTGGCGCATCCTCCTGCCGTTGGCAGCCGGGGCAGCCATCATGCTCGCGGCCATCCAGCGACTGGGAACGACGCTCACCGCTCCCTTTCGCAGCCCAGGCCGGCCTCTGGTCGAGACCCTGGCCAATTATTCTGCCCGCAGCCGGGGGCCAGCTATGGTCGCCATCGGCGGCGGGACTGGATTGCCGGCCCTTCTGCGCGGGCTGAAAGGCCATACCGCCAACATCTCGGCCATCGTGACGGTGGCGGACGACGGCGGCTCAAGCGGCCGGCTGCGCCAGGAGCTTGGCCTGCTGCCGCCGGGCGACTTCCGCAATAACATCGCGGCCCTGGCCGAGGACGAGGCGCTGATGAGCCAGTTGCTCCAATATCGCTTCGGGGCCAACCCGGGCGGCAATGGAGACCGGCCGGCCGAAAGCTCGTTGGCCGGCCACGCCTTCGGCAACCTGCTTCTGGCGGCCCTGGCGGGCGTGGCGGGCAGTTTCGACGAGGGCCTGGCGGCAGCCGGCCGGGTTCTGGCCATGCGCGGCCGGGTCTTGCCCTCTACCCTGGCAAACATCACCCTGGTTGGTGAGGTGAAGTTGACTGAAGAGAGCCCGCCGCGGCGCGTTGTGGGCGAATCGGCCATTCCCAAAGCCGGCGGCCGGGTGCAGTGGGTTGTCTTGGAACCGGCCGAGCCGCCAGCCTATCCCCCAGCCGTGCAGGCCATTCTGCGGGCCGACGTCATTCTGATCGGGCCGGGTAGTCTCTACACGAGCATTTTGCCCAACCTGCTCGTGCCGGGCATCGGCCGGGCGCTGGGCCGCAGCCGAGCGCTGCGCATTTATGTCTGCAATCTTGCTACTCAGCCGGGCGAAACGGATGATTACTCCGTCGCCGACCACTTTCGCGCCATCAGCCAGCATCTAGGGCGCCAGCTCCCGGCCGGCCACGTCTGGGCGGACATGGTGCTGGCTAATGACAATCTGGCGGTGCCCTCAGGCGCTGGTGGCGGCCATACGGTGTACGTTCGGCCGGAGGCGCCGGACGGCGTGCGCCTGGTGACGGCCGACCTGGTTGATGAGGCGCGTCCCTGGCGCCACGACAGCGTCAAACTGGCTCGCGCCGTCATGGCGATTGTGGCGCGCTGGCCTGAGAGTGGCTGAGCGCCGCACCGCCATATAAGCCGGAAAGTTCCTGATCATTTCACAACCGAGGAGGACAAAAATGGGCGTCAAGGTGGGCATCAATGGCTTTGGCCGTATCGGCCGCCAGGTGTACAAGGCGATCTTCGAGAATTATCGCGACGTGCTGGATGTTGAGGCGATCAACGACCTCATGGAAGTCTCCATAAATACTCATCTGCTAAAATATGATTCGACCTACGGCCGCTTTCCGGCCGACGTCGAGGCTTGTGACGGCGACATTTACGTCAAAGGCGAAAAGCTGAAGAGCTACGCCATCAGAGCTCCCGCCCAACTGCCCTGGGGAGAGCTCGGTGTGGACATCGTGCTTGAGTGCACGGGAATCTTTCGCGAGCGCGACCAGGCGGCTGCTCACTTGGCGGCCGGCGCCAAAAAGGTGATCATTTCGGCGCCGGGCCAGGGCAAGGACGGCACGTTTTTCCTGGGGGTGAACGAAGAGACGTACGATCCCGGCCGGCAGCACGTGATCTCTAACGCCAGTTGCACAACGAATTGCCTGGCGCCGGTCGCCAAAATCCTGCACGATGCCTTTGGCATCGAGCGCGCTCTAATGTCTACCATTCACGCCTATACCAACGGCCAGCGAATCCTTGACCTGGCGCACAAGGATTTGCGCCGGGCGCGCAGCGCAGCCATCAACATTATTCCCACCACCACCGGGGCAGCCAAGGCAGTGGCCTTGGTGATCCCCGACCTGGACGGCCGTTTTGACGGCATGGCCTTTCGCGTGCCGGTGCCAACCGTGTCGGTGGTGGATATGACGGCCGTGGTGGCCCGGCCGACATCGGTTGAGGAAGTAAACGCGGCCTTCAAAGCGGCCGCTGAGGCAGATGGCTGGCTGGGAAAGGTGCTGGGCTACAGCGACGAGCCGTTGGTGTCGAGCGATTACATCGGCAACCCAAAGTCCTCGACCCTGGACGCGCTCTCAACCCAGGTCAACAGCGACCTGGTCAAGGTCATATCCTGGTATGACAACGAATGGGGCTATGCCTCGCGCCTGGCCGACCTGGCGGCTTACATCTCGGATAAGCTCTAAGCAGCATCCGGCGGCCGCCGATGCGCATCATGGCGGTGAGCGACCGTGTTCTGGAACGCCTTTACGACAGGGGCGTCGGCCAACAGTACCCGGGCGTCGAATTGATCGTTGGCTGCGGCGACCTGCCCTATTTCTATCTCGACTTCCTTACGAACGCCCTTGACGCGCCGCTGGCATACGTGCGCGGCAACCACGACGCCGAGCCGCAGTACACGGCCGATGGCCGGACACTGTACGGGGTCCACGGTGGGCTAGACCTCCATCTGTGCTGTGTATTGGTCGGGGATCTATTGCTGGCCGGCCTGCAGGGCTCACGGCGTTACCGGCCGGACGCGCCGCTAACCTACACCGAGGCCGAAATGGCTGCCCACTGTCTGCGCCTGGCGGCGCGGGTGGTCTGGAAGCGCGTGGCGCTCGGCCGGCGGCTGGACATTCTGGTCACCCATTCGCCGCCCAGAGGGGTACACGATGCCAATGACCTGCCTCACCGTGGCTTTCGGGCGCTTAATTGGCTGCTGCGCCTGCTCCGCCCGCGCTATTTGCTGCACGGTCATACCCACATCTATCGCTCCGACTTCCCTTGGCGCACGCAAGTGGGCCGGACGACGGTGATCAACGTCTATCCAATGCGTTTCTTGCGTATCGGCGCCGGGACCGACTAGGGGCTGGCCTGGAGCGCGGCCTGCACGGCCGCGTAGGCGTTTACCAGCCCGTATCCGGCTGCGTTGGACGGCCCACCTCGTTCGCCGCCACAGTCAGCAGAGGGGACAGCCAGTGGCCGGGCGGTTTGGGCCAGGATGGCCTCCGTCTTCTCGACATTGCCGATTAGGTCCGGGTTGGCCGACCACATTAGCGCCACCACGCCGCTGACGTGCGGCCCGGCCGACGAGGTACCGGAGGCCACCTGGTAGCTGTCCATCAGGCCGGCCGACAAGATGTCTGTTCCTGGCGCAAGAATGTCAGGCTTGATCCGGCCGCTGCCATCCGCCGTGACCGGCCCGCGGCTGCTGAAGAAGGCGACCGCGCCGCCTGCGTCCATTGCCCCCACGCTGAACACCTGGTCGAAGAGCGACAGTGGGCTGTCAACGCTGCTACAGGCCGGCCCATTGTTGCCGGCCGAGACGACCTGGAAGAGGCCGGCCGTGCGCAGCGCCGCCACGGCGTCCAACATGGTGCTCGGATCACAGCCTTCTATCGGCGGGCAGCCCCAGGAGTTGTTGAGGATGTGCGCGGACCGCAGTGGCTCGCCGTCGGCAAAGGGATCACCGCCCTGCGGGTAAGGCGCGAACAAGAATTGAAGGCAATCCAAATAGTAGGCGGGATTGCCCAGGTTGCGGGCCAGATTTACGCAGCCGATCCACTCCGCCCCCGGCGCCACGCCAACTTGGTTGCCCAGCGCCGTCGCCAGCGTGTGGGTGCCGTGTCCGCTGCTATCCGTTGGCCGAGTAGTGTGGTTCCAGGGGTCCAGCCAGTTGAAATCGTCACTCGACTCCCGGCCGCGGTAGCCGTCGGCCAGCTCTGGGTGATCGCCCTGCACACCGGAATCAGAGTGCCCCATGACCACCCCGCGGCCGGTCACGCCCAGCGTGTTCCATACCTGATTGGCCCCAATGCGCTCGACATTGGGCGGCGTTGAGAACGGAGGTTCGGCCGCGCCGGCCGGCGGGCCGATAGGCTCAGGCAGCGGCCGCAAAATGGGATTGTCCAATACGCGCTCAACCTCCGGCCGAACTTCCAACCAACGCCGGGTCCCCAGCCCGCCCTCGACTGCCAAGCCGTTAACCAGGTAATAGGGTGTGTAGGCCACACCGCGCCGCTCCAACTCGGCTCGCAGCGCCGCCTGGCTCTCTTCGGCCGTCGCCACCAGCGCGTCATAGACGAACTGACGGCGCTGGTCAAAGCTGTCTACGGAGGCGACGGCCGACAAGTCAGCCCGTTGACGCAAGACGACGAAGAGCTGGTCGCCGTGCAGGCCGGGCTGGCCCACCAGCAGGTAAAGGCCCGCGCCAACCAGCCAGGCCACGACCGCCGCGCCGGCCAGCGCCAGCCGATTGGAGCCATACGCGCGCCGGCCGTTGATGAGCAAGAGGGCGCCCATGCCCCAGGCGGCCAATGCAGTCAGCAAGGCGGCGTTGATATTCCAAGGCAGCGTGTCGCCAAGGATGATCATCAGTTCGTCGGCGTCAACCAGGATGAGCGGCGCGGCCGCCGCCAGGCCGATAAGGTCGGCCAGGGCGATCCAGGCCACGACCGGCCGCTCGCGATGGCGCCAGACCAAATAGGCGGCTAGCCAACCAAGAGCGGGCAGCACGGCCATCAGGAGGAGCTGGTGGCCGGCGAAGCCGAAGCCGGCGGCCATAATCAGCAGCATGGCCCCTAAAACGACGCCGGCATACACGATGTCACGGCGCGCGCCGCGGCTATCGGCTTGAACGGCCGGCCAGACGCCCGCCACGGCGACGCTGGCGGCGACCATTCCCAGCAGCACGCCAGCCGCTGCGTTAAGCAACGTATCGGCCAGCGAGCCGAGCGCGCCTAGGGCCAGCCAGGGGTAGCTGACGACGGCCGCGGCGCCCAGCGCCAGCCACGATGGCCGGATGGCGTTCAGGTGGATGCGCCCGGCCGGCGGCCGGCGCAGCAGCCAAATGACCAGGGCGACCAGAGCCAGTGAGGAAAGCCCGATCTGCCACAGGCCGGCCATCTGGGCATCGCTGCGCCCTCGGAAATGAACCGGCAGCAGCAGGAGCAGGTAGCCGGCGGCCAACGCCCAGGCGCGGAACGCGGCCCGGTAACGCTCGGCCGGCCAGAGCGCAGCCAGCGGCACAAGCGGCCACAGCAGCAAGACAGCCTGGACGCCATTGGCGACCTCTCTGGCGGCCGCTCCCAGCGGCTGCCCAGCAATGACCGCAAATTGGTCGGCAATCCAGAAGCCGATTTGGCCGATCAGGGTAACGGCCAGCACCCAGACGAAGGCGGCGCCAAATGCCAGCCGGCCGCCCCGGCCGCCAGCCAGGCGCGACTCAGCGTCGTCCTTTGGCGCGCTTTTTTCGGTCCCCGCCTCAAGCAAGCGCGGGGCTCTTTTCGGCCGGCGGCCGAAGGCGGACAGCCACGAAGACCAGCAGCGCCCACAAGCTGGCGCCCGTGCCCAGGTGGAGCACGCGCGACCAGATGGGCAGCCCAAGCAGCACGTTGGCCGCACCTAAGCCAATCTGCAAGGCGAGCAGCACTCCAAGGGAGACGGCAAGCAGGCGACCCGCCGGCCGCGCCCCGTCGGAGCGCCACAGAGACCAGGCGACGGCCAGGATCAGCCCGGCCACCGGCAGCGCGCCCAGTCGGTGGGTCATTTGAACCTCCACGAACGGCCGGAGGGCCGCGCTCACCTGGGTCAGGCCGCAGGCGGGGAAGCCAGGGCAGGCCAACGACGAGCCGGTGCGCGTGACGAGGGAGCCGCTCAACAGGAGTAGGTAGGTAGCCCCGGCCGACCCAACTGCCAGCCGCGCTAAGCCCCCCCGCTCGCCCGGGGGCGCCTCTATGCTGCCTTCATTGGCCGGCCCAGTCAGGGCCACCAGGGCAGCCAGCAGCCCAAGCAAGGCCAGGGCGACGCCAGTGTGGATGAGACCGGTCCAGCGGGGCAACTCGTTGAGCACATGCAGCCCGCCCAGTCCCACTTGCAGCACAAGCAGGACCACGGCCGCCAGTGATAAGCGCCAGGTGGCTGGCCGGAGCGCGCGCAGCCGGCCGGAGACGGCCGCCAGCGCGAGGATCTGCAGGGCAACCAAGCCGCCAAACAGCCGGTGGCTAAACTCAATCCAGGCGCTGAGGCGCAGGGGCGGCACGGCCTGGCCGTAACACAACGGCCAGTCGGGGCAGCCCAGGCCATTGCCGCTGGCACGCACGAAGCTGCCTAACATGATCAGGGCCAGGGTGCTGAGGCAGGCGCTTAGGGCTAAGCGCCGCAACAGGGCGCCCAGCGAGGCGCTTTGCGCCGGAGTCGAAACGGCCAGCGGCCGGCCAACCGCGCGCTCAGACATGCGGCCAACTCTATCATACGCCAGCGCGCTTAGGTAGCGCCTTGGCCCGTGCGAATTGAGCGCCGGCCGCGCGTGGAGTACAATGGCGGCCAAGGTTATGGACAGGAACGGACCGGCGTCGCCGTCCGCGCCATCCACTCACAGCGGACAGCTTTACACGCCCGGCTCCCTGCCCAACCTGAGGGGACAAAGGTGGACACAGCGCCTTTCCAATCAACTACCGGGCCTAACGCCGCCGGGCCGGCCGAGGAAGACGAAACCTGGCCCTTCGCCGACCAGGAGTATCGCAGCAGCGATTTCAACACCGCCATGGCCCACCTCTTCCGGGCCGAGGTGTCTCGCTCCAACACCTGGCGCCAGCGGTTGGACACGACCACGAATTGGGCTGTGGTGACGACGGCGGCCGCGCTCAGCCTGACCTTCAGCAGCCGCTACACGCCGCCGGCCCTTATCTTGCTCAACACCTTGCTGATCCTTCTGTTTCTGTTCGTCGAGGCCCGCCGCTACCGCTATTACGAGCTGTGGGCCTATCGCGTTCGCCTGCTGGAGAAAAACTACTTCGCTGGCCTGCTTAGCACACCCTTCCACCCGTCCAAAGAGTCGGCCGCCCACCTGGCCGAGAGCCTGCGCCGGCCGACCTTCCCGGTCACATTGCTCGAGGCGCTTGGCCGGCGCTACCGGCGCAACTACGCGCCCATCTTCTTGATCCTGGCAGTCAGCTGGATGCTTAAAGTGATCGTCCATCCGACTGCCAGGGCGGATCTGGATCTCGTGGTCGAAAGGGCGGCCGTCGGCCCCATCCCGGGCGAAGTGGTTATCCTGATTGGCTTCCTTTTCAACGGCTTGCTGATCTTGCTCGGCATCCTGACCGTTGGCTTGCGGGCCACGACGAGCGAGGTCTTTACCGGCCCAGGCGCCGGCCGGGGGCCTGTCTGGTTGCAGCGCTTTGCTCACCTGACGCGGCGCGCCGTGTCGGAAGTGCTGGAGCTAGACCTGCCCACCTTTCGCTTGCCGGGTATGCAGTCGCGCAAGCAACTGGTCTTCATCATATCCGATGACCCGGAGACGGTGGGTAAGGCCCTGCTGGCCCAGGTGGACCGGGGCGTCACGCTGATGCACGGCAAGGGCATGTACACCGGCCAGGAGCATGGCATTCTGCTGACGGCCGTGAGCGGCCGCCAGCTGCAGCGCCTGCGGGACACGGTTTTCGAGGTAGACCCCAAGGCGTTCGTGATGATCTCGCCACTCCAGGACGTGCGCGGCCTAGGCTTCCGGCCGCTTGAGGCCCACTGAGCGACGCGTAGCTCTCAAATGGCGCTGCTGATCAAGAACGGCACGCTGGTAACTGCGGCCGACAGCTACCTGGCCGACGTGCTGGTCGAGGGTGAGCGCATCGGTCAGATTGGCCGCGAGCTGTCGGCGGAGAGCCACCAAGTTTTGGATGCGACCGGGATGCTGATCATGCCCGGCGGGGTGGACGTCCACACGCATCTGGAGCTGCCCGTTTCAGGCACCGTTTCGTCCGACGATTTCTTCAGTGGCACGCGCGCAGCCGCTTTTGGCGGCACGACGACGATCGTTGATTTCGCCATCCAGCCGAAGGGCGGCAGCCTGGCCGATGGGCTTGCGCTGTGGCAGGCTAAGGCGGCCGGAAGGGCCTGCGTGGATTACGCTTTCCATGCCAATGTCACCGATCCAGGGCCGGCCCTGTTCGCCGAACTGCCCCGGCTGCCTGATCTGGGCGTGAGCAGCGTCAAACTGCTCATGGCCTACAAAGGCACGTTTCAGGTGAACGATACCACCCTGTTCAAGGTGATGCGCCTGGCGGCCGAGCACGGCCTGCTGGTCATGGTGCACGCCGAAAACGGGGACGTCGTTGCCGAGCTGACCGAGAGCCTGCTGGCGGCCGGCAAGCGCGAGCCGCACCACCATTTAGAGGCCCACCCAGAGGCGGCTGAGGCCGAAGCGACCTGCCGCGCCGTCTCAATGGCCGGCATCAGCGGGGCGCGCCTATATGTCGTCCACATGACAGGCGCCGGAGCGGTTCAGCAACTGGCTATCGGCCGGGCTAAGGGCTACCCGGTTATGGGCGAAACTTGCGTCCAATATTTGGGCGCGAGCGAAAGCAAGCTGCGCCCAACTGCCGACGATCCCTTTGCCGGGGCAAAATTTGTGTGCTCGCCGCCGCTGCGGACGGCGGCCGACGCCGCAGCGCTGTGGGCCGCCCTTGACGATGGAACGCTGCAGGCGGTGTCAACCGACCACTGTCCCTTCTATTACCACGGTGGGGGGGAGCGGCCGGCGGGCAAGGAGTTGGGGCGCGGCAACTTCGCCCGCATCCCCAATGGCTTGCCGGGCATCGAGGATCGCCTGGTTGTGACCTGGCAGCTTGGCGTCAACGCCGGCCGGCTGACACCTAACCAATTCGTGGCGTTTACGAGCACCAATCCGGCGCGCATCTTTGGCCTTTACCCGCGCAAAGGGACGCTGGCGCCCGGATCGGATGCCGACATTGTCATCTGGGATCCGGAGCGGCAGCGCCGCATCCAGGCGGCCGAGCATCACATGCGCTGTGACTACAACGTGTACGAGGGGTTGCACGTCCGCGGTTGGCCGGAGAAGGTCTTTCTGCGCGGCCGGCTGCTGGTAGACGGCAAGGACTGGGTCGGCCGGGCGGGGGCAGGCTGCTTCCTGCCTCGGCCGGCCGCCGGCGAATGGCTCTAGAGGCCGTATGCTGCCGGAAAACGAGCTTGACACGGGCGTCGCTGACTTGCAAGCCAGGCCATGGCCGCGGCGCGCCCTGGCATTGGCGCTACTATTGGTCTTGCTGTGCGGGATCGCGGCCGCGCCCCTGGCTGCGCTGATCATCGCCCGCCGCCAACGCGAACTTGCCGCGCCGACTCAGGCGGCCGTGGAGGCCAGCGGCCAGATTGCGCTTATCACGCCGGATTTCCAACTGGAAACGCTCGCGCCGCCGGACGGCGCGTTGCGCCAGCTGAGCCCGGCACCCGGCCGCTACCTCTTCCCAGCCTGGTCGGCCGACGGCAGCCAACTTGCGGTCATGACAACCTCTGAGGTTTGGCTGCTGGCGCCCGATGAGCAGCCGGCCGCCGAACCGCGCAGGGTCTACTCCAATCCGGACGACCCGCCCATCTACCTATATTGGTCGCCCGACGGCCGGCTCAGCTTCATCACCAACCACGCCCGGGGCATCGCCTTTCATCTAAGTGATGGGAGCGGCAGTCAGGCTTTGGCCTACGGCCAGCCGTTCTACTGGGATTTCTTGCCCGACGGATCAGAGGCGCTGCTGCACACCGGCTTCTCCGGCGATGGCGCCCACCTGGCCCTGTTGAACCTGGCGGCCGCCGAGGTCGGGGCCGACATCGCCGCGCCCGGCCACTTTCAAGCGCCAGGCGTGTCGCCCAGCGGGAACTATTGGGCCTACGCCCAGCTTGGGGCTGGCGGCGACAGCAGCCTGGTGGTGCGCGATCTGAACGGAGCCGATGTCTGGAACCAGGCGCATCTGGGCCAGGTGGCCCTGAGTTGGAGCCCAGCCGAGGACCTGCTGGCCTTCATTTCCCCGCCGGTCAGCTCGACCGCGTTCTACGGCCCGCTGCGGCTAGTTGACCCGGCCGGCGACGAAACCCGTGTCTTGAGCGACGCCATCGTATTGGCTTTCTTCTGGTCTCCAGACGGCGAGCGCATCGCTTTCTTTACCCTGGCGCGGCCGCCGGCCGGCGGCATTCAGGCCCTCAAGAATGGCCTCAGGGCGCGCGCCGGCCGGCCGGTCCAGACGCCGCGCGACGAGCTGGAGCTTAGCCTGTACCTGGTGGAAATTGCGAACGGCGAGGTCAGCTTGGCGCACACCTTTCGGCCGGGGCGCCTCTTCCTAACGCAGTTCCTGCCCTTCTTCGACCAGTATGGCCTGAGCCATTCGATCTGGTCGCCCAGCGGCGATCAGTTGGTGATCTCGGCGCAGCCGCCGGGCGAGGATGTGGCTCGCTTGTGGCTCGTATCGTCCGACGGCCGGCCGGCCGCGCCGCTGGTCGAAGGCCAGATAGGCATCTGGAGCCCGCGCTAGGCGGCCGGCGCCAGGCCCTCCAGCAGCAGATTGTCTATCAGGCGCACGTCGCGAAAGCGAACCGCCAACGACAGCAGCACGCTGCCTTCTAGCTCCTCCAGCTCGGCCAGGGTATGGGGATTGGCCGCGCTGGCATAATCCAGTTGCGCCAGCGGCTCGGCCGCGATCACGGCGCGCATCCGCTCCCTTACAACGTCGCCGCGGCGCTCGCCGGCCCGAACGGCCTGGGCGGCCGTTTGCAGCGCCCGATGGAGCGCTGATGCAGCCGCCCGCTGAGCCGGCGAAAGGCGCACGTTGCGCGAGCTAAGCGCCAGGCCATCGGGCTCGCGCACGGTCGGGCAGACCACCACTTCCAGGTCGAAATTAAGGTCGGCCGCCATGCGCCGCACGAGCAGGGCCTGTTGGGCGTCCTTTTGGCCGAAGTAAGCCCGGGTGGGCTGGAAAATGTTAAAGAGTTTGGCCACAACTGTCAGCACGCCCTGGAAATGGCCCGGCCGGGAGGCGCCCTCTAACAGCCGGCTGAGCCGTTCAGCGACCACCTGGGTCTGAAAGCCGGCTGGATACATGCTTTCTGCGTCAGGCGTGAAGACAAGGTCAACCTCAGCCGCCGCCAGCAGCCCAAGGTCGCGGCCTAAGTCGCGCGGATAGGTAGCCAGGTCTTCACCGGGCGCAAATTGGGCCGGGTTGACGAAGATCGAGACGGCGACGAGGTCGTTTTCGCGCCGCGCCCGTTCCACCACGGCCATATGGCCAGCGTGCAGGTAGCCCATGGTGGGCACCAGCCCTAAGCTGTGGCCGGCCGTCTGGCGGCGACGGGCGCGCACCTCGTCAATTCGGCCGATGACTTGCATGCGCTTTCTCTTCCGCCAACAGGGCTTCAAAGAGCGGCCGGATGTCGGCCGGCAGCCGCCCCACCTGGGCACGCCAATCCGCGCCCTGCAGCTGCCCGCGAACTAAGGTTAGTAGGGCCCCGTTGACCGGGGTCGCCACGCCCGCCTGGCGGCCGTGGCCTACAATGGCGCCCGTAATTGGCTCGATTTCGGTTGGCGCGCCGCGGGCGGCGTCGCGGGCCATAGACGAGTAGTTGGCTGCCGTCGCCTTGGCCACTTCGGCCGCCCGCCGGCCGGCGTCGGGATACGGCAGCTTAATGCCCAGCCCGGCCGCGACCT
>JBOGUG010000335.1:0-2038 GCA_050696115.1 Promineifilaceae bacterium (SeqCode) | reverse complement strand
GCGCGCGCGGCCGGCTGTTCGTGAGCCACGAAATCGTCGTAACCGATTAATTCTAGGACCTTTTCCAGCGCGGGGACGTAATTGCCGCTGTCGTAGACCAACGGTTGGAAGTCCTGATAGATGACCTGATTGTCGTAGGGAAAGGCGTCTGGGCTGATGTAGTTGCGCCGCCGGATCTCATTTCGCTCCAGACCCAGCTCGCGAGAGGCGATGTCCAGCAAGCGCTCAATGACGAACACGCCGTGCTGGCGGCCGGCCCCGCGGTAGGGCGTGACGATGCTCTTGTTGGTGAAGACGGCCGTGAACTGGCTGTCGTAATGCGCGATGTCGTAGGGGCCGAGCAGCGTGCATTGGCTGTTCAATGGCACCGTCAGGCCATAAGGCACGTAGGCCCCGGCATCATGCAAGAAGACATCCCGCACACCCAGGATCCGGCCATCTGCGCTCAGGGCGATCTCAGCATCGTGGAGCTGGCCGCGCTCCTGGGTAGTGGCGACGAAGTTCTCAGCCCGATCCTCGATCCACTTTAGGGGCCGCCCCAGCCGCATGGCCGCCCATGGCACCAACAGCTCCTCCTGGTAAAACATCATGATCTTCGGCCCAAAACCGCCGCCGATAAACGGCGCCACCACCCGCACCTGGTTTTCGGACAGGTTGAGGCGCGTGGCCAGGCCGTTGCGGATCGGAATCGGGGCCTGGGTCGTGTCCCACACGGACAGACGCTGAGCGCGCTCATCCCATTCGGCTACCAGCCCCCGGTTCTCGATGGCCGCCGCCGTGCCCCGGTCGTAGGCAAAGCGGCGCCGAATGACCTTGTCTGCCTGGGCCAGCGCGACCGCATAATCCCCCTTGCGCTGGTGGACCTGGGCCGCGCGGTTATCAGCCAGGTCGTCGTGCACCAGCGCAGCGCCTTCGGCCAAGGCTGCCTCGAGCTCGACTACCGCCATTAGCGGTTCGTACTCGACCCAGACCAACTCGGCCGCATCCTCAGCCAGGTAGCGGCTCTCAGCCACCACCATTGCCACCGGCTCGCCCACAAAGCGGACTTTGTCCTTCGCCAGTGGCGGCTGGGTGCGCTCGTTGAATAGGGCGCCGGCCACGGGCGGCGGCAAGACCAGCAGCGGCCCGGGCTGCCAATAGGCGCCAAGGTCGGCGGCCGTGTATACCGCGATGACGCCGTCAAGCGCCGCGGCCGCGCTGGCATCAATTGCCTTGAGCCGGGCGTGGGCATGAGGGCTACGCACGAAGGCAGCGTGGAGCATGCCGGGCAAGTGGACGTCGTCCACGAACAGCGCCCGGCCAGTAAGCAGGCGCGGGTCCTCGCGCCGTTTAATCCGCTGGCCCAGGTAGCGGGTACCCATGGCTGCCTCAGTCCGGCAGGAAGGCAACCGCTCGGCAGAAGGCCGCCTCGCCGCCTTGAAAAAGCCAGGGGAAGGCGCCCAGCGTCAGGCGTCGGTTGTGGAGCTCCGGCCGGCCCATCTGCCCGCCCATATTCTCAACGTGGCAGCAGTCGCGGGGAAAGAGCGCGTTGTGGGTCAACTGGTAGGCCTTTTCCGGAAACAGGACATCAATCTGGTCGGCGCCGAACTTCCGTTCGCACTGGGCCCGCACCCTCTGCCAATGTTCCAACCCGCCGCGACCGAGGAAGCGGCCGATGGGCAGGTTCATGGGGTGATCGGTCGAAATCATGTCCACGCCCCACAGATGAATCTTCTTCTCCAACAGCCAATCCACGATCTCATAGTGCGGGCCCGGATGGCGTTGGATGTACTTTTCCTCGTCTGGCTCCGCGCCAAACTGGCCGTAACGGTGCCAGCCGGTGTGGATAAACAGGATGTCCCCCGGCCGCACCTCGACCCGCTCTTCGATCATTTGCGGGGTGAAAATGTCGAGCTCGTCGAGCTGGTCGCTCAGGTCAACGATCACGCCTTCACCGTACAGCCATTCTAGCGGCAATTGGTCAATCGTTTTGCCACCGGTAACGAAATGTCGCGGCGCGTCCAGGTGCGTACCCATGTGGTTGGAGGTCATGATGTAT
>JBOGUG010000334.1:0-2832 GCA_050696115.1 Promineifilaceae bacterium (SeqCode) | reverse complement strand
GTGGGAGTCGGCCGTGGGCCTCAGGATGACGTACTCGCCGGCCTGGTTGGGGCTGCGCCAGGCCAGCACCTTCCGCTCGTCATCATGATCGGTGAAGGGATGCAGCCACAGAGCGTCATCGTTGTCGGCGCCGCCCAGGATGCCGGCGATGCCCTCTCCCCGGGGCGAGTCGGGCAGGGCCAGCCAATCCTCGTCGTTGACCCAGGCTGTTCCATATTCTGGATCAATCTTTACGTGGCCGCGGGGGACGTCGGGCCCCTGCATGCCAGCGCGTCGACCGGCAGCGGCCGGCATGATGTAGTGGCGCCCGCCGGGAATAGGTAGACGCATCTTTTCCAGCGTCGAATCGTTGAGCCGCCGTAGATGCTGGTTCATCAGGCTCTTGACGTGGCTGCCGAACCACATCGGGCGGCCGCCGCTAGCCAGGTATTCGCGCAGGGGCCAGCGCCGCACCTCTTCCAGCGTCACCTGCCGGTCAATGCGGCCCATCACTTCGGCCACGTTACCGTTTTCGACGGACTGGACGAACAGCTCGCCCTCGTCCTGCAGCCAGCCCAGCAACTGCCCTTCCGGGAAGAAAGGGTGGAGGTTGATCAGGCTCTGGATGTCCAGGCGCATATCGTTGTGGCCGTGGACGAGGCTGAGACCAACGAAGGTTTGACCATTGGCCAGGCGAACCTCGCGCTTCGTATCTTGGGGCAGGAGGAAGTCCACCGGCCGGCCATTCTCGTCGCGCAGATCGTCGGCCACAAGCGCGTGTCCCTTGTCTTGCCCCTTGGGCGTCATCATCGTGAATTCTACGCGCCGGGCGTGGCGCAGCTCCTGCTCCAGTTGTTCCCGTTTAGCCGGAGCGAGATCATCAGACAATAGCATCTTGCGCAGCACGCGCCGGGAAATCAGACCCGCCCCGTCCCATACTTTGGCCTCGGCCGGAGACTGCTCCATGTAGGAAATAGCAACATCCTCGGAATCAAAGAAGCCGCTGACAAAGTGCGGCCGCATCAGCCGGCTGATCCGCTTCGAAAGGCCAAAGCCGCCCTTGTCCAGGTCCAGCTCCAGGCCGGTGGCGGCCAGGAACTGTTCCGTCTTCATCCCGTCCACATAGAGGTCGTTGACCTGGTTGCCATTGACCCAGCGCAGGGTGGGCGAACAGGCTTCGCCCGCCTTGCCGAAGGTGTGGGCCGGATGGGGCGTGGAGATGTCGCCCACCGGCCGGGTCAGGATGCGCCAGGCGCGCAGCGTCTGTTCCAGGAACGGGAAGACAGCGCCGCCCCGGCTGTCGTCGTAGCTAGTGACGTTGCAGGGCAGGGCTTCCAGCTCGGCCGGCGTCAGATACACGCCATTACCTGGGCTGCTGCTACCGCGGCCGCCCATTCCGTGCTTCCTTGTCAGGCACATTGGATGAACTTTCGACCGTGGCTACACTGGGGCCGTGAGAATCCTGGAATTCGTCTGGCCTGAAGATCGCGTCGCGCACATCATGCGCCATGGCGTCACACCGGAAGAGGTGGAAGAGGCGTGTTTTGGACGGGCATTTGTTCAGCGTGCCCAGTCGGAAGGAGAGAATCCGGTATATTATGTGCTCGGACAAACTGAAGCCGGCCGATACTTGTTCTGTGTTATTATTCGCTTTCCGGACGCTGTGGGATATCCTGTCACAGCGCGGCCAATGACAGACCGAGAGAAACACCGATATCAGCAGTGGAAAAGACGATGAACAACCAAAAGATTCCGCAGACTGACTCCATCGAAGAGCTGGCTCACTTTTGGGATACCCACGATCTGACCGACTTTGAGGATCAGTTAAAAGAGTGGTGTAACCCGGTCTTCGAGCGGGAAGCCAGGGTGACGGTGCGTCTGCAGCCGGAAGAGGCAGAGGCAGTGCAGAAGATCGCCGCTGCCCGTGGTGTCGCCGACGCTGACCTGATCCATGAGTGGGTGCGCGAAAAGATCCGAGCCTCTTGATTCGGGTTGGGGTGCTTCCGCTTCCTGATCGTCCCGATTCCCCGGCATCGCGTCGGATATTTCGCCTCCTTGCCAGATCACGGCGTCCGACCGTCGTCGTGGGGCAAGCCACCAGTTCGGCCGGCGTCAGATACGCTCCATTACCCGGACTGCTACTCCCGCGGCCGATCATTACGTTTACTCCATTCGCTTCGCATAGTACTGGCATCCCTGGCTGCGCGAATGCCTTGCCACCGAGTAGGGTAGGTCATGGTCTCCACCAACTCGCGGCAGGCCCGCGGTATTGGGCCGTAACTGAGCGCGACGGCCGGCTCCAGTTGGCGTACCATCTCGCGAAAGCCATCCACAAATAGCTGGTATTCCAAAGGCTGATCCAGGCGCACGCCGACGGCCGACACCGCCACTACGCTGCGCCGTGGCACCCCCCGAAAGCAAAAGGCGTAGCTCTCGGCCGTGCTCCAACTCACGGTGGGGATGACGGTGAAGCCCTGCTCCTGCCAGAAACGGCCGCACCAGCGATTTCGGTATACATTCCACATCTGGAGCATCAACGGCCAGTCCCGGAAGAGGCTGAAATCCGGCGAAAGCAGGGTGGAGTAGGGGGCCAGCGCCTCCAGCGCCTTGACCGGCCGGCTCCAGACCGTCTCGAAACGGTACTCCTCAAGAAAGAAGTGCACCGCGCCGTCGTCCGCTGGCTCGTTGGCCCGGATGCGTGTCCGGTAAGGAACCAGCCAGGCGGGGATGCGGCTGGCCGGAGTGTGAAGCAGGTCGGGGATGCCATACCGGTTCGTTGACGGGAACAACTGCGCCGCGTGCAGGGTGTCGAAGCTGCCGGGCATGCTCTGCCAGCGGTGGGAGGTCCGGGCC
>JBOGUG010000333.1:0-11010 GCA_050696115.1 Promineifilaceae bacterium (SeqCode) | reverse complement strand
CGGCACGGCCGCGCTGAAGGGCTGCGGGGGCGCGGCCGGGCGCTAGCGCCGCGCCCGCCACACGCCAAACAGCACGGCCGCCAGAGCCAGCAAGCCGGCGGCGGCCGCGGCCGGCCCCGCCAGCCGTTTCTCTTGTCGCAGCCGGCCGACCTCCTCTACCAGCGGTTCCAGCCGTTGGCGCGGCGTGACGCCAAAGGCCAGCCGCAGCAATCCCTTGCCCAGCCGGTAATGGCCCGGCCGGCGCATTAGCGTGGCGATGTCAAAGGGCAGCGGCGGCCGGCCGCTCGACAGGGCCTGGGTCTGGCTGAACTGGAGCACGTCTTGCTCGGAATGGGTGCGGGCGTTGCCCGACTGCTTTAGACCGCCGAAGGGCAGTTGGGGCACGGCGAAATGAGACAGCGTGTCGTTGATGCTGACTGCGCCCACCTCAAGCTGCTCAGCGATGCGCCGGGCGCGGCCGAGGTCCTGGCTCCACACCGCCCCGCTCAGGCCGTAGTCGCTGTCGTTGGCCAGGCGCAGCGCTTCGGCCGCGTCCTTGACCGCCATGATGGGCATGACCGGGCCGAAGGTCTCCTCGCGCATCAATTGCATGCCATGATCCACGTCCACGACCACCGTTGGCTCCAGGAATGGGCCCTCAAAGCGGCCGCCGGTCAGGATGCGGGCGCCCTTGGCCAACGCGTCCTCCAGGTGAGCCGCGACGAGCTGGCGCTGGCGCTCGGCCGACATCGGCCCCAGCTGGAAGGGGCAGTCGCGGCCGGGGCTGTAGCCGGCCCGCTGGCGCTGAGCCTCGGCCACCGCCAACTCGACGAAGCGGTCATAGGCCGGCCGCTCGACGTAGACGCGCTCGATGGCCATGCAGGTCTGGCCGGCGTTGTAGACCGCGCCCCACAGCCCCCAGTGGGCGGCCGCCTCCAGGTCGGCGTCGGCCAAGACGATCATCGGGTCCTTGCCGCCCAGCTCAAACAGCGCCGGCGTCAGCGTCTCGGCCGCGATCTGGGCGATCTGGCGGGCGGTGCCGACCGAGCCGGTCAGGTAGATCAGGTCCGGCCGGCTGCGGACGACCATCTCCCCCACCCGGCCGTCGCCGTGCAGGACGCGCGCGTAGGGCGCCAGCTCGGCCACGTTCTGAATGAGTTGCTCGAACAAGGCGCCGGTCGCCCCGGCCACCTCGGACGGCTTGACCAGCACGGCGTTGCCAGCCAGCAGGGCCGCCAGGGCGGGGGAAGCCAACAGGTCGAAGGGGTAGTTCCAGGGGGCCAGCACGGCCACGACGCCGTAAGGCCGGCGCCGGACGGCGTAGCGGCGGGTGAAGTACAGGCTGGGCGGGGCCGGCCGCGGCCCCAGCCAGCGCGGCGCGTGGCGCAGATAACGGCTCAGCCGCTCGACCAGCATGAAGGCCTCGATCAGGCCATCCTGGCGGCTCTTGCCCGTGTCCTGGTTGATCGTCTGGCTAATGACATCCACGGAGTCAATGATCAACCCCAGCAACTGGCGCAGGGCCCTCACCCGCTCGCGCACCGGCCGGGCCGCCCAATCCGGCTGGGCGGCCGCTAACTCCGCCCGGGCCCGCTCCACATCGGCGGCCGTGGCCTGGGCAACCCCGCCGAACGTCCGGCCGGTGGCCGGGTTGACGAACTCAAGCATCCTTGGCGCCCGCCGCCGGCGGGATCTTGCTCATGGCCCGCTCGGCCAGGGCCGTGATCGTCAAGCTGGGGTTGACCCCCAGATTGGCCGGGATAACCGAGCCGTCCACCACGTATAGGCCGGGATAGTTGAAAGCCTGGTGGTTGGCGTCCACCACCCCGCTCGTCTCGTCGCGGCCGATGGTGCAGCCACCCAGGATGTGGGCCGTGGACGGCTTGTTGAGCAGCACCTCATGCAGGCTGGACTGGGCCAGGCCGTCGCTCTTGGCGGCGAAGCGCTCGGCCACCGGCCGGCCGACTTCGACCGCCGGCCGGATGGGCAATTGGCCGTCGCGCTCGGTCATCAGGCCGAAGCGGAAGAAGTTCCAGGGACCCCGGCCGAGCCTGAGCTGCAGCTGGTTCTCGACCGTCTGCATGACCAGCAGGATGGTGGTGTCGCGGGCCCAATCGGGCAGCAGGCGCGCCTTGAGGCTGTCGCGGGGGTGGCGCAGGGCGAAGGCCAGCGCCCGGCCGAGCCGCCGCCAGGGGCCGCCCTCCAACTTGAGCAGCGGCAGGCCCAGATGGCGCATGAGCGACGAGCCGCGCGGGTAGCGCACCGGCTGCACGTGGGTGACGTCGTCCAGCCAGAAGTGGGAGCTGATCGCCACGCCCTGGGAGTAATCCACCTGGCCGCGGCGGGCGGTGACGCCCAGCAGCGCTTCGCTGTTGCTGCGGACCATCGCCCCCAGCCGGGCCGAGAGGCGCGGCAGGGAGCCCGGCCGCTCGCGGCAGCCCAGCAGCAGCCGGGTGGTGCCCAGCACGCCGGCCGCCACGATGACGCCGCGCGCCCGCGCGGCTCGCTCCGGCCGGCGCAGCCAGGCCGTTGTCGGCCGGTAGGCGATCGCGTAGCGCGCCCCATCAGGCTGATTTGCCAGCGGCCGGATGTCGACGGCTTGGCGCTCCGGCCGGATTTCGGCGCCCAACTGCTCGGCCAGGTAGAGGTAATTCTTGTCCAGCGAATTCTTGGCGTTGTGGCGGCAGCCCACCATGCAGCCGCCGCAGTGGATGCAGCCGGCGCGGGCCGGCCCTGGCCGCCGAAATAGGGGTCGGGCCGGCTCTCGCCGGCCGGCCCAAAGTAGATGCCCACCGGCGTCGGCTGGAAGCTGTCCGCCCGGCCGATCTCGGCCGCGATCTCCTGCAACAGGTGGTCGGCCGGCCAAAGGCGCGGGTTGAGATCCACGCCCAGCATGCGGCGGGCGGTGGCGTAGTGCGGCCGCAGCTCAGCCTGCCAATCGGCCAGGTCGCCCCACTCGGGGGCCTGAAAAAAGGCCAGCTCCGGCTCGATCAGGGTCGCGGCGTACACCAGGCTGCCGCCGCCCACGCCGCTGCCGTTGAGCACCATCAGGTCCTGGAAGAAATGGATGCCCATGATGCCGTAGCAGCGCAGCGCCGGCAGCCAGAGGAATTTGGGCACGTTCCAGTTGGTCTTGGGGAAATCCTCGCTGCGGAAGCGCCGGCCCTGTTCGAGCACCAGCACCGAGTAGCCCTTCTCGGCCAGGCGCAGCGCCGCGACGCTGCCGCCAAAGCCGGAGCCAATGACCACGAAGTCATAGCAGGCGGCGGCCGCCTCCGGCCGGCCTGCGTCGCGTCCCGACCCAGGCGCTAACATGGTGCGTCATTTTAGCCCAAAGCCGGCCGGCGCCCACAGAAACGTCAACCGCGGTTGACACTTCTTTGACGCCCCTGGGGCTTCATGTTATCTTCCGGCCGGACGCCGGATGACGCGCATCATCGCCATCGCCATGCAAAAGGGTGGCGTGGGCAAGACCACCACGACCATCAACCTGGCGGCTGCCCTGACGGCCGCCGGCCGGCGGGTGCTGGCCGTTGACCTCGACCCCCAGGGCAACCTGACCCAGCACGCCGGCTTCGACCCCGAACGGCTAAGCCCAACCCTGTACGACGTGCTCAAGGCTGAACTGGACGGCGGCCGGGCCGACATCGCGGCCGCCATTCACCCGGCCGCCGAGGGCTTCGACCTGCTGCCCGCCCAGGCGGAGCTGAGCCTGATCGAGCTGGGGCTGCTGAACGCCCTCAGCCGCGAACAGGTGCTGGCGACGGCGCTGGAAGCGGTGCGCGGCCAGTATGATTTCGTCCTGATTGATTGCAGCCCCTCGCTCAACCTGCTGGTGATCAACGCCCTGACCGCGGCCGACAGCGTCATCATCCCCATCCAGACCGAGTACCTGGCCGCCCGCGGCGCCTTCATGATCTTGTCCACCATCGAGACCATCCGCCTGAAGAAGCTCAACCCCGGCCTGCGCATCGAGGGCATTCTGCTGACCATGGCCGACACCCGCACCACCCTCAGCCGGGACATCCTCTCGGCCGTCGAGAGCCAGTTCGGGGCCGGCCAGCGCATCTTCCCGGCCGTGGTGCGCCGCTCGGTGCGCTTCGGCGAAAGCGCCGTCGCCGGCCAGAGCCTGCTGGCCTACGACCCCAAGAACCCCGGCGCCGAGGCCTACCGCCAGGTGGCGCGCGACATTCTGGCCGCCACCGGCCGCAGCCGTTCCGCCCATGAGTAAGAAACGGCCGGCGGTAGACCTCAGCCAGCCGGTGCAGCCGCGCGCCGGCGACCTCGGCCGGCTCTTTGCCGGCGAAGGCGACGTTGAGCAGGCGGCCGGCATTCAGGTGCTCTCGGTCCGCCTGGACGCCATTCTGCCTGACCCCGACCAGCCGCGGCGCAGCCTGCCGGCGGCCGGCCTGCGCGAGCTGAGCGCCAGCATCGAGCAAGAGGGCGTCATCCAGCCCATCGAAGTGAGCCAGATCGGGGCCAACGTTTACATGTTGGTGCACGGCGAGCGGCGCTGGCGGGCGGCCCAGATGGCCGGCCTGACGACCATCCCGGCCGTCGTCCGCCGCCAGCGGCTCGACGCCGCCAGCCGCTTGGTGCGCCAGTTGATCGAGAATATCCAGCGCGAAGACCTGAACGCCATTGACCGCGCCGCCGGCCTGCTCCACCTGCGCGAATTGATGCAGGCCGAAGGGCCGGCCGCAGCTGGCGACGCCGAGCGCGTCCCGGCCGGCCCCTGGGCCAAGACCGCCACCTGGGCCAAGGTGGGCAAACGGCTGGGCTACTCCCGCCAGCGCATCCACCAGCTTATCCGGCTGCTCGACCTGCCGGAGGAGATCAAGGCCGACGTCCGCGCCGGGGCGCTGAGCGAGCGCGAGGCGCGCGTCTACCAGGGGCTGCGGCCGGCCCAGCAGCGCGACCTGCACCGCGTCCGGGCCGAGCAGGAGCTGGGCGCCGCCCAATTGGGCCAAATCGCCCGCCGCCTGCGGGCCGAACCGGCCAAGAGCGTGGCCCAGGCGCTGCGCGAAACGCGCCACCCCCTGCCCCCGGCCGAAGAACAGCTCCAAGCTCCCGAAGAGGCCCCGCGCCCCCAGCGCGCCGGCCGCCAGGGCCGGCCGAGCGACCAGGAGCGCCTGGTCTGGGTGCGTGGCCACCTGGCCCGCGTCCAGCCCCAGGCGGCCGCCCCGGCCGAGCGCCAGGAGCTGCTGCGCCTGTTGCGCCTCATTCAACAGGACGTGGCCTCGCTCTTGCAGGCCCTGGACGGAGAGGCACCATAACCCGGACTGCGCCGGGCGCGGCCGCGGCGCCGCAGCCGACGCCCTACCCCGAGATCAACGCCCTGCTGGCCGACCTGTTGGCCGGGGCCCGGGCCATCCTTGGCGGCCGCTTCGTCGGCCTCTACCTCTACGGCTCGCTGGCCAGCGGCGGCTTCGAGCCCGGCCGCAGCGACGTGGACTTCCTGGTGGTCAGCGACGGGCCGCTGCCGGCCGAGCTGACGCCCGCGCTGCAAGCCCTCCACAGCCGGCTGGGGGCCGACCACCCCGATTGGGCTGCCCGGCTGGAAGGCTCCTACATCCCGCGGCCGGCCCTGCGCCGCCACGACCCGGCCCAGGCGCGCCACCTGCACCTGGCCATTGAGGCCAACGGCCAGCTGCGGCTCGAGGCGCACGCCAGCGATTGGATTTTCCAGCGCCACATCCTGCGCGAGCAGGGCGTGGTCCTGGCCGGCCCGCCGCCGGCGACCTTCATTGACCCCGTTGGCCCGGCCGATCTGCGCCGGGCGGTGCTGGACATCCTGGCTGAATGGTGGGCGGGCATGCCGGCCGACCCGGCTCCGCTGCAGGGCCTCGGCTACCCGGCCTACGCCGTGCTGACCATGTGCCGGGCGCTGTACACGCTCGAGCATGGCGCGCTGGTGACCAAGGCGGCCGCCGCCCGCTGGGCGCAGCAGGCGCTCGGCCCGCCCTGGGCCGACCTGATCGGCCGGGCGCTGGCTGGCCGGCCGGAGGATGCGGCCGTGTCGCTGGCCGAGGCGCTCGATTTCATTCGCTTCACGCTGGCGCGCAGCCGGGAAGTCGCCGCCCCGGCCGGGCCGTGAGCCTGAGCCAGGCCGCCGGCCGGCAGGCCGGCCTCCAGCGGGCCCAAATTTGGCCCTGGATGCGTTTTTTGCCCAGGGAACATCCCCCAGGACTCCCCGGCCGAAGTTCAACGCCTCTGGCCAAATTTTCGCCAGGGAAAGTGACGGCTTCATATCTGCATACCTTGGCGAGGCCGAGCTTTGAAGCAGGTTCGGGGCGCTTAGTGGCGGGCGAGTCTGAGCCCCGCAGCCTCGATCCGCGCCGGGCCGGCCTGTACCGGATCGTCTTCGCGCTCGCGGCCGGCTACAACCTGGGCTTCGGGCTGTGGGCGGCGCTCTGGCCGCAAGCATTCTTCGCCCTCTTCCAAATGGCCGCGCCGCGCTATCCGGCCGTATGGCAATGCCTAGGGATGGTCATCGGCCTCTACGGGCTGGCCTACGCCTACGCGGCGCGCCGGCTGCCGCTGGCCCGGCCGTTCATCGCCATCGGGCTCTTGGGCAAGATCCTGGGGCCGATTGGCTGGCTGCTGACCGTCCAGTCGGGCCAGTGGCCGCTGCGCACCTTCACGCTGATCGTCTTTAACGACATCATCTGGTGGCTGCCGTTCTCGCTTTTTCTGCTCGAAGGCACGCGCCTGGGCCGGCGCCTCCGGGGCGCGGCCCCCTACGTCTGCGCGGCCGTGAATGGGCTCGCCGGGCTGGCGCTGCTGCTGGCGCTGCGGCCCGGCACTGAGGTGACGCCCGATGCGGCCGAGCGCGCCCGGTATATTGGCCAGAATCTGGCCGCCTGGCGCGGCGGCTGGGCGCTGTGGATGGCGGCCGCGCTCAGCCTGGTCACTTTTATTGCCTGGTGGGGCGCGCGCCTGCCCGCCCGCGGCTGGGCCCTGACAGCCTTCCTCGTGGCTGTGGCCGGGCTGGGCTGCGATCTACTGGCCGAATCGCTCTACATCGGTTGGCTGCCGGCGCATCTGGAGCAGCTTCAGCGGCCGGCCTCGCTGCTCACCGGCGGGGCCGCCAACGGCCTGTACACGGCCGCCGGCATCCTGCTCACCTTGACCGATAGGTCGCTGGCCGGCCGGCTTCGCGCCCTGGCCTGGGGCGTGTGGCTGAGCGGCATTCTGCTCAGCGCCACGACAGTGGCGGCTTTTGTGCCCGGCATGGTGGCCTCTGGCGCTGCGCTCATGACGCTGTTCGTCCCTTGGTCGGCCCTGATGGGCTGGAAACGCCGGTGAGGCGCGTCGTCGTCCTGGGCGGGCTGGGCTTCTTCGGCCGGGCCGCCGTGGCGCGGCTGCGGGCCGATGGCTTCCGGCCGCTGACCGCCTCGCGCAGCCCGGCCGCCGATTTGCGCCTCGACCTTGCCGAGCCGAATTCGTTGCGCGGCGCGCTGCGCGCGGGCGACGTGGTGGTTGACACGGCCGGCCCGTTTCAGGAACGAACGACGGCCTTGGTCGAAGCGGCGCTGGAGATGGGCTTCGACCTGATAGATATCTCTGACAGCCTGGCCTACGTCTCGCGGCTCTACCGGCTGCAAGCCCAAATTGAGGCCGCCGGCATCCGCGTTTTGACTGCCTGCAGTTCAGTTTCGGCCGTGGGCGCCGCCCTGATTCGCCTCAGCGGGCTTGAGCCGGCGCGGGTTGTCGGCGTCCTGGCGGCCGCCACACGCGCCACGGCCCAGCCCGGCAGCGCCAGGTCGCTGCTGCATTCGGTCGGCCGGCCGGTGCGGCTGCTGCGCGACGGCCGGCTGGTGACGCGGGTTGGCTGGCGCGAGTCGCAGCGCTTCCGGCTGCCGCCGCCCCTGGGCGCGCTGCGCGGCTACCTGTATGAATGTCCGGACCCGCTGACAATGCGCCGGGTCTGGCCAGGGCTGCGGGCGGCCGAATTCTACGTGGACACACGCGTGCCCGGCCTCAACGCCTTGCTGGCGCTGGCTGCCCGCTGGCGTTCGCTGCGCCGCCTCGTCGAGCGCCTGCAAAGCCCAGGGCTGGCGCTGGCCCGCCTGCTCGGCGCCAAGGCTGGCTGCCTGGCCTACGGCATTGAGGGCCAAGACGGGCGGGTGGCGCGCTATGCGCTGCTGGCCAGCGACCGGGCCTACCTGACCGCTATCGCGCCGGCCGTGCTGGCGGCGCGCGCCATCGCCGCCGGGCGCTTCGTGGGGCGCGGGTTGGTGCCGGTGGACCGCCACGTCGAGCCGGCCGAATTGCTGGACTATCTGCGCCCGCTAGGGGTCGTGGCCGTCCGGCTGGCTTGAGAGCCAAGCGGGCCCGGCCGCCCGGCCCCTGACCGCCATTGACGGCCGCCGGCCCGGCCGGCACAATCAGGCCCATGCCAGCCAGCCGCCTCACGCCCGGCGCCGAGCCATTTTTCTTAGCCGGCGGCCCGGCCGGCTGCCTGCTCATCCACGGCTTCACCGGCACCCCCTTTGAGATGCGCGACCTTGGCGAGGCTGTGGCCGCCGCCGGCTACACCGTCCTGGCCCCGCGCCTGTTCGGCCACGGCACCCGCCCGGCCGACATGAACCGCGCCCATTGGCAGGACTGGTACCTGTCTGCCCTGGACGGCTACCATCTGCTGGCCGGCATCTGTCCCCAGGTGGCTGCCATCGGCCTGTCCATGGGCGGAGCCACCGCCCTCATGCTGGCGGCCAACGAGCCGCTGGCGGCCGTCGTCTCGCTGGGCACGCCCATTTTGCTGGCCTCGGTGGACCGCCGGCTGCGCTTCGCCCGCGCCATCGGCCGCTTCCGGCGCTACCAGCCCAAGCCGGCCGACGAGAGCGGCCTGGAGTTGCCCTCCTATAGTGTATGGCCGGTGCCGGCCCTGGCCGAGCTGCTCGACTACTTGAAAGCCGTGGATGAAGCCCTGCCCCGTGTCAGCGCCCCTGCCCTGCTGCTCCACGCCCGCGCCGACCAGACCGTCCCAGCCCATAATCTAGAGTACATCGCCGGCCGGGTCGGCTCGGCCGATAAGGAGGTCGGCTGGCTGGAGGCGGGCGATCACGTCATCACGATGGACGCCGGCCGGGAGGCCGCCTCTGAACGTATCCTGGCCTTTCTGGCAGGCCGGCTGCCGGCCGGGTAGCTAAACTATGCCTGCGCCAGGGCTGGCGTCAGGTAATGTTCATCCCCCTGGCCGCCGATCTGGTAGCCGGCGGCCGCGGCCCCCTGCTCGGCCAAGCTGGCCAAGGCGCGCTCAGCGTCGGCCGGCGGCCATTGGAACAGCCTGGCCACTTCGCCGGCCGTCGCCGCGCCTACCGAGGCCAGATACAGGCTCGCCAGCTTCTGGCGCGCCGGGCCGCGGCCGATCGGCCGGGCCTGCTCGGGAAGCTCTGGGTAGTAGCGGTGGACCAGGTCGTAAATGTGGCTGTAGCGCCAGGCGCCGGCCTCGGCCACGCCGACCGGCAAGATCTTGAAGTCGCGCTGCAACGCCACCAGGGCCCGCTCGAAGGGGCTGTTGCTGGCCTTGCCCGTCATCTGGATCAGGCGGCGCATGTTGACGGTGTCCAGCGGCCCCTCGCGCAGCAAGGCTTCGTAGACCAGCCGGGCCTCGCGCGACAGCAGCCCATCGGCGTACAATTGGAGGTAGTCCTGCTCCGGGTCGCCGTAGTTTTCGCTCAGGGCGTAGAAATAGGGCGCGACGTCCAGCGCGATCATGGTGGCTTTGCCGCGCAGCACCTTGGCGTAATACCACTCGCGGCTGGGCAGCATGGCGTCTTTCCAGCCCCAGGTCACGTGGCCCGCGTCGTCGTGTTCGTCGGCCACCGGCCGCCCGCCCGCCACGGCCGTCCACAAGCTGGGCAAGATCACGCCCTTGATGGGCCAAAAGTGGACAAAGCCGCGTTCCTCGACGTAGGCCAGCGCCTCGTCGCGGCTGGCCAATTGCATCCCCGGCCGGAGCCGGAAAGTGCCCTGGCGGAAAGCAGCCAGTTGCTCCGCGTCTAAGCCGGGCATCTCGGGGCGGCCCTAGCCGGCCGGCAGCTCCCGGAAGAGGAACCAGGCGCCCTTGCGCCGATCAATGCCCTGCGGCGCCCGGTCATAATACAGCTCGAAGACGCGGCCGCCGGCCGTGCGCAGCCGGTAGAAGTCCCGGCCGACGCCCCAGGAGCCGCGCTGCTCGGCCGCGGCCGCGTGGGCCGGGCGCATGTTTTGCGCCATCCGGCCGCGGCGGCGGTAGTCGTGCCACTCGTCCAGCAGCGCCTCGACCTCGAAGCGCTCCTCGCGCCAGACGAAGCGGTCGGGGCAGCCGGGCTTCTTTTCCAGCGCCGGCGGCCGGTCGAACTCGACCTCGATCGGCTCGCCGATGAAACGCCCCTCGGCCGGCAGGCTGTCCATGCCGCTCAGCGCCGCGCCAGCCAGGCGCGCAGGTCGCGCATGCCCTTGGCGTTCAGCCGGTGTTCCGTCTGGTAGGCCTGGTATTCGAGCTCGGTGCCCAGGCGGCGCAGCCTGTCGGCCGCCGCATGCGCTCTGGCCAAGGGGATGCGCGGGTCGCGCGCGCCGGCCGCCATGAACACCGGCAGGCCGCTCAAGTTGGCCGCGCCGGCCGGCTCGCCGTCCTCAGGCAAGAAGCCCACCAGGGAGGCGATGGCCCTGGCCAGGCCCGGCGTCGCCATGACGGCTGCAAAGGCGGCCGCCGCCCCCTGACTGAAGCCGATCAGCGTCACCCGCTCCGGGTCGGCCGCGTACAGCGCCGGCAGGGCGCCCACGAAACCGGCCAGCGCGGCCGCAGCCGGCTCGAAGGCCGCCAGCGCCGGCCACTCTTGCGCCTGCGGGTGCCAGGAGTAGCCGCCGTCGGCGGCCGCCAGGATGGCCCGGGGAGCGACCACAAGCCAATTCGCCGGGATGGCGCGCTCGAAGATCCACATCACGTCTTCATCGCCGCTGCGGCCGTGGATCAGGACGGCCGTGGGGTGGGGGCCCGCGCCCGCGTTGAGCGCCGCGACGACGTCCGCCGCCGTGCTCACG
>JBOGUG010000332.1:0-2811 GCA_050696115.1 Promineifilaceae bacterium (SeqCode) | reverse complement strand
ATCCAGACGGGCAAGGTGCTCAATTTCCCGGTGGTGTTGTTCGACACCCAGTATTGGCGCGGGCTGCGCGAGTGGCTGGAGGCCTGGCCTCTGGCCCAGGGCAAAATTGCCAAGGAGGACCTGGACCTGCTGCTGTGGACCGATTCGCCGGGCGAGGCGCGTGACTTCATTGTCGCCGCCATGCAAGAATTGGGTTGGCGCCAGCAGCAAGAAGAAGGCGCCCGCCAGAAGACGCGCGAGGCCCTGAGCGCTGGCTAGCGGCCGTCAAAGTAAGCCGTCATCCCAGCGCCAGAGGCGCAGGCGCCAGGCCCCGGCCGGGTAGGCCAGGGCGGCCGCGTAGCCGCGCCCGGCCGGCAGGCGGGCCACCTGCCAAGCGAATGGCTCGTCGCTCCGGCCGCCCAGGGCCACCACGCCCCAGGACCCGTCCGGCCTCGCCGCCAGCGCCACCCCGCGCAAAAGCTGCCCGACGCCGCCGCCTGTCGCTTTGGCCACCGCCTCCTTGCTGCTCCACTGGTCGAAAAAGGCCCCCAGACGAGCGCCGGCCGGCAGTCCCGCCCAGACGTCCCACTCGGCCGGCGCCAGCACGCGCCGCGCCAGCGCGTCCAGCCGGCCGAGGGGCCGCACCCGCTCCACATCCACCCCCAGCGGCGACACGCCAAAGGCCAACAGGGCCAGCCGGGCGGAATGGCTCAGGTTAAAGTGCATTTCGAAGTCGCCCTCGAGAACGGGCTTGCCAGCCGCGTCCACGCCAAATGTCAAGCCGGCCGGACGCCGGCCGGCGTAGCGGCCGAGTAGGCAGCGCAAGACGGCCCGGCTGGCGATGAAGCTGGGAGTCGCGGCCGGGGTGAGCCTCTCCAGGCGGGCCAGGTCGGCCGGCGCCAGCAGCGGTCGGTAGGGGTTGGCCGCGCCTGCCTCGGCCGGTAGTTCCAGGCGCCAGACGTGGATCTCGCCGGCTGCCACGGGACGTATTCGCCCCGTCGGCCGGAAGCGGAGTTTGGCAGGCGCCACCCTGGTTCCGGCTAGGCCCAGCTAGAGCCCTCGTCAAGGGCCGCTTTCTCGTCCGCCTCAAGTCGAACATCGGCCGCCTGGATGGTCTCGTCTAGCTGTTGGATCGAGTTGGCGCCGATGATGGCCGAGGAGACGGCCGGGTTGGCCAACACCCAGCCGATGGCCACCTGGGCCGGCGTGCGGCCCGTCTCGGAAGCGACCGCCATGAGCCTTTCCAGGGTGGCCCAGCCGCTCTCGTGCATGTAGCGCCGCTGCACGCTGCCGGCCCGGGCCGAATCGGGCAGCTCCTGGCCGCGCCGGTACTTGCCGGTCAAGTAGCCGGCCGCCAGTGGGCTGTAGGGGATGACGCCCACCCCCTGGTCGAGGCACAAGGGTTGTAGCTCGCGCTCGAACTCGGCCCGGTGCGCCAAGTTGTAGTGGGGTTGAAGGCTATCGAAGCGGGCCAGCCGGCGAGCCTCGCTAATCCACAGGGATTTGGCCAGCAGCCAGGCGGGAAAATTCGAGCAGCCGATGTAGCGCACCTTGCCGCTCCGCACCAGGTCGCTTAACGCCTCCAGCGTCTCTTCCAAGGGCGTCTCTTCATCTGGCGAGTGCACCTGGTAGAGGTCAATGTAATCGGTCTGCAAGCGCCGCAGGCTGGCCTCCACCGCCTGCATGATGTGCAGGCGCGACAGGCCGGCATCGTTCGGCCCCGGGCCCATCCGGCCGCGCACCTTGGTGGCGATCACGACCTGGTCGCGGGCGATCAAGCCGCGGCCCAGCCAGCGGCCGAGGATCGTCTCGCTTTCGCCGCCCTGGTCGCCGCTGTGCCAGCGCGAATAGACGTCGGCCGTGTCAATGAAATTGACGCCGTGCTCCGCGGCCCGATCCAGAATGGCGAAAGAGTCGTCCTCGCCGGCCGTCCAGCCAAACTGCATCGCGCCCAGGCAAATGGTCGAGACCTTCAGGCCGGTGCGGCCAAGCCGGCGATATTCCACCTAGCCCTCCTGCTCTAGGCCTGGCTCTTCCTCGGCCGCGGTCGGGGTGGCTTCAGCGGCGGCCGGAGTGCCTTCGGCGGCCGGCACGGCCGTTGCCTCGCCAAAGGGATCGTTGGGGTCAATCTCCAGCCGGCCCTCGGCCAGCGCGTCGCCCAGATAAGGCTCGTCCGCGTTGAAGTAGTTGTAGCTGGCGCGGGCAATTTCGCGCAAGATGGGGAAGCTGACGTCGGCCAAAAGCCAGTCAGAGGCCTGGTAGAGGTATTCGACGATCACGAAGTCGCCGCCTGGCGAGAAAACGATCCCGGCGTCGGCGTGGGTCGAAAGCGCCCAGCCATGCTTGTGCGACACGGGCGTGTCTCCGGGCACGCCATAGCGGATCAGGTTGCCCTCTTCGTTGAGAACCATCAGGTCAAGGATGGCCTGGCATTCGGCCGGCGTGACGTCCTCTGGGTAGACAGCCAGCAGCGCCCCACCCCCTTCGGCGCAGTAATAGATCATCGCCAACAGGCTGCCCATCTCTTCGGCCGTGGTCTGCATGGTCGGGTCGGGCAAGGTGGTGACGTCGTTGCGGCTGTTGGCCGGAGTGACGTAAGTGTTCTGGCGGTGGGCTGGCGCGACGGCGTCGTAAGGCACGGCCATGAAGGTGTTGACCAGCCCCAGACGTTGCATGGATTCGGTCAGGATGTCGGCCCCCAGATAGGTGTTGTCTTCGCCGGCCGCGACGTGCAACAGCAGGTTGGCGCTGTAATTGCTGGAATGGGTCGCCGTCTCGATAAAATATTGCTGCACCTCCGGCCCGGGCGTCTCGTCCAGGGCGCGGTAGGCT
>JBOGUG010000331.1:0-1802 GCA_050696115.1 Promineifilaceae bacterium (SeqCode) | reverse complement strand
TTGGCCCCGCTGGCGCTCTTGATCTGGGCCCGGCGCGACTAGCGATCGCGAAGAGGACGCCTGGTAAACCTCGGGGAGGCGCGGCAACCTCCCGGAGGCTTTTTTGTGCTTGACAAACGGCCGGAATCGTCTAAAAGAAGGGCTTCAGCATCGCAGCCATGGAGGTAGCCATGCAATTTGGGCTCTTTGAACAGCCGCTC
This sequence comes from Promineifilaceae bacterium (SeqCode), assembly GCA_050696115.1. Classification (GTDB taxonomy): domain Bacteria; phylum Chloroflexota; class Anaerolineae; order Promineifilales; family Promineifilaceae; genus UBA11865. The sequence goes on along the minus strand of JBOGUG010000331.1, from coordinate 1,602 downwards.
CACTTCGACACCTTCGACGAGGTGATTGACGCCCTGATGAAGCTGGAGGATGATCCGCTCTTCCCCGAAGGCACCAACATCGTCATCTATCGCGGCAGCCCGACGGCCGATATCATGATCATCGGCGAAGCGCCGGGCACCGAGGAAGACCGGCTGGGCAAGCCGTTCGTTGGTCCGGCCGGGCGCCTGCTCGACCAGATCCTGGAAGCGGCCGGGCTGGAGCCGGACAAAGACGTCTTTATCACCAATGCCGTCTTTCGCCTGCCGCCCGGCGAAGGGGGCAAAGCCTTTCGCAAGCCAACTTTGGACGAGCTGCGCTACTACAAGCCGTACCTGCTGGAGCTTATCCGGCTGGTAGACTCCAAGATCATCCTGTTGGCAGGCAACGCGGCCGTCGAGTCCATCCTGGGCGAAAGCGGCATCACCAAGCTGCGCGGCAAGTGGTTTGAGTGGCACGGCCGGTGGGTGATGCCCATCTTCCACCCGGCCTACCTGCTGCGCAACCCGTCGCGCGAAGCCGATGGGCCTAAGGCGCTCACCTGGCGCGACTTTCAGGAAGTCAGCAAGAAGCACAAGGAGCTTGCCGGCTAGCGTGAGCCATTCCGACCTGGCGGCCGAGCGCGGCGAGCCCAGCTACGTCTGGCGCTCGGGCCAGGTGCGGCGGCTGGCACTGATCGCGCGCTGGACGAAGCCCGGCGGCCGGCTGCTGGACAACGGCTGCGGCCTGGGCGCCTACGCGCAAGCCCTGGCTCCGATTTGCGGCCAGCGTTTTGGGCTTGAGGTGGAGCCGAAGCGGGCGGCCGTGGCCCGCGACCGCTGCACCGGCGTGGTCGTCGGCCGGGGCGAGCGCCTGCCGTTCGCCGACGACAGCTTCGACCTAATCCTCAGCAACGAAGTCATTGAGCACGTTGCCGATGATCGGCTGGCATTGGCCGAAATGGTTCGCGCAGCCCGGCCGGGCGGCCGGATTGCCCTCTTCTGCCCCAACCGCTGGTACCCGGTGGAGCAGCATGGCATCTACTGGCGCGGCCGTTACCATTTCGGCAACATCCCCTTTGTGAACTACCTGCCCCGGTCGCTGCGCGGCCGGCTGGCGCCCCACGTGCGCGCTTATTCGGCCGCTGACCTGCGCCAGCTCTTGGCCGGGCTGCCGCTCAAAACCATCCACCACAGCCGCATCTTTGGCGGCTACGACAATATCGCCGGCCGCTGGCCGCGGCTCGGCCGCTGGCTGCGCCGGGCACTCTACTGGGCCGAAGGGACGCCGCTGGCGCTATTTGGCCTGTCTCACTTCCTGGTGCTGGAGAAGGCTGGCTAGAGATGAGGGCCAGTACCTGCTCATTGCCTGGCTATTGATGGCGGCCGGCCGGGCCCTTAGAGCCGCTTAAGCCGGGCAGCCAAGCCAACCGCAATGGCCCTATCAGTGGGCACTTTCTTGCTGAATAGACAAGACCAATTCGCTTGATTGTGGCGCCGGCGGCCGCTAGAATGAGGGTCACAAGTAAAGGAGCAGCAAGAATGGAATCCAACGGACAGCGCGACGTCGGCAGCGATAAGGTCAAGCGCGGCCTGGCGCAGATGCTCAAGGGCGGCGTGATCATG
>JBOGUG010000330.1:0-1374 GCA_050696115.1 Promineifilaceae bacterium (SeqCode) | reverse complement strand
CAACAGATCTGGCACCACGACGCCAGCGGCTACTACCTGGGCCTCTTTTGGAGCGGGATGCCGGATTTGAACTACGCCAACCCGGCCGTGACCGAGGCGATGTTGGAAGTGGCCCGCTACTGGCTGGTCGAGATGAACGCGGACGGCTTCCGGCTGGACGCCATCAAGCACCTGATCGAGGCCGGCCGGCTGACGGAAAACACGCCCGCCACCCACGACTGGCTGAACGGCTTCTACGACTTCTACAAGTCGGTTGACCCGCAGGCGCTGGCGGTGGGCGAGGCCTGGACTTCGACGCAGCAGGTGATGGATTACACCGGGGACGAGGTGGACATCGCCTTCCAGTTCGACCTGGCGGCCGGCCTGGTCAACAGCGCCAAGGTGGGCATCGGCAGCCTGTTCGCCCGGCCGATGGCCGAGGTGGCGGCCGCTTTCCCGCCCGGCCAGTACGCCACCTTCACCACCAACCACGATCAAGACCGGCTCATGTCCCAGCTTGACGGCGACGTGGGCGCGGCCAAAGTGGCGGCTTCCTACCTGTTGACGGCGCCGGGCGTGCCCTTCATTTATTACGGCGAGGAGATCGGCATGCTCGGCCGCAAGCCAGACGAGGACATCCGCCGGCCGATGCAGTGGAGCGCGGCGGCCGGGGCGGGCTTCACGGCCGGGACGGCCTGGCGGCCGCCGGCGCAGGATTACCTGGCGCGCAACGTGGCCGCCCAGACGGCCGAGCCGGATTCGCTGTTGAGCCATTACCGGGCGCTGATCGGCCTGCGCAACCGCCACCCGGCGCTGCGGCTGGGCGCGTGGCTGCCGGTCGAGGCCGAGCCCGGCCGGGTGTACGCCTGCTTGCGCCAACTTGAGGGCGAAACGTTGCTGGTGGTGATCAACCCCGGCCGGGAGGCGGTGAGCGATTACGCCCTGAATCTGGCGGCCGGGCCGCTGCGGGGCGAAAACCTGATGACGGCCGTTTTCGGCGGGCAGGAGGTCAGCAAACTGCCGGAGCTGACCGAGGCGGGGGGCTGGCGCGACTACCGGCCGCTGGACACGCTGCCGCCGCAGAGCACCTTCATCTGGCTGTTCCAACCGGTGTGACAAGGGCGCCGGCCGGCGCTGGCAGCCCGGCCGGAGGTTAGGAGGAGAGGCGGCCGATGGCGGTGCGTGAGTTCGTGTTTGGCTCGCTGGCGAGCGACGTGGCCCGGCTGGCGCACCAGCGGGCGCTCGGCCGGGGCGTGCGCCACCTCAGCCGCACCCGGCCGCTGGCGCCTGGGCCGGGTGAGCCGGTTGAGATCCGGGTCACGGTCGGCCTGGCCCAAGCCGTAGCCGGGCTGACCTGCCGGCTGCAGACGCCGCAAACGGCCGAGATCGGGCTGG
>JBOGUG010000329.1:0-4285 GCA_050696115.1 Promineifilaceae bacterium (SeqCode) | reverse complement strand
ACGGCCGGCCGCTGCCGGCCGGGGCTAGCGGCGAAATCGCCCTGCGCGGCCGGCAGGTCATGGCCGGCTACTACGGAGAGCCAGAGGAGACGGCCGAGGCGCTGGGCGCGGACGGGTGGCTACGAACCGGGGACTTGGGCTGGCTGGATGACAACGGCTACCTGCGCCTGGCGGGCCTCAAGAAAGACATGTTCCTCTGCGGGGGCTACAACGTCTACCCGCGCGAAATCGAGGAGTTTGTCCTACGGCTGGAAGGAGTGGCGGCCTGCGCCTGTCTAGGCGTGCCGCACGCGGTTATGGGCCAGGTCGGCGCTCTGTTCGTGGCGCCTCATCCCGGCCGCAGGCTCAATCCGGCCGACGTGCAGGCCCACTGCCGGAGCGGCCTGGCGCGTTACAAGCAGCCGGCGGCCGTCAGTCTGCGCGGTAGGTTGCCGCTGGCAGCCGACGGCCGGGTTGACAAGGCGGCCCTGGCGGCCGAATGGGAAACAGGCGAGCGTTCCAGGCTTGATTTGCCCCTGGCGCCGGAGTAAAATAGAACGTATGAGCTACCGCGTCATTCAGGCCAGCGAGATCGCCGAATATGTCTACTGCCGGCGCGCCTGGTGGCTGCACCGGCGCGCCGGCCACCGACCGCGCAATTTCCGCCAACTGGCGGCCGGGGCGGCCTATCATCGCGGCCATGCCGGGGCTGTCCGGGGCGCCAATCTGGCCCAACGGGTCACCCTGTTGCTGCTTTTCTGCGCCATGGCGGCCTTCGCCTTCTGGCTTATCCAAGGGCCGTAACCGATGGACGGCCTGGGCATCGCCTGGCTGGGATTGGCGCTCACGCTGGTGCTGCTGGCGGCCGCGCTTTTCCTTTGGGCGCGAGAGCGGCTGGCGCGCTCCGGCCTGCCGGCCGGCCAGGTGCTCTACAGCGATCACGGCGCCTGGTTCCGCCAGGAGAAGCCGCTCTACTCGGCCGAGTTCCGCTTGGTTGGCAAGCCAGATTATTTGGTCAAGGCGCGCGACGGGGCCATCATCCCGGTCGAGGTGAAGTCCGGCCGGGCGCCGCACGAGCCGCGCGAGGGCCACGTGCTCCAACTGGCAGCCTACTGCCTGCTGGTGGAGGAATTGTACGGCCGCCGGCCGGAATACGGCATCTTGCAGTACCGCGATCGGGCCTTCGCCCTGGAATATGGGCCAGAGCTTGAAGACGACCTGTTGAGCTTGCTGGAAGAGATGCGCGAAGCCGACGGGCTGGGGGAGTTGAGCCGCGACCACGACGACCCGCGCCGCTGTGCGGCCTGTGGCTTGCGCGAGGTGTGCGCCGAAAGGCTGGCCTGAGCCTCGGCCGGCCCTTACCTTAGACCAGTTGGTTTAAGCCCCCTCCAGGCTATAATAAATCCCTTAGCTTCGGGATGGTAATACAACGCGCCACCGGAATGCAGGACGTCCTGCCGGATGAACGTCGCTATTGGGACGCAATCATCGCGCGCGCCAGCGATCTGGCGCGGCGCTATGGCTTTGAGCGCCTGGACGTGCCCATCCTGGAGTACGCCGAGCTGTTCAGCCGGGGCACAGGCACGGCCTCCGATTTCTTCGTGCAGAAAGAGATGTACACCCTGGACGAGGAGGACGAGACGAGCCTGAGCCTGCGGCCGGAATTCACGGCCGGCATGGTACGCGCCTATCTTGAGAACGGCCTGGCGAGCTGGCCCCAGCCGGTCAAGCTGTACACCATTGGCCCCCTCTTCCGGCGCGAGCGGCCGCAGGCCGGCCGCTACCGGCAGCACACTCAAATCAACGCCGAGATTATCAACGAGGGCGACCCGGCCGCCGATTTGGAGGTCATGCTGCTGGCCAAGAGCCTGCACCGCGAGCTGGGTTATGCCGAACTGGCCTTCCAGCTCAACAGCACCGGCTGTCCGCAGTGCAAGCCGGCCTACGTCGCGCTACTTAAGGCTTATCTTACCGGACATGACGGCCGGCTGGCCGAGGTAGACCGGGAACGGTTGCGGCGCAACCCTTTACGGGTGCTGGACAGCAAAGAGCCCGGCATGGAGGAGATCTTGGCTGGCGCGCCCAAGATCAGCGACCACCTCTGCGCCGAGTGCGCCGCCCACTTCGCTGAGTTGCGCGCGCTTCTGGAAGCCTTGGGCGAGCCCTTTCGCCTGAACCACCGGCTTGTGCGCGGCATTGACTACTACACAAAGACGGTGTTCGAGCTTTGGGACGCTTCGATCGGCGCCCAGGCGGCGCTTTGCGGCGGCGGCCGGTATGACGGCCTGTCTGAAGCCCTGGGCGGCCCGTCCACACCCGGCGTCGGGGTCGGCATTGGCGTAGAGCGCATCGCCATTGGGATGCGCAAGCAAGGCATCGAGGTGGATGAATGCCCCGGCCCGGCCGTCATGGTGGTCCATCTCGGCGCCGAGACCAAAGTGGCAGCCGTCCAACTGGTCGCTGCTCTGCGCCAGGCCGGGCTGGGCGCCCGGCTGGCTTTTGGCTCTGAGCCGCGCAGTTTGAAGAGCCAGTTGCGCGAGGCGGGCAGGCGCGGGGCGCGCTTTGCGGTCATTGTGGGCGCTGATGAACTGGCGGCCGGGCGAGCGGCCGTGCGCGATATGGCCGCCGGCAGCCAGGAACAGGTGGCCCTGGACGAGCTAGCAGTCCGGCTCAGCGCGCGCCTGCGGCCGGAGTCGGCCGACCAATGAGCGCGATCGGCATCCTCTACAGCGCCAAGGTGGCCGACGGCGCGCGCCTGGCGGCCGACGTGCAGACCTGGCTGCGTGACCGCGGCCGGGAGGCCTGGCTGGAGCCAACTTCGCGCCCTGAAGAGGCTCGCGCCCATCTTGGCCGCAGCAGCCTACTGATCGTGCTCGGCGGCGACGGCACAACCTTGCTGGCGGCCCGGCTGGCGGCCGGCTGCGAGGCGCCCATTTTGAGCATCAATTTGGGGCGCGTTGGCTTCCTGAGCGAGGCCGATCCGGCCAATTGGCCCCAGGTTCTGGAGCGAGTGTTGGCGGGCGACCACTGGATAGAGCGCCGGCTGATGCTCGACGGCCGGGTGGTGCGGGCCGGCGGCGATCTCGGCCGGCTGACAGCCCTAAACGACATCGTCGTCAGCCGGGGGATTCAGGTGCGCATGGTGCGCTTTCACCTGTATGTGGACGGCGACCACGTGACCACCTATAGCGCCGACGCCCTGATCGTGGCCACGCCCACCGGCTCTACGGCTTACTCTATGGCGGCCGGCGGCCCCTTGCTGCCACCCCAACTTCAGAACTTCCTGGTGCTGCCCGTGGCGCCACATCTCAGCTTTGAGCGCCCGCTGGTGCTGCACCAGCAGGCCGAGGTCAAGATTCGCTTAGAGATGGAACAGGCGGCCGTCGTCTCGGCCGATGGCCAGGACACCGTCGAATTGGAGTCGGGCGACGAAGTGATCATCGGCCGGCACGCACAGGACAGCCTCTTCGTGCGGGTCAGCGAGCCGAGCTACTTTTATTTGCGATTGATGCAGAAACTTAGTTTTTGGTCTCTGAAGCAGTGAGCCTGCGAACCTTCTGATGGCAAGCATAACCCCCCGGATACGAACGCTGCTGCGCCAGGCGACACGGGTGGCCGATGCCGGCAAACGCGCTGCGGCCGAGAAGCTGTATCGCGAGATCTTGGACGAAGCGCCGGAGACCCCGGCCGCCTGGCTGGGCCTGGCGGACGTGCTGGCCGATCCGGCCGAGCAGCGGGCGGCCTATCAGAACGCCTTGGATCTAGAGCCCGAAAATGCCGCCGCCATGGCGGGCCTGTCCCGGTTGGATGGCGAGCTGGTCGAGGCGGTGGCGGCTCCGGCCGCTCCCCCATCAGATGGCGCGCAGGCCGCGGCCGTGCTGGACGAAGCGCTGAGCGACAAGCCCCAACCGTCGGGCGTCAAGGCCTTCCCCGCGCCCATCCCTGAGCCAGTGCCCGCTCCGGACGTTCTTCTCTGCGCCAACCATCCTAACCGGCGCACCCATCTGCGCTGCAACCGCTGCGGCAAGCCGATCTGCAGCGCCTGCGCCAACCCTACCCCGGTCGGTTACCGCTGCCCGGAGTGCATTCGCGAACAAGAAGACGTCTTTTACACGGCCCGGCCACTTGATTATGCGCTCTCGGCCGCCGTGGCCCTCCCGTTGGCCCTGCTGGGCGCTTTCCTGGCCTCGGCCGTTGGTTTCTGGGCCATCTTTGTCGCTCCCGTCGTCGGCAGCGTCATCGGCCGAGTCTGCTTCCGCCTGGCCGGCCGGCGGCGCGGCCGCTGGCTGCCCCACCTGGTCGCGGC
>JBOGUG010000328.1:0-14086 GCA_050696115.1 Promineifilaceae bacterium (SeqCode) | reverse complement strand
GGTCTCAGACCCGCCCCAACTGTAATCAGGCCCAATCGCAGCGGAGCAACCAACATGCCAGACGTGGCTTACCGGCGTATCCTGCTCAAGATAGGCGGCGAGTCTCTGGCCGGCCCGACCGGCTTTGGCATAGACCCCTTGCGCGCGGCCGAGCTGGCTAAAAAGGTCAAGGGCGTCCATGACCTGGGCGTCGAGGTGGCCATCGTCATCGGCGCCGGCAACCTCTGGCGAGGCCAGGCAGGGGTCTCCCAAGGCATGGCTCAGGCCACGGCCGACCACATGGGCATGATCGCTACAGTTATGAACGCCTTGGCGTTGCAGGACGCGTTGGAGCGCACAGGCGTGGCAACGCGGGTGCAAACGGCCATAGAAATGCGCGCCGTGGCCGAGCCCTACATCCGGCTGCGGGCCATCCGACACCTGGAGAAAGGCCGGGTGGTAATTATCGGCGGCGGGACCGGCAACCCCTACTTCACCACCGACTCGGCCGGGGCGCTGCGCGCGATGGAGATTGGGGCCGACGTCCTGATCAAGGCGACCAAAGTCGACGCTGTCTACGATTCAGACCCGCGCCAGAACCCCGAAGCTCGCCGTTTTGAGCGATTATCCTACATCCAGGCTCTCAACATGCGCGTTGGCGTTATAGACAGCACGGCCATCACTCTGTGCATGGACAACAACCTGCCGATCGTCGTCTTGAATCTCTGGCAGGAAGGCAGTATAAAGAAGCTGGTGATGGGGGAGGCCGTAGGCACAACAATTGGAGACCTGGAGGGCGGTTGACGGCCGATATGAGGCTCAGGAGGAGCATATGATTCGTGATGTGATGCGTGAAGCCGAAAGCCGGATGCGAGGCGGAATTATCTCGCTTGAAACGGACTTGCAGTCGTTCCGCACCGGCCGGGCTTCACCCCATATCCTCGACCGCTTAGAGGTTGAAATATACGGGGCCCAGATGCCTCTGAACCAGTTGGCGACTGTCTCGGTGCCCGAACCGCAACAATTGGCGATCCGGCCGTTTGACCCGCGCTCGTTGGGCGCCATCGAAAAGGCTATTCTCAAGTCCGACCTGGGTCTGACGCCCAACAATGACGGCAAGGTGATCCGCCTTAACATCCCGCGCCTCACCGAAGAGCGTCGCCGCGACCTCGGCCGGCAAGTGGCCCGCCGCGTCGAGGAGGCCAGGGTGGCCATTCGCAACGTCCGCCGCGATGCGTTGCACGATCTCAAGCAACTCAAAGATGAGAAGGTCGTCTCTGAGGATAACTTCCACGATGGTCAGGACGACCTTCAAGGTCTTACCGACAAGTATATCCAGCAGATTGACGAGCTCGGCAAAAAGAAAGCTCTGGAAATCATGGAAGTGTGAACGGAGATGGCCGCCGATAGGCAACGGTTGGCTGAAACGGTTCTAAATGTGCCAAGCCATGTGGCGATTATCATGGATGGCAACGGCCGTTGGGCCAGGAAGCGGAACTTGCCGCGACAGGCAGGCCACCGGGCTGGCGTGGAGAACTTGCGGCGCGTAATTGACGCTTGCGTCGAGTATGGCGTCAAAATCCTGACCATTTACGCCTTCTCAACTGAAAACTGGGGCCGGCCGGAGAGCGAGGTGCGCGGCCTGATGCGCATCTTCTCGCGCGTGCTGGATCAAGAATTAAGCGGGTTGCACGAGCAAGGCGTCTGCCTGCATCACCTGGGCGATCTGTCAGGCGTAGACCCGACCCTCCAGCGCAAGGTGAAACAGGCGCTTGAGCTGACGAAGGACAACAAGCGGCTGATCCTGAACGTGGCCTTTAATTACGGCGGCCGGGCCGAGATTCTACACGCTGTGCGCCAGATGCTGGCCGACGACATCGCGCCCGAAAGCCTGACCGAGGAACTGTTCAGCTCATACCTGTTTACGCGCGGGCTGCCCGATCCCGACCTGGTCATCCGCACCAGCGGCGAGGCGCGGGTTAGCAACTTCCTGATCTGGCAGGCGGCTTACGCCGAGTTTTACGTTACGCCCACTTTGTGGCCCGACTTCGGCCGCCAGGAACTGCGCGCGGCCCTGCTGGAATACAGCCAACGCAACCGTCGCTTCGGCCTCCTGGCCCAAGAGGCATAGGTTCGCGCAGCCGGATGTTGGCGCGGCGGGCCTTCGTCGCCCTCACGCTGGGCCCGCTGGTCTTGCTGTTGGTCTATTTGGGCGGCTGGTTCTACTTTCTGCCCTTTGCAGCCCTACTCACGGTGGCGGCGGTGGAATATCATCATATGATTGTCCGCCTGGGCTGGTCCTCGCCCGTCTTGCTGCTCATTGCGGCTTCGGCCGCCCTGTGGCTCGCGCCAGGCGAGGTTCAGGGCCAGCTTTTCGGCCGGGTGCTGGTGAGCGGCCTGAGCGAACCGCTGCTGGCGCTCAGCTTGCTCGCCTGTGTCGCTTATGGGCTCTGGTTGCACGAGCGGCGGCCGGCCAGCCAGGCGCCTGCCAGCCTGTTCGCGCTGGTGACGGGCGTGCTTCTGCTTGGCTGGCTGGGCGCCCATTTTTTCAGCTTGCGCGGCATCGGCGAGATGGCCGTGGCCTGGACCTCATTGGCCATGCTCAGCGCCTGGATTGCAGACGCAGCCAGTTTTGTGTTTGGCACCGCCATCGGTAGGCACGCCTTGGCTCCGCGGCTCAGCCCGCGCAAAACGGTCGAGGGTTACCTGGGCGGCATCCTGGTGGGCACGCTGGCCACGGGCCTCATCGGGGCCGCGCTCGGCCTGCCGGCCGGGCTGGCCATCAGCTTCGGCCTTTTGGTTTCCACGCTGGGCCCGGCCGGCGATCTGGCCATCTCGCTGCTGAAACGTTCCGTCGGCCTGAAGGATTCGGGCAACATCCTGCCCGGCCACGGTGGCGCGCTCGACCGCACCGATACGCTCCTCTGGTCGGTGGCTATCGCCTTTTATCTGGTTCGGTTTTATGGATCATAGGGGTTTGGCCATGCAGAAATTGATCACCATTGAACGCTTCATCCTGGATCATCAGCCCGAGTACGCCGTCGGGGACTTCACCAGCCTGCTATATGACATTGCGCTGGCGGCCAAAGGCATCGCCGCCAAGGCCCAACGGGCCGGATTGGTGGACATCCTGGGCTTGGCCGGTTCGGCCAATTTAAGCGGCGACGCGCAACAGAAGCTCGATCTCTACGCCGACGAATTGATCTTTCGGCTGTGCGACCACACCGGCCGGTTGTGCGTCATGGCCTCAGAGGAACACGAGGACATCCTGACCATCCCGGAACCCTACTCCAAGGGACGCTACGTACTGGTTTATGATCCGCTAGATGGCTCGTCCAACATTGACGTCAACGTGCCGACTGGGACGATTTTCGCCATTTTCCGCTGTCTCGATTGGGAGACTCGGGGCCGGCTAGAGGACTGTCTCCAACCCGGCCGGGATCTGGTGGCGGCCGGTTACGTGGTCTATAGCGTCAGCACCATGTTGGTCTACAGCACGGGCGCAGGGGTGCATGGCTTTACCCTCGAGCCGTCGCTGGGCGAGTTCTTGCTCTCCCACGAAGAGCTTAAGCTGCCTCCAGAACCGAAATATTACAGCGCCAATCACGCTTATTTTCCGAAATGGAGCGAGGGCGTGCAGAAGTACGTGCGCTGGCTACAGGGGCTTGACGGCTCGCAGCAAAAGCTTTCGGAACGATACGTCGGCTCGCTCATCGCCGACTTTCACCGCAACCTGATTGGCGGCGGTGTTTTTCTTTACCCAGCTCAGGTTGGCAAGCCGGCCGGCAAGCTGCGCCTGCTGTATGAGGCGTCGCCACTGGCGTACCTGTGCCAGCAGGCGGGCGGTTACGCGTCAGACGGCGGCCAGGCAATCCTGGACATTGAGCCAACAAGCTTGCATCAAACCACACCCCTTTTCATCGGCAGCCGCGACCTTGTCGAGGCGGCCGAAGAGCACATCCGGCGCTACGACGCGGCCGCTTGAACGGTACCATCGCGCCATAATCGCTTACGCAAATCTTATTGACGTTTGTCAGGGGAGCGTGCTATACTATCTGTGCCCAATTGGAGTAACAGCTTAAGTCCCCAGCTTGCCACGATTGGGGCAAAGACCACCGGCTGGGCTGCCCACAAACAGCACTTGAACTAATTTCATGGTCTCCTGCTAAACGGCGCGGGGCTCGTCAGACTCAGCTTGCCCGTCTGGGAGGGCCTGAGGCTGAAGCGCCCGGCCGAGCGCAAGCCCAACAGCGTTAACACAGTTGAGCGCCCGCCGAGACGAGGGCAATGGGAGTTTGAGATGCGGGGTGCTTCACACAACAATAATAATAGAAGAAGGAATGCTGCGGCGCCGCAAATGGCGCCCGGCTTGGAGCAAGGCAAAATGGAAATCGCCGAACTTGAAAGCAAACGGCTTAATGAACTGCGTGATGTCGCCCGTGACATCGGTGTGTCGAGCTTTTCGCAGCTGAAGAAACAGGAATTGATCGTCGAGATCATGCGCTCAAGGGCCCAGGCGCAAGGGAACGACTATCGCGGCGGCGTGCTAGAGATCGTCGAGGACGACAAGCAGTCAATGGGCTTCCTGCGCTCGCGCAATTATCTGCCCGGGCCGGATGACATCTATGTGTCTAGCTCGCAGATCCGCCGGTTGGGGCTGCGCACCGGCGATATGGTCATCGGCCACGTCCGCGTGCCAAAGGACAACGAAAAGTATTACAGCCTGCTGCGCGTCGAGGCTGTCAATGGCATGGACCCGGAGATGGCCAAGAACCGGCCGACCTTCGAGTCGCTGACGCCTATTTTCCCGGACGTGAAGATCAAACTGGAGCGCGATCCGCACGTGCTGTCCACCCGTATGCTCGATTTGGTGTCGCCCATCGGCCGCGGACAGCGCGGCCTGATCGTGTCGCCGCCAAAGGCGGGCAAGACGACGGTGTTGAAGGACATCGCCAACGGCATTAGCGCCAACCACAACGACCTCCATCTAATGGTCGCCCTGATCGGGGAGCGGCCGGAAGAGGTGACAGACATGGTGCGCTCGGTGGAGGGGGAGGTGATTAGCTCAACCTTCGACGAGCCTGTGCGCCAGCACTGCCGTGTGGCGGAAATGGCGCTTGAGCGCGCCAAGCGGCTCGTGGAGTCTGGTCTGGACGTGGCGATCTTGCTCGACTCGATCACGCGTTTGTCGCGGGCCTATAACCTGACGGTGCAGCCATCCGGCCGGACGCTGTCCGGCGGGCTGGATCCTTCAGCGCTGTATCCGCCCAAGCGTTTCTTCGGCGCGGCGCGAAACATCGAAGAGGGCGGCAGTCTGACTATCATCGCCACCTGCCTCGTGGATACGGGCAGCCGGATGGATGACGTGATTTACGAGGAGTTCAAGGGTACGGGCAACATGGAGTTGCTCCTTAGCCGCCGGCTTCAGGAACGGCGCATCTTCCCGGCCTACGACATTGAGCGTTCGAGCACCCGTCGCGAGGAGCTGCTGCTGTCGGCCGATGAGTTGCAGCGGGTCTACACGATGCGGCGGATGTTGGCTCACCTGATGGACACGCCCGGCTATGACATCAGCAGCGCGACCCATGCGGTCTTGCAGCGTATGCGCGAGACGCGCACAAACTACGAATTTCTGGAGACCCTGACCAAAGACATGATGTAAAGCGTCTCGCCTTCAGCTTGGCGTCCGCTTAATGGCGGTCCGGCCGCGGCCGGACCGCCTTTTTTCTTTTTACGGCGGCTGTGATAGCATCTCGCGTCGCTTTCAATTGAGGCCAATGAAAGAAGAGCAGACAGCGCTGCAACGTCACGGCAGCCACTTAATTCTGATTGCCCTGGCGGGATTGTTGATCTTCGGCGCACGCGTGCTGACGGCCAGCCGCAATGTCGAACTCCATCTTGAGGAAGCGGCCGCTACGCCGACCGGGGCACCGGCCGACGGCCGTCAATTAGACGGCGGCGTGCTGGCGCTGCAGGCCAGCGCCTCGCAGGCTCCGCGGCCGCGCCATCTCGACGACGTGCCGCTGCTTATTAATTACAGCCTGTCGCCGGCGCTGAATCCGCTGACTTTCGAAGGCAAGCGGCCGGAGCATGAGCTGATCACCTACACTGTTCAGAGCGGCGACACACCTATATGGATCGCCGAACATTTTGGCATTAAGACTGAGACGTTGCTGGGCGGCAATCCAGAGCTGAGCCAAGAGTCGCGCGCGCTGCAAGCTGGCGCCGTGCTAACGATTCTTCCGGTTGATGGCCTTCTGCACGACGTGGAAGAAGGCGATACCTTGGAGAGCTTGGTGAAAGTGTATGGGATACCGGCCGAGGACATCATTGCCTACGAGCCAAACAACCTGGAGTTTCCCTACCGCCTTTTTGCCGACACCCAGATTCTCATCCCAGGGGCTGTGCGCGAGATATTTGTCTGGACCGCCCCGCAACCGCCTCGGCCGCCTGCCAGCACGGGTCCAGCGCGCTCATACGGCCAGATGCTGGGTACCGGGGCCTTTATTTGGCCCGTCGGCGCCCGGCGCATCACCCAGGTCTTCTGGTATGGGCACCAAGGCGTAGACATTGGCGTGCTCGGTGGCTCACCGGTGGTGGCATCTGACGCCGGCACAATCACCTGGGCCGGCTGGAACGTCTATGGCTATGGCAACTTGGTGGTGGTCAACCACAACAACGGCTTCGAGACATATTACGCCCACCTAAGTGGCATCGCCGTCCGGCCGGGCCAGGTCGTCTACCAGGGCAGCTACATCGGGGCGTCGGGCAGCACCGGCCGCTCCTCCGGCCCCCACCTCCATTTCGAGATTCGCTACTTCAACGACCGCCTGAACCCGCTGGCGATCCTGCCGTAAGCAGCTACACGGGCGCCCCAAATCTAGGGCGTTTACCGGCCGGGGAGGGCCGAATCGGACCAGGGGGTAAGGCCGCCTTTGACGTTGTCAGGAGCCTGATTCTCGGGAAAGTTTGGCCGACATGAGCCGATCTCTCAGCTGGCCGCAGCCGGCCTGGATGTCAATGCCGCGCCGCACGCGCACGGTGCTGCTGACACCATAACGAGCCAACTCGGCCTGGAATGCGGCCACCCGCTCGCGGGAGGAGGGGCGGCCGCCGTAGCCGGCCGTCGGGTTGAGCGGGATCAGGTTGACGTGGCATAGCATCCCCTCCAAGAGGCTCCCCAGGGAGCTGGCTTGTTCGCGCGTGTCATTCTCTTCGGCAATCAAGGCCCACTCGAAGGTCAGCCGCCGGCCGCTCTTTTCGATATAGTAACGGCAGGCGTCCAAAAGCTCGGCCAGAGGCCAACGCCGGTTGACTGGAATTAGCCGGTCGCGCTCCTCGTCGGTGGCTGCGTGGAGCGAAACGGCCAGCGGCGTCTGGCGGCCCTCGTCGGCATAGCGACGAATGGCAGGCGCCAGCCCAACGGTGGACAGGGTAATTTTGCGTGCGCCGAGGTTAAAGCCGGCGGCGTCCGTCAAGATGTCCACCGCATTGAGCGTGTTGGCGTAGTTGTGGAACGGCTCGCCCATGCCCATAACGACAATATTGGAGACGCGCTCGCCCTCGGCCGCTAACTGGCGGGCGAAGTAGAGCACCTGGGCAACGATTTCGCCGGGCGACAGGTTGCGAAAGAAGCCCATCTGGCCGGTGGCGCAAAAGACGCAGCCCATGGCACAGCCGGCCTGGCTGCTGATGCACAGGGTTCGCCGGCGGCTGTAACGCATGAGCACCGTCTCGATGTAGTTACCGTCGGGCAGCGCGAACAGCACTTTGGTCGTTTGTCCGTCTATAGAACGCTGCTCCCCGGCCGGTTGGAGTTGCTCCAGGCGGGCGGCCGCAATTAACCGGCGGCGCAGATCGGCCGGCAGGTTGGCCATACTCATGAAATCAAGGGCCAGATGGCGGTAGAGCCACTCCCAAAGCTGGCGCGCCCGGAAGGCTGGCTCGCCCATCGCGACCACGAACGCGGTCAGCTGCTCGAGGCTGAGGTCGTACAGATTAGGCGTCTGGCTCATTGTGCGGCCGCCGGCTCCAAGAAGTGGGCCAGCTCAAGGAGGTTCTCAAAGATATAGTCCGGCGGCATGCTGGATTCGGCCGACTCGGCGCGGGTCGAGACGCCGGTCAGAATCAGGGCCGTTTGCATGCCCAGGTTTAGGCCGCCGGCGACGTCCGTAGCCAGGCGGTCGCCAACCATCAGGCTTTCGGCCGGCTCGGCTCCCAGGCGACGCAGTGCCTCAGCCAGCAAGATCGGCTGCGGTTTGCCGATAATGGTTGCCTTGGTCTGGCCGGCCGCCTCCAGGAAGGCGATGATAGCGCCCGCGCCGGGCTGCGGGCCCGATTCCGTCGGCAGGGTGACGTCGGGATTTGTGCCGAAGAGCGGCGCGCCACGCTGGAGCCATGCGGCCGCTAGCGCCAGGTCGTGGTAACATACCTGACGTGTCAGCCCGGCCGCCACAGCCACGACCTCATCAGCCGCGCGCCCGTCGCCATCCGCGGCCGCGACTTGGAGGCCATGCCGTTTCAGCGCATGGGTGAGGCCGGCCTCGCCAATGGCGTAAATGGCCGCGCCGCGGCCGAAGACGGCCGCCAGATGGGCGGCAGTGGCCTCGGCCGAGGTAACGATCAGTTCGTCGGGCACGTCGAGGCCCATTTCGAGCAAGCGGCGGCGAAACATCTGCGGCGTCTCGGTGGCGTTGTTGGTCGCCAGGGCAAAGGACAAGCCGGCGGCGCGCAGCACCTCAAACAGGCGGCCGGCGCCAGGCAGAGGCGCATGGCCGCGCCACAAGACGCCATCCATGTCGAGAACCAGGCTGCGGATTGGCCGGCCGGCCGGGATACTCATGGCTGTCATTATATCTAAGCCGTCAGGCATGGGCAGCGGCCGGACGCTTCGGCTGGTACTGCTATGCCTAATCCTGGTCGCGACCAGCCTGCGGGCGCGCAACCTGTTTGCGGCTGGCCTGGCGGCCGATGAGGCCCTGTTCGCGACCTGGGCGCGGCTTATCCATGCCGGCCGCGATCCACTCTTGTCCGCTCAGGCGGTGGACAAGCCGCCGTTGCTTTTCTATTTGCAGGCTGGGGCCTATGGGCTGCTGGGGCCGGCCGACTGGGTTGCCCGCTTGCCGGGATTTGTAGCCTCCGTCTTGCTCGTCCCGTTGACGGCGCGATTGGCCCACAGCCTTTACTCCGATCGCTTTACTGGGCCCGTGGCGGCCGTCATCCTGGCGCTCTCGCCGTTGGCGCTGGGCTACAGCGCCAGCGCCTACATCGAGCCGCTCCTGGCTGCTGTGGTGCTGGCGGCGCTGTTGGCGGCCGGCCTGAATTGCCGGGACCGGCCGGGAACGGCGGGCCTGCTCTTCGGGGTGGCCATGCTGGCCAAGTTCCAGGCCCTGCTCTTCTTGCCCCTGCTGATCGGCCTGGGCCGGTTGGCCGGCTGGCGGGGACGCGCCTGGGGCCGGCTGGCGGCCGGGGCACTGCCGGGCCTGGCGCTGTTGGCCGGCTGGCAGTTGGCGCGCAGCGGCCGGCTTGACCTGCTGGCGACACAACTGGCGGCTTACGGCGGCCTGCGGCCGGCGTGGTCGTGGGAGCTATGGTCGCGGCTGGTCGAATGGGCCGGACTGTGGGCCGGCCTGTTGGACGCGCCGATCCTGTGGTTCGGCCTATTCTTGGGCCTGCCGCCCTTCCTTGCCGCGCTAATTGATGAGCACGACCGGCCAACAGCGGCTGACCAGATGCTGGCGCTTTACTTGTTTGGCTATTTCGCGTTCCATTGGCTGCTTGCGATCCCGGCCTGGGAGCGCTATTTGTTGCCGGCCGCGCCGCTGGCGGCGGTTCTGCTGGCGCGTTACGTCTGGCGCGTGGCCCAATTTGCGCTCAGCTTAGCGCCTGCCCGGTTCCGGGAGGCGGCTAGTCGCCCCAGGCTGGCCCTGGCTGGTGGCCTCATTTTCGCCCTATTCCTGGCAGCGCCGGCCGAGCATCTGCGTGGGCCAGCCAGCGCGCCGGCCGCCTGGGCGGGCCCGGCGGCCGAACTGCGCATGGCTCCCTATGGGACAGTGCTTTACACCCACGACCACAGCTGGGAGTGGCGCCACGCGCTGTTTGACAGCCGGGTGCAGGTCAGCTGGTACCCGAACCCAGCCGCGCTGGCCGAGAATTGGCGCGTCCATGGCCGTCAGGGTCAGCGCTATCTGGCAGCGCCGGCCGGCGACGAGGCCGGGCCGGTCCTGCGAGCTTTGGAGGCGGCTGGCGCCGATCTGATACCGGTGGGACCGACCGGCAGCGGGCCGCAGGCGAGCGCCGGCCGCCTTTATCGGCTGGAGCCATAGGGGCGGGGCGCTGGCGGCCGGGCGCTCCCTTCCCGCTCCGCTGCGCTCGGCCGGCGCGGCCGCGCTCCTCTTGGGCGGCTTGGCCCTGCTTTTCTATCGCCGCCTGGCGTTTAGCAACCTGGTGCTCGGCCGCGGGGACGTCCTCCTCTACTTCTACCCCTACTGGCAGGCGGCGGCCGAGGCGCTTCGGCAGGGCCGCCTGCCGCTGTGGAACCCGAACTTGTTCATGGGGGCGCCCTTTCTGGCTAATAGCCAGGTTGGCCTGCTCTATCCGCTCAACTGGCCGCTTTGG
Source organism: Promineifilaceae bacterium (SeqCode) (assembly GCA_050696115.1). GTDB lineage: Bacteria > Chloroflexota > Anaerolineae > Promineifilales > Promineifilaceae > UBA11865. The sequence goes on along the minus strand of JBOGUG010000328.1, from coordinate 3,490 downwards.
CTGTTGCTTGAGCCCCCCCAGGCGCTCAAGGCCAGCCTGTTTCTGCACGCGGTTCTGGCCGGCGTGGGTACCTACCTAGCCGGCCGGCGCTGGCTTGGGCTCCAGTGGCCGGCCGCAATGCTGGCCGGCAGCTTGTACGCCTTTGGCGGTTATCTGCCCGCGCAAGGTGAGCACATCAACCAGTTTCAGGCCCTGGCCTGGCTGCCCTGGCTGTTGGCCTTTTCGGCCGGCCGGCCGGAGGGGCGACACAGCCACTTGCGGGGCGGCCTGGCCTTCGCCCTGCTGCTGGCAGTGCAGTTGCTGGCCGGCCATGCGCAGACGACGATGATCAGCCTGACCGGCCTAATCGTTGTGAGCCTGGCGGCCGGGCGGCCGCGGCCAGGCGGCTGGGGGGCCTGGGCGAGGTGGCAAGCGCCGCTTGTGGTCGGCGCGCTGGCGGCCGGGGCGCTGGCGGCCGCCCAACTGCTGCCGACCTTGGAGCTGGCGGCGCATTCGGCTCGCCAAGGGGGGCTGCCAGCCCGCGAGGCGCTCTCCTTTTCGCTCCATCCCCTGCTGCTGACCCGCTCGCTGCTGCCACCCTATGAGCTGAGTTACTTCACCGAATATAGCGCCTACCTGCCGCTCACGGCCTTGCTGTTGGCGCTGATCGGGGCCTGGCGCTGGCAGGGCGACCGCCGCCTGCTGGCGCTGGTCGCGCTTCTGCTGGCCGGCCTTTTTCTAGCCCTGGGCGCGTTCAACCCGCTTTACCAGTTGTTGGCGCGCCTGGCGCCGCTTAACTACTTTCGGGTTCCGGCGCGCTGGCTGGGGCTATACGCCCTGGCGGCGGCGCTGTTGGCCGGCCGCGGGCTGGATCGGCTTATCCTCGAGCGACCGAACTGGAGAGCCTTACGGCCGACACTCTTTTTTGGGCTTGCCGGCCTTGGGCTGCTGGCTGCCTGGGGCTGGGCGGCCGTGCCGTTGGCAAACTGGCTGCCGGTCGGCTCCGAAGCTGCCGTCATGGCGCCCCAGCCGCCAGCGGTGCTGGCCTGGGGCCTGGAGGCCGCCTTGGCGCTGGGGCTGCTGGCGCTGGCCGCCGGCCGGCCGCGCCGGCTAGCCTGGCCCTTGCTCGCCGGTCTGATGCTGCTGTCTCTGCTGAGCGCCAGCCGCCATCTGCCCATCCACGAGCCAACAGCGCCTCAGGCTGTGACCGGCCTGCGGCCGCCACAGGCCCGGCTGATAGCGCTGTCGACTTGCCGGGCCGAGGCCGCGCAGTGCCCACCGCCCGGCCGGCTGCTTAGCCTGTCGGACATCTTCTTCGACGTCGGCGACCAAGCTGAGCTGGAGGCCGTGTATGGCCCCCAGTTGTCCGAACACGCCCTTTTTGACTACCTGGTGGCTGTGAAACACAAGGAGGTGCAGACGCCCAACCTGCCGCTGGCGTCCGGGCTGCATTCGGTGGACGGCTTTGATGGGGGCCTGCTGCCCCTGCGCCGCTACAGCGAGTTTGCTCGCCTGCTGTTGGACGGCGAGCAGACGGCCGACGGCCGGCTGCGGGAATATTTGGAGGCCGTACCAGAGGACCGCTGGCTGGACCTACTTGACGTAGGCTACGTGATCACCGACAAGGTAGGCGACCTGTGGCGTGACGAAGTCTACTACGACCGCCAATTTCCGGCCGAGTTAGCGCCCGGCGCGGGCGGGGCGCGGGCAGGTTTCCTGCCGGACTTTGAGGCTACTGAAGTGCGGCTGATCGGACACGGCCCGCCGGGAGAGGTTTTTGTGGAGACAGCGGCCGGCGATGCCTGGCGCCTTACAGCGGAGTCAATGGGGGACAGCGAATACCGAGCCGCCTTTCCAGTCTCGGCCGTCGTCGCGGCGCTGACAGTGCAGGCCTGCGCTGAGTGCGCCCGGCCCTGGCGTATTGACGCCCTAACACTGGTGGACGGCCGGGACGGAGCCTTCCAAGCCTTGTTGCTGGGCGAGTACCGGCGCATTTTCTCCGGGGACGTCAAGATCTACGCCAACCTGGAGCGCCTGCCGCGCGCCTTTCTGGTTTACGATTGGCGGCCGGTTACAGATAGCGCAGAGGCGTTGGCGGCCCTGCAATTGCCCGGGTTCGACCCCGCGGTCACCGCAGTTGTCGAGGGTGAGCCTCCGGCCGCATACGGGGCCGGCCGGGGCGAAACCCGCATCCTCAGTTATATGCCAGAGCGGATCAGCCTGGAGGTGAAGACGGATCGGCCGGGACTGCTCGTGCTGACTGATGCCTATTACCCGGGCTGGGAGGCCGAATTGGACGGCGCGCCGGTCCCGATCTACCCGGCCGACGTACTCTTCCGAGCCCTGGTCGTCCCGGCCGGCAGCCACACCCTAGAACTGGCTTACCGGCCGGCCAGCGTGAGGTTAGGAATGATGGTGTCTGCCCTTGCTTGGCTGGCTTGGCTTGGCCTGGCCGGTTATACGCTGCGGCTCAAGCGCTGAACAGGTGGCTGATGGCCGTGGCGCCGATGCCGCCAATGCTCTGCATGAGCGCCAGGCGGGCGCCCGGCACCTGAGTGCTGCCAGCCCGGCCGGTCAGTTGCAGCCCGATCTCGCAGGCCTGATAGATGGCGGTCGCGCCGATGGGGTGGCCGCGGGCCTTCAGGCCGCCCAGGGTCGCCATTGGCAGCCGGCCGCCGGGAGCGATCTCGCCCGCCAGGGCCAACTGCCAGCCCGTACCCGGGGCGGCGAAGCCGGCCGCCTCCAGCGACAGGCAGGCGGTAATCGAGAAGGCGTCGTGGGCTTCGAAGAGGTCAATATCAGCCCGCCTGACACCGGCCTGCTCGAGTAGCAGGTTCGTGCTGCGCTCAATGGCACGCAGGCGAAGCGGATCGGGCCGGTCGCTGAGCCGGAAGCGATCGGTGGCTGCAGCCGAGCCCACCAGCCGTACCCGGCCGGCGCGGGGATGGCCGGCCGGCGCCAGCAGCAGCGCCGCCGCCCCATCACAGATGGGGGCACAATCCAGCAGGCGAATGGGGGCTTCGATGAGCCGTGAGGCCAGGACGTCGGCCGGGCTGTACTGGCGATCGCAGTATAGGGCGTAGGGGTTGCCGGCCGCGTTGGCATGGGCGTTGACCGAGAAGTGGGCCAGGGCGTCGGCCGGCGGCCGGTAACGCTCGAGGTAGCCGGCCATGAGGCGCGCGATCTGGTTTAGCACGGTTGCCCCGACCGGCACCTCAAACTCCGCGTCCAGCGCCTTGGCGAGCACGGGCGAGGCCTCGGCCGCGCTCATCTTTTCGACGCCGACGACAAGGGCCGTTTCGACCATGCCGGAGGCGACGGCCTGGCAGGCCGCGCGCAGCGCGGCCGCCCCACTGGCAGTGGCGGCCCGCACGTTGAGGGCCTCAATGCCGCTCAAGCCAGCTTCGTCAGCTATTAACGCGCCTAGATGCTTTTGACCTTGAAGCTCATCGGCCAGCATGTTGCTCACGTAAAGGCTATCGGCCGTCTCTAGGCCGGCGTCGTTTAGCGC
>JBOGUG010000327.1:0-3805 GCA_050696115.1 Promineifilaceae bacterium (SeqCode) | reverse complement strand
CGATCAAGACGAGATCGAGATCAAGCAGGTAGACGACCCCGGCCGCGGCTGCCAGCAGGAGGGCAAACAGGGGCCAGGCGCGTCTATCCGAGCTGCTGGGCATCATGGCGTTGCTGATAGCAAAGATGAGGTAAAGCCAGACCAGGAAATCGGCCGTCGCCAGCAGCTCGGTCAAGCCCACAGTCAGGGCGTCCACGCTGCCGGTGGCGAAGGCGGACGCCAGGGCGTTGACATCGAAGACCCGGAAACTGATAAACAGAACGACCAACGTGCCGGTGATTAGCGGCGCGCTGCCGATCAGGCTCTCGCGCAGCGGCCCCAGTCCCTTGCTCTTGTAATATTCCACATAGCCCAGCTGGACAGCGCCATCGGCGCGCAATTGGGGCACGATTGAGAAGGCGCCCGTCCGGACGCCCAACAGCTTGGCCGACAGCCAGTGGCTGGCTTCGTGGAGCAAAACGCCCGGAAAGAGGACGATGGCGTAGAGCAGCACTGCCCACTGGCGATTGCCGGTGAGCAGATAGGCGACCCCGTGCAGGTGGCGATGGATCCAGCGCTGCAGGAGGAGCAAGATAGGTAAGGTCAGGACGACCCAGACCAGGGGCGTAAGCTGGCTGCTCACAGCCGGCCGTTTTTGGCGGCAATACGGGCCATTTGGACGAATTCTGGCTTCAGGCTGGCGCCGCCAACCAGCGCGCCGTCAACGTCTGGCTGAGCCATGAAGTCGCCGAGGTTATCGGCCGTGGCGCTGCCGCCATACTGAACGCGCGCTGCCTGGGCCACCTGTTCGCCATAAAGGTCGGCCAATGCCCCGCGCACCGTCAGGCCGATAATTCGGCCGGCGTCGGCCGGGCTGGCCGAGCGGCCGGCGCCTATGGCCCAAATCGGCTCGTAGGCAACGACGCAGCCGGCGGCCTGTTCCGCGCTGACACCAGCGAAGGCGGCCCGCACCTGGCGGCCGACGAACTCATGTGTCTGGCCGGCCTCATTTTGCTGCAGGCTCTCGCCCACGCAGACGATTGGCGTCAGCTGGTGCGCAAGCGCCGCTAGGACCTTCTTGTTGACGACTTCGTCGCTTTCGCCGAAGTAAGCGCGCCGTTCGGAGTGGCCGAGGATCACGTAGCGGCAGTAGGGCAGCAGCATGGGCGCCGAGACCTCGCCAGTGTAGGCCCCATTGGCCTCGAAGTACATATTCTGAGCGCCAACCGCCACCCGAGTGGCGGCCAGGGCGTCGGCCACGGCCGGCAAGGCCACGAACGGCGGGCAGATGACGCAGTCGAGCCCTTCGAGTTCATGGAGCGGATGGCGGATCTGGCGGACGAAGGCCACGGCCTCGTCGGCCGTCTTGTTCATCTTCCAGTTGGCGGCCAGGATGGGCTTGCGCATGGCTTACTTGGCGTGTTCAACGGCCCGCGTTTCGCGAACGACGGTCACCTGGATCTGGCCGGGATACTGCATGCTATCCTCAATGGTGCGGGCGATATCCTTGGAGAGCCGAATCGCGCCCATGTCGTCAATGGCGCCCGGCCGCACCAGGATGCGGATCTCGCGGCCGGCTTGCAACGCGTAGGCGCTCTCCACCCCTTCGAAGGAGTTGGCAATGTCCTCCAAGGTCCGCACCCGCTTAATGTAGTTTTCCAGGCTCTCACGGCGAGCGCCCGGCCGGGCGCCGGAGATGGCGTCGGCCGCTTCGACGATGATGGCTTCGTTGGCCGCTTGTTCGACTTCGTGATGGTGGGAGGCGATGGCGTTGACCACCGGCGGTGGGACGTTGAAGCGGCGGGCAAAATCGGCCCCCAACATGGCGTGGGTGCCTTCCTGGTCGTGGTCCATGGCCTTGCCCAGATCGTGGAGCAAGGCGCCCATCTTGGCGACGTTGATGTTGGCGCCCAACTCGGCCGCCAGCACGGCCGCGATTTTGGCGGCTTCGACGGCATGGAAGAGCTGGTTCTGGCCGTAAGAGGTGCGGAACTTGAGCCGGCCAAGCGTCCGCAACACCTCCCCGTGCAGGCCGTGAACGTTGGCCTCATAGGCTGCCTGTTCGCCCGCTTCCTTGATTTGGCGATCGATTTCGTTGCGGGCGTCATCTACCAGCTTCTCGATGCGAGCAGGGTGTATGCGGCCGTCGGAAATCAGCCGCGTTAGGGCCACACGGGCCACCTCACGCCGGACCGAGTCGAAGCTTGAGATGGTGACCGCTTCGGGTGTATCGTCCACAACAACATCCACGCCGGCGGCCATCTCAAAGGCGCGGATGTTGCGCCCATTGCGGCCGATGATCCGGCCCTTCATTTCGTCGTTTGGCAGCGGGACCACCGAGACGGTGATGTCGGCCACATGCTCGCTTGCCACACGCTGGATCGCCAGCGCGACCAGCTCACGCGCCTTGTCGTCGGCCGTCTCGCGGGCCCGCTCTTCGATCTCGCGAATCGTGCGCACCATGTCCTGACGAGCTTCGGCCTCAACCGCGTCTAGCAACTGCTGGCGGGCTTCGTCGGTGGTCATGTTGGCGACGCGCTGGAGCTCGGCCATGCGCTCGCTTTCGAGCTGATCCAGCTCATTTTTTACCCGATCCAACTTGCTCTGGCGCTTGTTCAGCGTCGCTTCGCGGACTTCTATGCGCTGGGCCTGGCGATCCAGGCTCGTCTGGCGGCCGTCCAGCCGCTCCTCGGCACGGGCCAAGTCGGCGTAGCGCTGCTTAAGGACTTTGTCAGTTTCAGCCCGGTTCTGGCGCGTCTCCTCTTGAGCCGCGACGATGATGGCCTGGGCTTCGCGCTCGGCCGTCTTGCGCGATTCGGCCGCGTCCTGCTGAAGCTTCTCGTAGGCCTGCTCGGTGCGCGGTTTCAACAACAGCCACACGAGTACGACCGCTATGGCTGCGCCGGCGAGCAGGCCGGCCAGACCTGTAACTAATTGGAGTGGCATGTAGGCGATCTCCTTGAAATAGAAAAATGATTACACATCGCCCTCGTCGGCCAACTGCTGCCAAAGCCGGCCGACGACTTCGTGAATGATCGCGTAGCCGAAGCCGCGCCGCTGCAAAAAAGCGCCCAGTTTGCGCTCAAATTCCTCTCGCGGCAGCTCAGCCCAGCGGCGGGCGTACGGCTCGGCCGCCTGGCGGGCCGCGGCCGTTTCGTCCAGGCCGGCGATGGCGGCCTCAATTTCTGGCCGGCGAATGCCCTTCTGGTAAAGCTCGTGGCGCAGGGCAGCCTGGCTGCGCGGCCGGAAGGACTCGCGCTGCTCAACCCAGTAGCGGGCGAAGGCAGCGTCGTCCACCATCTCAACCTCAGCCAGATAGGCCAGAACCTGCCCGATGATGGGCGCTTCGAAGCCCTTGCCTCGCAAATAGCGATTCAGCTCCAGTTCGCTGCGCGGCCGGCGGGCGAGGTAGCGCAAGGCATATCCTTTGGCCAATTCAAAATTCTCGTCAGACACGAATGTCTCGCTTTAACAAAAAAGCCGTGGCTCAGACCACGGCTTGTCATAGTCGTACTCTTAGATGTCACGGCCAGCCAGTGGCTGCCGGAGGCCGGACCAGCGCTTGCGGGCTAGCCGGTTGTCATCTGGCTCGCCAGCCGAATTGGGCCGGCAAGCGACTGTTTCAAAGCCGCAGATATCTGCGCCTTTGAGTCAGACCGATAGCGCTTCGAGATCTTGGGGCGCCGGGACGGGCGCGAGGCCGGCCTGGTTTCGGATGAGCTGCTCCAACTCGGCGACGAGCTCAGGGTTGTCGGCCAGGTAGCTCTTGGCGTGCTCCCGGCCCTGGCCGAGCAAGAGGTCGCCGTAGCGGAAGTACGCCCCGCGC
>JBOGUG010000326.1:0-7162 GCA_050696115.1 Promineifilaceae bacterium (SeqCode) | reverse complement strand
CCATTCTACGAGGAAGAAACGAAGCCATTCGGCAGCCGCTGGCCTGGCGGCCACGTGACCCGCGCCGAAGAGCTCAATCCCTACGGCAAGAACGTTCAATATCCGCCGGGTTGGATGCCCGACGGGGTGGACTTTGAAGTTGACACCCAGCTCTACGGCAGCCTTGACGTCCAGCTTGACGCGTCGCCAAGCCTGAAGACCGACAAAGTAACGGTCAACCTCGGCCCTCAACACCCGTCTACCCACGGCGTTTTTCGGATGGTGGTGACTCTGGACGGCGAGACGGTCATTGACCTAAAGCCGGTCATGGGCTACTTGCACCGTAACCACGAGCAGATCGGCGAACGCAATACGTGGATTATGAATATCCCGTACACCGACCGTCTGGATTACATTAGCTCGATGTCCAATAACCACGGCTATGTGCTGGGCGTCGAACAACTGATGGACGCGGAGGTTGCCGAGCGGGCCGAATGGCTGCGGATCCTGATGGTCGAGTTGACACGGATTGTCAATCACGCCTGGTCGCTGGGCTTCCTCCTCAATGATCTCGGCGCTTTGCAGACGCCAATGCTGTATCTCTACATTGAGCGCGAGCTGGTCCTGGATTTGTTCGAGGCCACGGCCGGCTCGCGCATGATGTGCAACTACATGCGCTTTGGCGGCGTAGCCTACGACCTGCCCGACGGGGTGCGCGGTCAACCGATCCGCCAGTTTCTGCACGAGCTGATCCACGACCGCCTGCCGCGGGCGATAGAGCAGTTAAACACTTTCATCACCGGCAGCGAGATCGTCCGTTCCCGTTGCATCGAGGTGGGCTACCTGTCGCGTGAGGACGCCATTGCCTACAGCACGGCCGGGCCGCTCCTTCGCGCCAGCGGCGTGGCCTACGATGTGCGTAGGGCCCAGCCGTACTCCTTCTATGACAAACTCGATTTCGATGTGGCCGTCCGCTACAACGGCGACATTTACGATCGCTATTTGGTGCGGATTGATGAGATGGTGCAGAGCCTGCGCATACTGCGCCAGGTTTTGCCCCACATCGAGGCGACCTGGGGCCAGCCGGTTGTGACCGGCAAGCCGCAGTACGCAATTCGCGTCAAGGGCGGCGACGCCTACGGCCGGGTGGAGAATCCAAAGGGCGAGCTGGGCTTCTATCTAATGGCCAAGACACGTTCCTCCAACCCCGACCGCTACCACGTCCGGGCGCCGAGCTTCATCAATTTGACGCCGCTCGGCCACATGGTCAGGGGGCACAAGGTGGCCGACATCGTAGCCATACTGGGCAGCATTGACATCGTGCTGGGCGAAGTTGACCGCTAACACGGCGGCCGCCATTGCCTGAAAGGTAAGTGAATGTACGGATCAGGGCTGATCAAGGGCTTAGGCGTCACGCTGAAGCATTTTGTCACCACCTATTTGGATGACATCTATTGGCTAACGCGCGGCGGCCGATACTACAACGAGGAAGCGCTGGCAGTGCGCCAGAGCCTCAAGGGCAGAGGCGTCATTACCGTCTTCTATCCGGAAGAGAAGTTGCCCATGCCCGAGCGCTTCCGCTTCCTTCCCTTCCTAATTACCGACGATCCCACGCCGGGCGGCGGCTGGCCCCATGATTGGTGCACCTCCTGCGGGATTTGCGCCAAGGTTTGTCCACCTCAATGCATCTGGATTGTGCGCGGTACGCTGCCGAACGGCCGGCCTAAGCCCGAGCCAGAAGAGTTCTTTATCGATATGGACATCTGCATGAACTGCGGCCTATGCGCCGAGTTCTGCCCCTTCGACGCCATAAAGATGGATCACGATTACGAGCTGGCGACATTTGACCGCACCACGGCCCACATCCACGACAAGGAGCGGTTGAGCAAGCCGATCAGTTATTGGCGGGATATTGCGCCCAAGAAGGCGATGGCCGAGGAAACCGGCCGGGATCTGGCCCAGGCAGCCAAGGGCCGGCGAAAGGGCGCGGACACAGACGAACCCGAGCGGCAGGAAATGGACGACGACGCCGCCCGACAGTTGTACTACAAGGGGGCGGGTTAGGAGGCCCCTGAACCGTAGAGCGCTTTGCGAACCGCTCTCCAGCCAAACCTCATGGACATCTCTAAACCAACCGAACAGGACGTCATGCAGGCGCTGTCCACCGTGATGGAGCCTGAGCTGCATCGCGATCTGGTGTCGCTCAACATGATCCGCGACCTGGATTTCGACGGCCGCGACGTTCGCTTCACGATTATGCTGACCACGCCGGCCTGCCCGCTGCGGGCCACAATGGAGAGGGATGCGCGCGAGGCGCTGGCGGCCGTGCCCGGCTTAGGCGCAGTCAACATCAAGTGGGACGCCAGCGTGCCCAACGACCGCCGCATTCAGGCGCAAGTCGGCCAGAACTTCCACAGTACGCTGGCGGTTGCCAGCGGCAAGGGTGGCGTGGGCAAGACAACCGTGGCCGTCAACCTGGCCATCAGCCTGGCGCGCTCAGGCGCCCGCGTGGGCCTGTTGGATGCCGACATTTTGGGGCCAAATGTGCCCATGATGATGGGTGTCGAACAAATGCCACCAGTGCGCAACCGGCGCCTGACGCCGGCCGAGCGCTTCGGCGTCAAGCTGATCTCCATGGCCTTTCTCAGCAAGCCGGACCAGCCGATGATCTGGCGCGGCCCCATGCTGCACACGGCCATCCGCCAACTGCTGGCCGACGTCGAATGGGGCGAACTGGATTACCTGGTCATTGACCTGCCGCCGGGTACCGGCGACGCCCAACTGTCGCTGGCCCAGGCGATCCCCCTGAGCGGCGTGCTCATCGTCACCCAGCCAATGAAGGTGGCCGCCGCCGACGCCCTGCGCAGCCTTAAGATGTTTGAGAAGCTTGAGGTGCCCATCGTCGGCGTGATCGAGAACATGAGCGGGGATTTCTTCGGCAGCGGCAGCGGCTCAGAGCTAGCCGCACGCTACAACGTGCCGTACCTAGGAGAGATTCCCCTTGACGCCCAGATCCGCGTCGGCGGGGACAGCGGCGAGCCCATCGTCATCAGCGAGCCGGAGTCGCCGGCCGCCGAGGCCATTGAGCGCATTGCCCAGAGCGTGGCTGCCCGGCTCAGCGTGCTTACCCTGAGCAGCCAGAGCAACGTCATTCCGATTCAGATGGTAGGCTAGCCGTGCCAGCAACAGTCGTCGGCGTTCGATTTGAGAAGCTGGGCAAGCTTTATCACTTTAGGCTCTTGGAGGGTGGTGAGTCAGTTCAGCCAGGCGACCACGTTATCGTCGAGACGCGCCGTGGCCGGCAATTGGGCCAGGTCATTGCCAACATTGAGCCGGATCAGATTGACCGCAAGCGGGGGTTGAAGGCCATCGAGCGCAAGGCGACTCCGCGCGACACGGTCTTGCGCCAGTTGTGGCAGCAGCGCGAGCTGGCGGCGCTTATCACCTGTCGCGAAAAGGCCAGCGAGCTGGGCATCATGAACGCCAAGTTCGTCAAGGCCGAATACAGCTTCGACGGCTCCTGGCTAACATTCATGTATTCGACGGAAGACAAGAAGTCAGACGTCCGGCCGTTAAAACGCGCCCTGGCGCACAGCTTCGACGCCCGCGTCGAGCTGTTTCTCATCGGCCCGCGCGACGTCGCCAAAATCCTGGGCGGCCACGGGGCCTGCGGCGGGCCGCGATGTTGCTCCACCTTCCTGACTGAATTTAGCCCCGTATCCATCAAGATGGCTAAGGAGCAGGGCATTTCGCTCATCCCTCAGGAAATCAGCGGCATGTGCGGCCGGCTGCGCTGCTGCCTGGTTTACGAGTATGAACAGTACATTCAGGCAAAGAAGGAATTGCCCAAGGTCGGCAAGACGGTGGGCACGCCATTTGGGGAAGGGGTGGTCAGGGACGTGCGCGTCTTGCGCGAGGCGGTTGTGGTTGAGGTGGAAGGGGTGTACCACGAGTTAACACGCGAACAGCTTGAGCCGCTGGAGGAGCTACGCGCCTTTGAAAAGAAGGCGGCACAAGGCTGTTCCAAGCACGAAAACGGCGGCTGCGACTGCGGGGCGAAACACTGAGCGAAGACAGCCTGGCTCGGCCGCTGCGCGAGCACGCCTGGCAGCTAGTTTGCGCCAACGTCAGCGAGACCGGCCTGCGCCGGCACATGTTGGCGGTCTCGGCCACTATGCGGCATTACGCCCAATTCCTCGGTGAGGACGTTGCCTTTTGGGAAACGATCGGCCTGTTACACGACTTCGATTGGGAGATCCACGCCAATCTGAACGAGCATCCGATCAAGGGCGCCGAAATTTTGCGTCAGCAGGGCTGGGACGAGGAAACGGTCCGCGTTATCTTGTCTCACTACACCGAGGGAACGGGAGTCAAGCGCGAGAAGCCGGTTGACTTTGCCCTGCTAGCCTGCGACGAAGTAACGGGCCTGATAATTGCCACCGCGCTGGTGCGGCCGAGCAAGGACATCGCCGAGGTGAAGCTGAGCTCGGTGCGGAAGAAATGGAAAGATCGCCGTTTCGCGGCCGGCGTGGATCGCGAGCACGTCGAGGCCGTCACGGCCGATTTCAGCCGAGAATGTTTTGGCGGCCGGCTGGAGTTGTGGGAACACATCGGCCACGTGCTGGGGGCCATGCAGACGGCCGCGGCCGAGTTGGAGCTTGACGGCCGGCTGGCGCGAGCCTAGCCGGGCCTCGCGCCCACCTCCCTGACTTGCCGACTGTGGACCCTGTAACCGGGCCAACGACCCTTTCCGTCGCCGAGGCACTGAGCATTGTGCTGAACGGCGTCTCCAGGCTGCCGGCCGAGCGGGTGCCCCTGCTGGCTGCCCTCGGCCGGGTGCTGGCAGAGCCAATCCAGGCGGCCGATGACCTGCCCCCATTTGCCAACTCCGCCATGGATGGCTATGCCTTGCGCTCAGGCGATGTCGCGGCCGAGTTCGCGGCCGGGCCGGTAAGCCTCCAGGTGGTGGCTGATTTGGCGGCCGGCGAGCAGAGCGAGGTGGTCATTGGGCCGGGCCAGGCGGCCCGGATTATGACCGGCGCCCCGCTTCCCCAGGGCGCGGACACCATCGTGCCGGTCGAGGACACGTCGGAGGCGTGGCGCGGAAGGGACCGGGCGGCGCCAGAGCGAATAGAGATTCGCCGCTTTCCGGAGAGAGGCGACTTTGTCCGGCCGGCCGGCGAGGACATACGGCGCGGCTCAACCGTGCTGGCAGCCGGCCATCTGATCAGACCGCAGGAGATCGGCCTTCTAGCCGCGCTGGGCGTCAGCGAAGCGCCGGTTATTAAGCGGCCGCGGGTAGGTGTCCTGGCGACGGGCGACGAGTTGTTGCCGATTGACCGGCCGCTGGCGCCCGGAAAGATTCGCAATAGCAATGCCTACGCCCAGGCGGCCCAGGTGCTGGCTCTGGGCGCGACGCCTGTTGACTTGGGCGTTGCGCGGGACGACGAGACATCGCTGCGCGATCGGCTTCGGGCCGGGCTTGAATTAGAGGTAGACCTTTTTGTCAGCTCGGCCGGAGTGTCCGTTGGCGCCCACGATGTGGTGAAGTCCGTCCTGGAGCAGGACGGCGAGATCATATTTTGGCGGGTGCGCATGCGGCCCGGCAAGCCTCTGACCTTCGGCCGCTATGGCGGCCGGGCCTATCTGGGCCTGCCCGGCAACCCCGTGTCGGCGCTCGTGGCCTTCGAACGCTTCGCCCGCCCGGCCATTCTGAAGCTGGCCGGCCACACGGACCTGGCCCGGCCGACGGTTGAGGCTGTGGTCGACGCTGGGCTGCACTCTGACGGCCGCGAAAGCTACGTGCGGGCGGTCGTGCGCCGAGACGGGGAGGGGTACGCAGCAACGCCGACGGGCGCCCAGGGTTCGCATATGCTGACCTCCCTGGTTGCGGCCAACGCGCTGCTGGTCATCCCGGCCGGCGTAGAGAGCGTGTCGGCCGGCGAACGGCTGGCGGCCGTGATGCTCGACTGGCCCGAGACCGTTTTCTAGGTTAGGGCAGAGCGAATCAGGACCCGACCTGCCTAATTGTCTCTGTCGCGGTTCATCTTGAGCGTGCGCTCGAGGATGTCGTCCTGGCGGCGCCGGCCCCGCTTGGTACGGCGTTTGCCGGTACCCTTGGGGGGCGGCAGAGGCACTCCGGCGCCTTCCATGGCCTCACGCATGGCAACTTCCATTGCAGTGGGGAGTTCTATTTCTGGCTCATCCGGCGGTACTATCTCGGCCGGTTTAGGCTGCGCCCGCATCTGGGTTTCCGGCGGTTCCAGCAAGGCCTTGTGGCTCAGGTCAATGCGCCGCCTGCGCTTGTTGACACCGCGGACCATGACTTCCAATTCGTCGCCCACCTTAACGGCGTGCGAAGGGTGCTTGAGGTATTCGTGGCTCAGCTCGCTGACATGCACCAACCCTTCTTTGTCGGCGCCAATGTCCACGAAGGCGCCAAACGGCTCCAGGCGCGTCACTTTGCCGGTGTAAACCTGGCCTTCGCGCAGCTCACTCCAATCCACAGCCGGCGGCTCAAGCATACTGACCGTGATCTGGTTGCGGCTCAGGTCAACTTTATCAATCCAGACCGTCACCTGGTCACCGACGCCGAGGACATCGGCGACGCGGTTGACGCGCTCGCCTAATTTGGAGACGTGCAGGATTGCATCCACACCAAGGCCAAGGTCAATGAATGCGCCGTACAGCTCCAGCCTTATTACGGTGCCGCTAAGTTTCATCTTGGGCTGGAGATCCGCCAATGAGTGTGGCGCCTGGTTCCCTTCTGCCCCAGCAGCCTCTTCGGCGGCCGCGTCAATCGTCTCAATCATCTCATCTGCCATCTTTCGCTTCCCTGCGGCCGGCCAAAACAGCAGACCGGCGCTGCGAACGCCGGTCTAAAGTACGCTTGCTCACGGATCGGCTGGGAGTAAGGTAAATTTGATCGTCTAGCCAGCGCGGGATTATAACAATCGAGCCCCCGGAGTCAATCTGCGACGATTAATCGCCTTCGACCGCCTCAAACTCTTCATCATCGGCCGCCTCACTGGAGTTGCTGTTGGGGCGCGGCCGTAAGCCGGCCTGGTTTCGGATGAGCTGCTCCAACTCGGCGACGAGCTCAGGGTTGTCGGCCAGGTAGCTCTTGGCGTGCTCCCGGCCCTGGCCGAGCAAGAGGTCGCCGTAGCGGAAGTACGCCCCGCGC
>JBOGUG010000325.1:0-2972 GCA_050696115.1 Promineifilaceae bacterium (SeqCode) | reverse complement strand
GCCCCCGTGCTGAAGCTGGTGAAGCCGCCGTCGTCGTTCTGGTGGGTCGCAGCCAGCCATTCGGCCGCCGCCGAAGCCGCCGCGGCCGGCTCTTCAAACGTCGTCTCTTGGGCCAGGGCTAGGCCGGCCGCCGCCAGCGAAGCCCAGAGTGCAACGGCCAGCGCCACCAGCAGGCCAGCCAAGGAACTTTTCGCCTGGGACATTGTCTCACCTCTCCCACAGGTTGGGCTTCGTGGGCGGCCGGCGGCCAACAAAAAACCCGCCGCTGCCTGCGCCGGGTTGAGGGCTCGCCTGTTGGCCTCCAGTCCCCAACCCTTACCCACGAAGGCTTGAAACTTGCCTGCGGCGGGCGACCTGGCTCTTGACCTCTGGCGGCCAATTACAGTTGCGGGGACAGCGCTGGACTTGCACCAGCTTCGCCGTTACGTCCGGCCATCCGGGGCGACGGACACCACAGACAAATGCACTATTTAGTTGGGCCTAGTCTAGCAAACACTGCGCCGCTTGTCAAAGCGGAGCCAGTTGAGATCAGGCCGCCCAGGAGTCGCAACTTTTCCGACTAACGGACTCTCTCTTATGTAAAGCAAATTGCGGCCGGCCCGCCCGCTTGCTATACTATGAGGCGTTGTTGCGGGGTAGAGCAGAGGCAGCTCGTCGGGCTCATAACCCGGAGGTCGCAGGTTCGAATCCTGTCCCCGCTACTCCCAAAAGAGCGCGTCACGCGCTCTTTTTTGTTGCTCCCTGGCGCTCCGCAAGCTTCTCCATGTGGCGCGCCAACTCGACATCCAGGCCTGACAACGCCTTCAGATCGTGGGTCATCAGGCTCACGGTCACCTTCTTGTAACTATTGCTCCAGTCGGGGTGGTGATCCAGCTTATCGGCCTGAATCGCGGCCGCCACCATCCAGCCAATCGCCTCGGCGAACGAGCCAAAGGTGTAGCGCTTGTGCAGCTTGCCGTCCACGACCTCCCAGCCTGGCAACTCCGCCAGCGCCTGTGACAGTTCAGCCTGGGTCAATGCACGTCGTTCCATTGGGACCTCCTCGTCCTCTTCAGCCCGCGCCATACTCCATTAGCCATACAGGCCAGCGATCGCCCAACTCCTCAAAACCAAAGCGGCGGTAGAGACGCAGAGACTGGCCATTGTCCGCTTGGGTATTGAGGCTGATGTGCCTGAAGCCGGACTGCTTGAGTTTGTCCAGGGCATGCGCCAGCAAGGCCGATCCCACGCCTCGATTTTGGTAGTCGGGGGCAACCGCCAGGCGCACGATGTGGGCGCTGTGTGGCCCCTGGCCGCGGGCCGCGTAGCAATAGCCGGCCGCCTCTCCGCCGACTAAGGCCAACTCAAAATAGGCTGCGGCCGGCTGAGCGCGGCGCAGCGTCTCCAGATTGTGGCGCCAGAGAGGTTCGAAGGCCAACGCCTCTAGCGCGGCCACAGCCGGCAGGTCGGCCGCCACTGCCGGCCGGATCTGCGCCTTCGCTCTGGCGATGGCCGGCCTGCCTGCCGGCCGGGCCAGCGTGATTACCTCGGTCAAGAGGCGGAAGCCGACGGCCTCCAACCAGCCGGCCGGCCATTCGGGCGAAGCCAGCCAACCGATCTGGCGCACACCCAGCGCCCGCAGCCGGCCCTCGATGGCCGCAAACATCTCAGCCAAAAGCTCGGCGCCGCGCGCCTGGCTGGCGACGGCTGCCAGCCGCACCCAAGCGGCCGGCCGAGAGTCGGCCGCGGCCGCCAGGCAGGCGGCTAGCGCCTTGGCCGCCCGTCCGTCAAAGGCCAGGACGCAGCCTGGCCCCTCTAGCCAGTCGGCCGGCGAATGCCAATCCGCATGCATGTGACTAAGGTAGCCGCTCTCTAGCAGGCGGCTGATGGCGCGCTCATCCTCCCGGCCGGCGCTCCTTATGCGAAAGCCGGCCTGGTTTGCTATTTGCATGGGCCGCCGGTACACTTAGCGATCATTATCTTGAGTCAAGATCG
This sequence comes from Promineifilaceae bacterium (SeqCode), assembly GCA_050696115.1. GTDB lineage: Bacteria > Chloroflexota > Anaerolineae > Promineifilales > Promineifilaceae > UBA11865. Next base: position 998 of record JBOGUG010000325.1, on the reverse strand, counting down.
TAGCATGAGATTTTATGGATCGGCAAGGTAGAGAGCGCGCTTTGGAGATGGCCCTGGCCACGATCCAGCGCCGCTTCGGCGAAGGGGCGATTATGCGTCTCGGCCAGGCCCGCCACTTGCAGGTCGAGAGCATTCCCACCGGCTCATTGGCGTTAGACATTGCGCTGGGGGTGGGCGGGCTGCCGCGCGGCCGGGTGGTGGAGATCTACGGCCCCGAATCCTCGGGCAAGACCACCCTCTGCCAGCACGTCATCGCCGAGGCTCAGCGGCGCGGCGGCCTGTGCGCCTTCATCGACATGGAGCACGCCCTCGACCCGCTGTATGCCGGCCGCTGCGGGGTGGACGTGGACAACCTCTACGTCTCCCAGCCCGACACCGGCGAGCAAGCCCTGGAGATCGCCGAGGCGCTCATCCGCTCGGCCACCATGGACGTGGTGGTGGTCGACTCGGTGGCGGCCCTGGTGCCGCGGGCGGAGATCGAGGGCGAGATGGGCGACACCCACGTCGGCCTGCAGGCCCGCCTGATGAGCCAGGCGCTGCGCAAGCTGTCGGGGGCCATCAAGCAGACCAACACGGTGGTCATCTTCACCAACCAGCTGCGCTCCAAGATCGGGGTCATGTTCGGCAGCCCGGAGACGACCACCGGCGGCAACGCCCTGAAGTTCTACGCCTCGGTGCGGCTGGACATCCGCCGCGCCGAGACGATCAAGGCCGGCGGGGAGACGCTGGGCAACCGGACGCGGGTCAAGGTCAAGAAGAACAAGGTGGCCCCGCCCTTCACCGAGGCCGAGTTCGACATCATGTACAACGAGGGCATCTCGCGCACCGGGGACGTGTTGGACCTGGCGGTCAACTACGCCCTCGTGGACAAGCGCGGGGCGTACTTCCGCTACGGCGACCTCTTGCTCGGCCAGGGCCGGGAGCACGCCAAGAGCTACCTGGCCGACAACCCTGAGCTCGTCGCCGAGTTGGAGCAGCTCATCCGAAACCAGGCCGGC
>JBOGUG010000324.1:0-4517 GCA_050696115.1 Promineifilaceae bacterium (SeqCode) | reverse complement strand
CGGCCGAGCCGGCCGGCCCCCAGATATTGGCGTTGGAGATCGGCAGCGAAGAGCTGCCGGCCGGCGACCTGGCTTCGGCCGTGCGCCAACTGCGGGCGGCTGTGCCCGCCCTGCTGGACGCGCTGCGCCTGGCCTATGAAAGCGTCGAAGTGGAAGGCACGCCGCGCCGCCTGGCGGCACTGGTCTCCGGGCTGGCCCCGCGCCAACCTGACCTTGAAAGCGAGGTCAAGGGGCCGCCGGCCGAGCGGGCCTTCGACCGGGACGGCAAGCCGACCCAGGCGGCCATTGGCTTCGCCCGCAGCAAAGGCGTCTCGCCGGCCGATTTGAAGGTCATCGCCCAGGGCGAGCGCCGCTACGCGGCGGCCCTGGTGCGCGAGGCGGGCCGGCCGGCGACCGAGGTGCTGGCCGAGGCTCTGCCGGGCCTCATTGCCGGGCTCAAATTTGACAAGAGCATGCGCTGGAACGGCAGCAACGTGGCCTACAGCCGGCCGCTGCGCTGGCTGGTGGCCCTATATGGGGCCGAGATCGTGCCCTTCAGTTACGCCGGCGTGGTCAGCGGCCGCACCAGCCGCGGCCTGCGTCCGGCCGGCTCGCCGCCGTTCGAGGTGGAAGAGGCGGCCGACTACCGGGCCGCCCTGGCCGAACGCCACATCACGCTCTCGGCCGAGGCGCGGCGGACGGCCATTTGGGCCGCCGCCGGCCGGCTGGCCGAAGAGGTTGGTGGGAGCAGCCGCAATGACCCGGAGCTGCTGGCCGAGGTCGCCAACCTGGTGGAGCGGCCGGCGCTGCTGCGCGGCCGTTTCGACGAGCGCTTCCTGGCCCTGCCGCCGGCCGTGCTGGTGGCCGTTATGAGGAAGCACCAGCGCTATTTTCCGGTCTACGCGCCCGCCGGCCGCGAGCTGCTGCCCTTCTTCATCACCGCCCGCAACGGCGACGCTGGCGATCTGGAGGTGGTGCGGGCCGGCAATGAGCACGTCATCGAGGCCCGCTTCGCCGACGCCGAGTTCTTTTACCGACGGGATGTGCAGCGGCCGCTGGCCGCCTATCTGCCCGAGTTGGCGACGCTGACCTTCCAGGCCAAATTGGGCTCGATGCTCGAAAAGGTGGAGCGGCTAAGAGGGCTAACCCCGGCCGTGGCCGAGCTCCTGGGACTGGATGGCGAGGAGACGGAGGCGGCCGCGCGCGCCGCCGGCCTGTCCAAAGCCGACCTGGCGACCGGGCTGGTGGTCGAGATGACGGCCCTGCAGGGGCTAATGGGCGGCCACTACGCCCGCCTCAGCGGCGAGCCGGAGCCTGTGGCCGCGGCCATCGGCGAGCAATACGAGGCCGTCAGCGCCACCCGGCCGGGGCTGGCCCTGGCCCTGGCCGACCGCCTTGACAGCTTGATGGGCCTCACGGCGGCCGGCCTGGCGCCCAAAGGCTCTAACGACCCCTTTGGCCTGCGCCGGGCGGCCGTCCAGGTCGTCGAAAACCTGGTGGCCAATAAAGTGAGCTTCGACCTGCGCCAGGGGTTGGCGGCGGCGGCCGAACAGCTGCCCATCCCGGCTGCGGCCGGTGACGTCGCGGCGGCCCTGGCGTTCGTCCAGGCCCGCCTGGCCAGCAGCCTGCAAGAGCGGGGGGCGCGCGCTTCGGTCGTCAGGGCGATCCTGGCCGAGCAGGGCCATGACCCATACGCGGCCGTTCAGGCGGCGGCCGCCCTGGAGGATTGGTCGGGCCGGGAGGAGTGGCCGGCGCTGCTGGAGGCCTACGCGCGCTGCGCGCGCATCAGCCGCGACCAGCCCGACTACGCACTTGACCCCAGCCGGCTGGCGCTGGCGGAGGAGCTGGCGCTGTGGGAGGCTTACCAGGCAGCCGCGCCCCTGGCGGACGGCAGCGTGGCCGGGCTGGCGGCCGCGCTTGGTCAGCTCCGGCCGGCGATTAGCGCCTTCTTTGACGAGGTGCTGGTCATGGATCCGGATTTAGACGCCCGCCACAACCGGCTGGCCCTGCTGCAGCGCATCGCCGCCCTGGGGCGCGGCACGGCCGACTTGTCCCATTTGGAAGGCTTCTGAGGCCCAGCCAACGGGCCCAATTCGTTTTGCCAAAGGCGGGCGAGGGGCGTATAGTAGCCGCGCCGGCCGGTTCCCCACACGGCGCTTTCGGCCACCTCTGGCTATCCTGGCCACGGCCGGCTTGCGAGACCCCTAACTACTGTCAGGCGCGCCCTGGCTGATGGCAGGGACGCCACCCAGCGGGAAAGGAGAGTTGAGTCATGAAGCCACTATGGAAGATCTCACTGATCGGATTGCCCTTGCTGGCCCTGGCGGCCTTGCTCGGCGGCAGCGCCGGCAACGCGGCCGCGGCCGAGGGGCCTATCGTGAGCGAGTCCGTGTTCGCCGGCCAGAGCCCGGCCGTGCGCGACCTGGCGCCGGGCAAGGATCTGCGCCTTGAGGGGCCGCTGCTGGCGCGCGTCAACCCCCTGGCTGGGGAGCCAGACGGCGGCCGGCGCGGCACCTGGGATCGGGGCCAGGTCCCAACCGACGCGCTCATCGGGGCGCCGGCCGGCGGCGGTACGCCGGGCCTGGATTTCGACTTTGCCGGCGTGGGCAATCCCCAGGCCTGCGGCGGTTGTAGCCCGCCCGACACGGTCGGCGACACGGGCCCGAACCACTACATCCAAATGGTCAACGCCACCAAAGTCGCCATCTTCGACAAGAGTGGCGTCCTGCTGACGCCCGTCTTCGACCTGGGCGACCTGTGGACGAGCGGCAACTGCACCGCCAACACCGGCGACCCAATCGTGCTCTATGATGGCCTGGCCGACCGCTGGCTACTGAGCCAGTTCGCTTTTCCCAGCCATATGTGCGTTGCCATCTCACAGACGGCCGATCCGCTGGCCGACTACCACCTGTATGAGTTCAACGTGGGCGCCTTCCCCGACTATTTCAAGTTCGGGGTCTGGCCGGACGCCTACTACATGTCCGCCAATGAGTCCAGCTACACCGCCTACGCTTTTGACCGCGACAATATGCTGACCGGGGCCGCGGCTACCTTCCAAAAGTTCACCGGCGAGGACAACCTGTTGTTGCCGGCCGATCTCGACGGCCCGGCCGCGCCGCCGGCCGGGACGCCGGGCTACTTCTACACCTTTAAGGACAATTCCTTCCACGGCGGCTCGGATCGCATCGAGCTCTTCGAGCTGGATGTGGATTGGGATGTGCCCGGCAACACCACCTTCAGCCTGGTGGAGACTTTCACGATAGCCTCGTACACCTACACGGTGTGCGGCTTCTTCAACTTCGACTGCATCCGCCAAATGGGTACAGGCCAGCGCGTGGACGCCGTCAGCGAGTGGCCGATGCACCGTTTCCCATACCGCAACTTCGGCGCCCACCAGACCTTGCTGGGCACCTTCACCATCGGCGGCGGCCTGGGCGAGGAAGGCGCCGCCATCCGCTGGTTTGAGCTGCGCAATATGGGCAGCGGCTGGACGCTCTTCCAGGAAGGCACGCATGATCCGGGCGACGGCCACGACCGCTTTATGGGCTCGATCGCCATGGATGCCAGCGGCAACATCGCCCTGGGTTATTCGGTCTCCAGCAGCGCCATGTTCCCGGCCATTCGCTACGCCACGCGCCTGGCCAGCGACCCGCCCGGCACGCTGCAAGCCGAGGCCACGCTGATCGCCGGCGGCGGCTCCCAGACCGCCTCCAATCGCTGGGGCGACTACAGCGCCATGAGCGTGGATCCAGCCAACGACTGCTCCTTTTGGTACACCAACGAGTACTACCCGGTCAGCGGGCCCACCAACTGGCAGACGCGAGTGGGCGTCTTCACCCAGCCGGAATGCGGCGGGCTGGTTGACTTCACCATTGACGCCACGCCGGAGACGCAGGCCATCTGCCAGGGCGACGACGCGCTGTACGAGGTCGCAGTGGGCTCCATTGGCGGCTTCAGCGATCCGGTCACGCTATCGGCCGACGGCAACCCGGGCACGGCCACCTTCGACCCCAACCCGGTGACGCCGCCGGGAACGAGCGAGCTGACCATCAGCGACGCCACGGCCGGCAACTACACTTTTGACATCGTGGGCACGGCCGGCATCACGGTGCACGAGACGACCGTCAGCCTGGACGTCTACGCGGCCGCGCCGGCCGCGCCCAGCCTGATCGCCCCGCCCGATGGAGCGACGGATGTCAGCGTGACGCCCACCTTCGAATGGTCGGCCGTGGCGAACGCGGCTGCCTACGAGCTGGAAGTGGCCACGGATGCCGGCTTCAGCAGCATCGTCTATATGGCAACGGTTGCGGGCACCAGCCACACGGCCGAGAGCCCGCTGGCCTCCGACACGACCCACTACTGGCGGGTGCGGGCGAGCAACCCGTGCGGCGATGGGCCAAATTCAGCCGTCTTCAGCTTCACCACGGCTGACATCCCGCCGGTGCTGCTGGTGGACGACGACGACAACGCGCCCGACGTCCAGGCGACCTACACCGCCGTGCTCAACACCATCCTGGGCCTGGACGGCTACGACCTGT
>JBOGUG010000323.1:0-2048 GCA_050696115.1 Promineifilaceae bacterium (SeqCode) | reverse complement strand
GGATTAGGCTGAGGCGCCGCCGGCAGAGGTCAGGGACCTGGCCGACGGGCGCCGAGATTAAAGTGAGAACGCTATGATTAAGAGTTACATGCCCAAACCGGCCGACATTGAGCGTGCCTGGTACGTGGTGGACGCCGAGGGCCAGACGCTGGGCCGGCTGGCCTCGCGCATCGCCAGCCTTTTACGCGGCAAGCACAAGCCAACCTTCACCCCGTCGCTGGATTGCGGCGACTTTGTCGTCGTCATTAACGCGGACAAAATCCGGGTCACCGGCCGGCGGCTGGATCAGAAGAAGTACTATCATCATTCCGGCTACGCGGGCGGGCTGAGTGAAGTGACGCTGCGCAAGCAGCTTGAAACTCACCCGACGCGGGCGCTTGAGGCAGCCGTGCGCGGCATGTTGCCCAAGAATCGCCTCGGCCGGCAGGTGTTGAAGAAGATGAAAATTTACGCCGGGGACAAGCATCCGCATCAGGCACAGATGCCGGTTCCCCTGGAAGTGTAGGAGACTGCGATGGAAGTGGAAGGTCGCCAATATTTCGAAGGCATCGGCCGGCGTAAACGCGCCTCGGCCCGAGTGCGCATCTACCCAGACGCTCAGGCGGCCGGCCTGTTCGAGGTGAACGGCCGGGAGGTGAAGGAGTTTTTCCCCCGCCTGGGCGACTTTGACACCTTGATTGGGCCATTGGAAGACGCCAACATGGTTGGCAAGGCCGACGTGACCGTGCTCATCGAGGGCGGCGGCATTACCGGCCAAACGGACGCCGTCCGGTTGGGTTTGGCGCGGGCCCTGGTTAGGTACGACGAGAACCTGCGCAACGTGCTGCGGGTGGGCGGCCACCTGACGCGCGATCCACGCATCAAGGAACGCAAGAAGCCAGGTCTGAAGCGGGCGCGTAAGGCCCCCACGTACACCAAGCGTTAAGTCCCAGCCGGCCTGCCCTTGGTTTATGGGTAACTAACCGGGCTTCAGCCAGGAGCCCGGTTTTTGTTTTTGGGCTAAGTTCAGGGAGATGTTAGAAGACCGCTGTGGTCCAGCTTGGCCTGCGCCCGCGGCCGGCGTGCCCAATTGGGCCAGAGTCGCTAGAATGGGCCGCCGAATGGGCGACAAACAGCGAGCGAACGAGCTATGAGCGTAACCATTGTGGGCCTTGGCCCGGCCGATGGGCGCTATCTGACCCGCGAGGCGTGGGAAGTTTTGGCGGCGGCCGAAGCCGTGTACTTGCGCACGGCCCAGCACCCGGCTGCGGCCGACCTGCCGCCAGGCGTGGCGACGATGAGCTTTGACCACGTCTATGAGACGGCGGCCGACTTTGACCAGGCTTACCAGACAATTTGCGACGAGGTCATGCGCCTGGGACGGCGGGCGGCCGAACGGGGCGCAACGCTGGTTTATGCCGTGCCGGGCCACCCCCTGATCGGCGAATCCACCACGACGGCGATCCTGGCGGCCGGGCGGGCTGAAGGGCTGCCCGTGCGCGTGGTCGCCGGACTCAGCTTCATCGAGCCGACCTTGAGCGCGTTGGGGCTGGACGGGCTGGAGGGCCTGCAGCTCTTTGACGCGATCGAAGTGGCTGGCTACAATCATCCGCCGCTGAACACAGACAGACCTGCGCTGCTGGGCCAGGTGTACAGCCGCCGGCTGGCCAACGAGTTGAAATTGGCTCTGATGGCCGCCTACCCTGACGAGCACCCTGTTGTCCTCATCCACGCGGCCGGCAGCGACGCCCAACTCCTGGAACACGTGCCGTTGTTCGCCATTGATCGCAGCCCGCAGCTGGCTCACCTGTCGAGCCTTTACCTGCCGCCCCGGCCGGAAGCCAGCGGCTTGACGGCGCTGGCCGAGACGGTGGCCACGTTGCGCGCGCCGGAAGGCTGCCCCTGGGACAGGGAGCAAACCCGCGAAAGCCTGGCGCCTCATCTTCTGGAAGAAGTGGGCGAGTTTTTGGCCTCGGTTGAGAGTGGCGAAGCCGAGGCGATCTGCGACGAGCTGGGTGACGTACTGGGCCATGTGGTAATGCAAGCCCAGATGGCGGCCGAGCAGGGCG
>JBOGUG010000322.1:0-3228 GCA_050696115.1 Promineifilaceae bacterium (SeqCode) | reverse complement strand
CCCCCGCTCCACGGCCGCGCCTCCGCCCGCGCCCCCGCCCCACCGGCCGCGCCCCCGACCGCCGGCTTCCGATCCGGTTGACTCGCCCCCACGGCGCTATAATGGCGCCATGCAACGCGCCAACTGGATCCTCCTGCTCGCCCTGCTGGGCCTGCCCCTGGTCGCCCTGCCCCTCGCGCCCCGCCAGGCGCCCGCGGCCGGCGGCCTGGCCGTCCTCGCCGTCGAGCCCGCCCCGCGCTCGCTCGGCAATCCGCTCGCGGCCCCGATCGTCATCCATTTCGACCGGCCGGTCGCCCCGGCCAGCATCACCCCCGCCAGCCTGGCAGCTTTCGGCCGCTTCAGCGGCCCGGCCGAAGGCGCCTTCGCCTTCAGCGACGGCAACGCCACCGTGGCCCTCCAGCCGGCCGCGCCCCTCAGCCCCGGCGAGCGGGTCATCGTCTCCCTCTCGAACCAGATCATGGGCGCCGACGGCTCCAGCCTGCGGCCGGGCGGCTACAGCTTCGACTTCTGGACGGCCGCCGCGGCCGGCTCCCTCCAGTTCAGCCCCAACGGCGTGCTCGACGTGCGCGGCGACGACGACATCCCGACCCGGGCCTACGGCGGCGCCGCCACCGACCTGAACAACGACGGCTGGCTCGACCTGACCATCGTCAACGAGGACACGGCCGACCTGCGCGTCTTCCTCAACACGGCCGACGGCACGGGCAGCTTCCACGACTTCATCCTGCCCACCTTTCCCGTGCAGGATCGGGCCAGCCCCAGCGAGACGGCCGATTTCAACGCCGACGGCGCCGCCGACATCGGCGTGGTAAATATTGACGCCAACACCGTCTCGATCCTGCTGGGGGCCGGCGACGGCGCCTTTGGGCCGCAGCAGGTCGTGCCGGTGGGCGCCGCCCCGCGCGGCATCGCCATTCTGGACGCCAACGGCGACGGCCAACCCGACATCGCCAACACCAACTGGCAAAGCGACAACCTGTCGCTGCTGCTCAACAGCGGCGGCGTCTTCTCGCCCGCCCTGACCATCACCTCGGCCGCCGCCGGCGAGTGGGGCCTGGCCGCCGCCGACATGAACGAGGATTTCCTGGCCGACCTGGTCGTCGGCGGCTACGACGCCCCGCCCCTGATCGCCCTGCTGGCCGGCACCGGCGCGGCCGCCTTCACCCCCCTGGGCGATGCCCCGGCCGGCGGCCAGGTGTGGATGCTCAACGCCGCCGACGTCAACGGCGATGGCCACGACGATGTGGTCACCGCCAACGGCTTCAGCGACACCGGCTCAGTCCTGCTGGGCGACGGCCAGGGCGGCCTCGGCCCGGCCCAGCTCTACCCGCTGGACCCCTTCGTGCTGGCCACCGACCTGGGCGATGTAGACGGGGACGACGACCTCGACTGGATCGCCGCCAGCTACAGCGGCGACTACCAGCTGTACCTGAACGACGGGGCGGGCCAGTTCACCTTCCATCAGGCGTTCAGCCCCACCATCGCCGCCTCGTGCGCCCTGATTTTCGATTTTGATAACGATGGGGACTTGGATCTTGGGCTAATTGACGAGGAGGCTGACGAGGTGCGCCTGATGGAGCAGACGAACCCCGACCCGCCGCCGACGGCTACGGCCACGAAAGCGCCGCCGACCGTCACGCCCAGCCCGACGCCGCCGGCGCCGGCCGAACGGCTGTGGCTGCCGGTGGTGATGGGCCCGGCCTAGGCCGGCCGAGTGAGGGCGGGCACAGGGGCCCGCCCCTACACCGAATCATCCCCTAATCCCGGCCGCATAGCGAGGGCACGATATATCGTGTCCCTACGGGGCAGCGCCGCCTAGCGGCCGGCGGTTAACGTCTCGCGCAGGCTGGGCGGGCCGAGGGCGGCCGCGTGCTGCCAGGAGAGCGCCCCGACCGACATGATGGCGTTCAGCGACAGGTCGGCTGGGGCTTCCCCGGCCGCGCCCAGGTCGCCAGCGACGGCGTCCAGCTCTTCGTTTATACGCTTGGCGACCCGGCGCCGGTCGTTGGCGGCCAGGTCGGGCGATTGATAGACGGCCACCAGCGCGGCCGCGCGGTAATCGTCGCCGTCCTGCTGCTTTCCCTGGAGATAGGCCCGCGCCGCCAGGCCGAGGTACTCCTCGATCTCCCGCATGCGCCAGTCCGGCCGCTCTTGTAGCCCATCAATGCGAAACAGCAGGTAATCGTAGCCGGTCAGCGGCTGGCCGCCGGCCATGAGCTGGTCGTTCTGGACGCTGAGCTGGGCGTTGGCCAACTGGGCGGCCGTGGCCAGGATGACCGCCACGTGGCCGGGAGCCAGGTTCGCCCCGCCAGGCGCGGCCGTGTAGCTCTGGTGGAAATTGAGGTGGACGGCGCCGTTGTTGCCCACGATCAGGTCGTGGACGCTGCTGGCGACCTTGCCGGCGACGACGATGGCCTGGCTGACCGGGCCGGCCACCAGGCCGGAGAAGCTGGCCAGCAACTGGATGGCCCCGTCAAGATAGTCCTGGCCCTGCAAGGCGATGAGGCCGCAGAAGATCTCGACCGTGCCGCCGTTGTAGGGGATGAGGCCGGTGACGGGGTGGTTGAGGCTGACGCCCTTGCCCAGGCCGTCTTTGGGCAGGTGGGTGACGTGGCTCAGCTCGACCGGCTCGAAGTCGGCGTATTGCAGGCGGACGGCGGTGTGGGCGGCCGGGTAGAGCTGCTGGAACCAGTTGCGGTTACGGGCCAGGAAGAACTGGCTGAGGCTGATCTGGAAGTAGCTACCGTAGACGGGCAGGGGCTGGGCGGCCGGGCCGCCGGCCGGGAATTCGCGGTAGCTGAAGTGCTGGGCGTTGGCCGTTGTCCAACCGGTCAACCGCTCGAATAGTTCTTTCATGGGCGGGCCTCCTTTGTGGCCAAGATTATACCTTTCATCGGCGCGGCCGGCGGCCATTTTGTGGCGCAGGCATCCTGCCCGCGGCCGGGCGAGCGCCCGGTGTCCGGTTAACCGGCCGGTGGGGATGTGGGTAGGGGCACACGGCCCTACCAGGCCGGCCGGCAGCCGCCGGCCGCAGAATCGGGCAGGCACGGGGCCTGCCCCTTCACAGGCGGGCTGGCGCCCGCAGACGGGCTGGAAGCCCGTCCCACAATGTAGCCGAGCGTGATTTCCTCACCTGGCGCCCCATTTTGTGGCGCAGGCATCCTGCCCGCGGCCGGGCGAGCGCCCGGTGTCCGGTTAACCGGCCGGTGGGGGTGTGGGTAGGGGCAC
>JBOGUG010000321.1:0-3792 GCA_050696115.1 Promineifilaceae bacterium (SeqCode) | reverse complement strand
CGGTCACAGCGCCTCAAACCAGCTCTTGAGTTTGAGGGCCATTAGCTTGCGGCGCTGTTCAAGAAAATCGCCGTAATCGGGAATCTCGCCGTCGAGCATGGATTCTGAAACGCAGTTCATGCGCAGGTTGGCGCGCATTTCGGCCGGGTCGGTGATGCCGCCGTACAGCTTGCGGCCGCCGGCCGCCTGCTCGGCCAACTCGTTGAAATAGACGTGCGGCGGTTTGTCCCCGATGGCGATGTTGACTTCGCTCTGCGCCAGGACGAAGTTGGCAATTTGGTTGTAGCGGCTGCGGGAGAGGCCCTGTTTCTTGAGGAAATTACGCGGGTAGATGTGGTGCGCGTCGCTGCGATTGAGGATCAGGTCGTGGACGGTGATGTCACGCGAGAGAAAACCCTTGTCGCCGAGTTTTACTTGGGCCGCCCTGAATGCCATGAAAAAGCGACTGATTGTGGTGGACGTGTCCATGAGCTGGGGCAACATGCCCGTCCAAAAGCTGTCCGCTAGCTCGTTGTCGATCACCGTTTCGCTATGGGCCGCCAGCCCACGCTGCTCTATCTGGCGAATATCGAAATCAAATGCCGTCTCGGAGCTTGTAGTGTAACGCCCGGTCAGGACCACCATCGCGTACCAACGCCGCACCAAGCGCTCTAGGTCGGCCGGCGCCAATCGCTCTGCGCGCCCGCGCAGGTACAAAATATAGGCGGAATTGACCGAATTACTGCTGCCGATCAGCTTGCTGGTGACGAAGCCGGCCGAGCGCAGGATCATGATGAGGCGTTCGAAGTGGGTCTGATTAATGAAGGCGAGGATGCCTTGTTTGAGTTGGGCAAACGACTTCTCGGCGATCTCTTCCTCATATCGGCGCGTCTCAAAGTTCCGGCCGGAAAGCAACGCGACCAAGACCTGTAGTTGGCCACGGCCGAACTCTGACGTGAAAGCCACCCGCAGCATATCGGTATAGGTCGGGTCGTAAATGTCGTCGTTGACGTTCTTAAGCCAATGCATCTTTGGGAAGAATTCGGAAGCTGCAAAGGCCTTATCATTCCTCTCGATCTGGGGCAGCAACTCTGGCGCCACGGCCAGGTGGCAGAAGTAATCAATCGCTTTGCGCATTGTGTTGCCGCCGAAGGTTTCGTTGACGGCGATCTTAGACATGGCAAAGTCGGCCTGGGAGAGCTCAACGCCGGCCGAATTGACTCGGATGAAGATCTCGGTGACGGTCTCAATGTCGAGATCTTCGGCCAGCTCGATCACGCCAACATGGTTGTAAATGATCTTGCGCAGCCGCTCCAGCGCCCGGAAGATGCTATCTTGAATCGTCGCGGGGTTGGCGGCCGTGTAATCACGCGTGATCTGAAAGAGGCTGGCCTCGGGTGCAAATAGGCCCGTAATGTCAGGGATCCAGGCTGCATCCTTGCGGATGGCAGGATTGGTGACCTCGAAGCGCTCCTCTTGTGGGTGAAAGGCGATCCGTATGCGTCTGGTCTCAAAGTTCTTGGTGAGCACCTCGCGCCCAAGCAGCGCCGCCATTAGCGCCGTAACGCGCTGCTGGCCATCAATGAGGATCCGCTTGCCGGCCGACAGGGTACCGTCCTTTAGCTTGACGGTCGGGTTGCGCCAGGTGATCAGGTAGCCGACCGGATAACCTTGATAGAGCGAGTCCAGCAAGTTGCGCACCTTGATAGCATCCCACACAAAGGGGCGCTGGATTTCCGGAATGGCAATCTCGCCCGACTTGACCCAGGCGAGCAGGGTGTCAATCGGGTGCGGCGTTACCGAGTAGCGCTGGGTAGCCATGACTTTTACCTCTGCCTATGCATCCTGTTGAGCAAGGCGGCCGCGCAGGCGGCGCCTTCGACCGGCACGCTTGGCGGCTAGCTTAGCAGCCGCGGCCGCAGAAGCAAACAGTTCCTTGCCCTCGGCCGCGGCCTGGGCATACAATCCGGCTGCCCATGAGCCGCCACACCGTTCGTGGGGCCTGCCCGCACGATTGCCCCGACACCTGTGGCATCCTGACCACGGTCGAGGACGGCCGGGCGGTGGCCTTCGGGGCCGACCCGGCCCACCCGGTCACGGCCGGCTGGCTGTGCGCCAAGGTGCGGCCCTACCTGGACCACGTCTATCACCCCGACCGGCTGACCCGGCCGCTGCGCCGCGCCGGGCCGAAAGGGGCCGGCCAATGGCGGCCGATCGGCTGGGCCGAGGCGATTGACGAGATCTGCGGCCGCTGGGCCGAGATCGGCGCCCAGTACGGGCCGGAGGCCATCCTGCCCTACAGCTACAGCGGCACCCTGGGGATGGTGCAGATGACCGTCGCCAGCGCCCGGCTGTGGAACCGGCTGGGCGCCAGCCAGCTGGAGCGCAGCATCTGCGGCGCGGCCGCCGAGCGGGCGGTCGAGGCGACCCTGGGGGCGCGCTGGAGCCCGGCCTATGAGGACACCGCCCACAGCAAGCTGGTCATCCTGTGGGGCCATAACCCGGTCAGCACCGCGCCCCATTTCATGCCGGCCCTGCGGGCCGCCCAGCGCCAAGGCGCTACCCTGGTTGTGATCGATCCGCGCCGCACGCGCAGCGCCCGTGGGGCCGACTGGCACCTGGCGCCGCTGCCGGGCAGCGACGCGGCGCTGGCCCTGGGCCTAGCCCACATTCTGGTGCGGGAGGGCTGGCATGACGAGGCCTGGCTGGCGGCCCACACGCTGGGCTGGCCCCCATTGCGGGCCCAGCTCGCCGATTACCCGCCGGAGCGGGCGGCCGCCATCTGCGGCTTGAGCGTGGCGGACATCGGCCGGCTGGCCGAGCTGTACGCTACCTTACGGCCGGGGCTGATCAAAATCGCCGACGGCATCACCCGCAATTTTAACGGCGGCCAGTCCGTGCGCGCCGTGTGCGCCCTGCCGGCCGTGACCGGCCAATACGGCCGGCGTGGCGGTGGGCTGGCCTACAGCGCCAGCGGCTACCTGCGCTGGGACGAGGAGGCGGTCAACCATTGGCGCGACTGCCCGCCGCCCGGCCGGTGGGTCAACATGAACCGGCTCGGGGCCGCCCTGCTGGGCGAGGTGGGCGGGCCGCCCATCCAAGCGCTGTACGTTTTCGGGGCTAACCCGGCCGCCTCGGCGCCCAACGCCGGCCTGATCCAGGCCGGGCTGCGCCGCGACGACCTGTTTACGGTCGTGCATGAGCTGTTCCTGACCGACACGGCCGATTACGCCGACATCGTGCTGCCAGCCACTTCCCAATTAGAACAGGTTGACCTGCACAAGGCCTATGGCCATACTCAGTTGACCTACAACCGGCCGGCCATCGCGCCCCTGGGCGAGGCCAAGAGCAACTGGGACGTGATGCGCCTGCTGGCGGCCGGGCTGGGCTTCTACGAGCCCTGGCTGTGCCAGGCGGCCGACGAGGTGATCGCCGAGGTGTTGACGGCCACGGCCGCGACCCAGCCGGCGCTGGCCGGGATCAGCCTGGAGCGCCTGCAGGCCGAAGGCACGCTGGCTTTGGCCCTGCCCGACGAAGCGCCGTTTGCCGCCGGCCGCTTCCCGACGCCCAGCGGCAAAGTGGAGCTGTATTCAGAGGCCCTGGCGGCCGAAGGGGCCGACCCCTTGCCCGGCTGGCGGCCGGTGGCCGACGAGGCGGGGGCGGGCTTCGACCCGGCCGAGGCGCTGCGGCTGGTGAGCGGCGCGGCCCACCATTTCGTCAGCAGCAGCCTGGCCAACCAGGCGGGCCTGGCGCGCCACGAGGGCGCGCCGTTCGTGGAGGTGCATCCGGCCGACGCCGGCCAGCGCGGTATCC
>JBOGUG010000320.1:0-1315 GCA_050696115.1 Promineifilaceae bacterium (SeqCode) | reverse complement strand
GGTCAGGGCCGCGGCCGCTGCCGGTGGCAATGACGGCCGCGCCGCCCTCGGCCATGATGGTGCGCACGTCGGCGAAGTCCACGTTGATCAGGCCCGGCCGGTTGACCACGTCGCTGATGCCCTGAATGCTCTGGCGCCAGACGTCGTGGGCCAGGCGGTAGGTCTCATGGAAGCCGAACCGGCCGTCGGCCAGCTTAATCAAGCGGTCGTTGGGGATGACGATCAGCGTGTCGGCCCACTTCTTCAGCCCGTGGATGCCGCGCTCGGCCGTCTGCTTGCGGCTGCGGCCCTCAAACGAGAAAGGATAGGTGACCATGGCGATCACCAGCGCGCCCTGCTCGCGGGCCACTTGGGCCACGACCGGCGCCGCGCCACTGCCTGTGCCGCCCGCCAGACCCGCCAGGACAAAGACAAGGTCGGCCCCGCCCAGGGCAGCCTCCAGCATCGCCTGCGAGGCCAGGGCAGCCCGCCGGCCGCGCTCGGGGTCCCCGGCCGCGCCACTGGCCAGTTGGCCCAAGCACAGGTGGAGAGGGGCGCGCGACTCGCGCAGCGCGGCCGCGTCGGTGTCAATGGTGAGGAATTCGACGCCGCCGACGCCGGCCGCGATCAGGCCGTTGACCGCCGTCCGGCCGCCGCTGCCTACCCCGGCGACCCGGATGCGGGCCTGGCCTGTGGCTGAGGGGGCGCGTCGCATGGTTCCGCCTGGCTCGCCTTAGCCTTAAGGGAGGGTAGCTCCCTCTGCCGGACGGCAGAGGGAGCTAGCAGAGGGGATGTAGATGAGAACACACATGAGCAATCGGCCCAGGGCGTGGCCGGGCCTCAACGCCGGCGCAAGAAGGCCGGCACCTCCAGATCGTTTGGGCTGAAGGTCGGCTTGGCCCAGCTATTTTGACCGGCCGGAGCCCGTCGCGGCGCGCTGGAACCCGCGCCGGCTGGCTTATCCTCCTGGGCTGGCGCTTGGGCGCGCTCAATGATAGGGGCCAGGGCGCTGCGCGGCTCCGGCCGCTCGAAGCCCGTCGCCACCACCGTCAGCCGCAGCCGGCCGGTCATCGTGTCGTCCATGACCGCCCCGAAAATGATGTTGGCGTCGGGGTGGGCCGTCTCGCGCACGATGGCGGCCGCTTCGTACACCTCGAACAGGGTAAGGTCGGGGCCGCCGGTCACGTTAAACAAAATGCCCTGAGCGCCGTCTATCGAAATGTCGAGTAGATTCGAGTTGATAGCTCGATTGGCTGCCTCACGGGCCCGCTCGTCGCCTTCGGCCTCGGCCACGGCCATTAGCGCCGTGCCGCCGTGGGCCATGACGGCCTTCACG
>JBOGUG010000319.1:0-6118 GCA_050696115.1 Promineifilaceae bacterium (SeqCode) | reverse complement strand
GTTTGGGCCCGGCCGGCGCCAGGGGCCGGGGCCGGCTCACCGTCGTCGGGCGGGGCGGTGGCTTCGGGCGCGCCCACGGTCGGCTCGCCGACGGCCGGCTCGGTGGCCTCGGCCGGCTCGGTGGCCTCGGCCGGCTGGGTCGGTTGTTCAGGTTGCTGCTGGCAGGCGGCCAACAGCAGGGCGATCGCGGCCAGGGCGACCGCGATTCCAAGGCGTAACTTCTTCATCTCGCTTCTCCTTCTCTTAGGGTTCAACAGGCTCAGGTAATGACTCGGTTAGGCGGGTAGTCTGGGCGGCCGGCACCTCCTTGCTTGGCTTCAGGCGGCCGTGGCGCGGCCGGGGCTTCGGTTGGGCACTCTTGGCTCAGTGGTCACGGCTGTGAGAAAAGTATAACCAGGGCGGCGATTCGGGCAAGTGAGGGGCGGGACGGCCGGGACTGGGGAGCCGGGCAAGCTGGTGATGAAACCGGCGGAGGTTGCCAAGGGCGGCCGGCCAAAAATTGGGCGGCCACCAGGGGCTGCCCAGATAGCAGCGAATGGACTACAATTCGGCTGACAGCGCAAGCAGGAGAGCCGCCATGAACGACCGCCGCGAGATCCCGGGTTGGGCGCTCTGCGACTGGGCCTACTCAGCCTTCAGCACCACCGTCGCCACCAGGTTTCTCGGCCGGGTGAACGTGCGCCGGGCTATCGCCGAGTCGGGCCAGACAGTGGAGCCGGGGCTGGTCGTCTGATGGATGTTGCAGGCCTGGTGCGGCTGCTGCGCCACGGCGTCCAGCTAAAGCAGACCGAGCGGAGTGGCTGGGCGCGGCGGGGCGTGCCCCGGCCGGAGAGCGTGGCCGAGCATACATTCGGCGTCGCCTTCATCGCCCTGGCGCTGGCGGGGCAAATCGAGGAGCCGCTGGATCTCGGCCGGCTGCTGGCGCTGGCGCTGCTGCACGACCTGCCGGAGGCGCTGACGGGTGACATCCCCCGGCCGGTCTGGCGTTACCTGCCGGCCGGCAGCAAGGCTGAGGCCGAGCGGGCCGCGCTGGCCGCCATGCTCGACGGGGAGGCGGGGGCCGGCTGGCTGGCGTTGTGGCAGGAGCTGCAGGCGGCCGAGAGCGCCGAAGCCCGCCTGGTCAAGGACGCCGACCGTCTGGACCTGCTGCTGCAGGCCAGCATTTACGCCCAGCAAAGCGGCAACCGCCGCCTGGAGGAGTTCTGGGGCCGGCGCGAGCCGTTCTACTACCCGGCGGCCGCGGCCGTGGCCCAAGCGTTGGCCGCCAGCCGGCCGCCTGCGGAGGCGGCGGACGCTTGATTGGCGAGCGCCGGCCGGCTCATTATACTCTTGGCCGTGAGTGGCCCTGAATACCGCCGCGTGGTTCATGCCGGCAGCGGCCGGGTTTTGGTGGAAAAGGCGCGCTGGTGCGATGGCTTCGGCAGCCGGCTGCGCGGCTTCACCTTCCGCCGCCGCCTGAGCGCGGGCGAAGGGCTGGTGCTGGTTGAGGCGGCCGAGGGGCGCGCCAGCGCCGGCATCACGATGCTTTTCGTCTTTTTCGCGCTGGGCGTCGTCTGGCTGGACAGCGCCGGCCGGGTGGTGGACAGCGTCGTCGCCCGCCCTTGGCGGATATCCTATCTGCCTCAGGCGCCGGCCCGATACATCCTCGAAGCCCGGCCGGAGATCGTCGCCGAGGTGCGCCTGGGCGACCAGCTCAGCTTTGGCTGAGCCCGGCCGGCCTGGCCCGCGCTTGAAGCCGCCCATGCGTGCCTGGCTCTTTCGCCTGCTGGCCTTGCTGGCGGCCGCCGGGCTGCTGGCCGGGCCGGCCGGGGCCCAGACCGGCGAGCCCAGCCCTCGGCCGACTGCGCCCGCGCCGGCCGGAACGGCCCAGGCCGACATCCCGCGCGTCCATACAGTCTTGGACGGCGAGACGCTCAGCGGCATCGCTGCCCAGTATGGCACGACGGTCGAGAAGCTTCAACTGCTCAACGGGATCAGCGACCCGACGCTGGTCTACGCCGGCCAGGAGCTGATTTTGCCGGGCGGCGGCGGGCAAGCGGTGGCGGCCGCCCACGTCATCCGGTTTGGCGACAACCTTGAGGCCCTGGCCGAAGCCTACAACACCAGCGTCGCCGCCCTGGCGGCCAGCAACCGCCTCATCCGGGGCGATGGCCTGGTGGCCGGCCGCAGCCTGAGCGTGTTGAGCCGCACCGGCACGGCCGCGCCGCGGCCGCTGACGGGCGCCGCCTATTTGGCCCGGGCGAGCGACACGCCGCTGACCATCGCCGCCGCCCACGGGGTCTCGCCGGCCGCGCTGGCTCTGGCGAATGACCTGGCCGCGCCCGGCTACGTCTTCGCCGGCCAACGGCTGCGGATTCCCGGCCCGGGCGTCTTCCAGGATCTGCCCGGCCAGTGGCGGCGCGTCGAGGTGCGGCCGGCCCAGCCGGCCCAGGGGCAGAGTGTCGCTATTTACGTCGAGAGCCTGCTGCCGGGCGCGCCCCAGGGCGAGCTTGCCGGCCGGCCGCTGCGCTTTGCGCCCTACGGGCCGGGTTACCTGGCCCTGGCGGGCTTTGACGCCTTCAGCCAGCCGGGCCGTTATGAGCTGGCGCTGAGCGGCGGCCGCGAACAACCCTGGTGGCCCTTTGCGCAGCCGCTGGAGCTGGCGGCCGGCGTCTACACCACCCAGACGATCACCATCCCGGCCGAGCTGACCCACCTGTTGGCGCCGGAGGTGCGCGCCGGGGAGGAGGCCCTGTTGGGCGTTATTTTCGAGCAGTTCAGCGACCGGCCGGCCTGGGACGCCCCCTTTCAGCCGCCGGTGACGGCCACGCTGGTGACGGCCGGCTACGGCGACGGCCGCTCTTACAACCAGGGGCCGGTCGAAATCTTTCACACCGGCGTGGATTACGCCGGCGTCGTCGGCACGCCGATCCGCGCCCCGGCCGCGGGCACCGTCCGCTTCAGCGACACGCTGCCGCTGCACGGCGGCACCCTGATCATTGACCACGGCCTGGGCGTAATGACCGGTTACTACCATCTATCGGAAATGCACGTGGACGTGGGCGCCGAAGTCCGGCCGGGCCAGATCATCGCCCAGGCCGGCTCGACCGGCCTAGCCAACGGCCCCCACCTACACTGGGACTTGCGCATCCTGAACGTGGCCGTCAACCCGCTGCAATGGACCGAGATGAGCTTCCTGCCCGCGCCATGAGGGGCGATCCCCCATATTTGGCGCTCGACCGGTTGCCGATGGCCGCCGCCGGGGTATAATCCAGGCTTTGTGAAATCCTCCACATCCACTCCCCTGCCAGCCGATTTCAGCCCATCCAGCCCGGCGCCGGCCGGGACCCAAAGCGCCCAGGAGATTTGGTGAATCCGCTTCAGACCCAGACCGGCGACTACTGGGCCAGCCACGCCGCCCTGACTGATTCCGACGTCGAGCAAATATACAACCACTTCCTCGAGGTCGAGCGGCCGCAGACGGTCGAGCAGATCGCCCGCGTCATCATCGCCGGCCGGGTGGCCGAAGAGCAGAACAAGGTGCGCCAGGTGCTCAGCGGCCGGAAGGTTTACCGGCCGATGGACGCCCACGAAGTCGGCGACGAGGTCGTCTTTCGGGCCCTCAAATACGCCCACGGCAAGGTGACGGCCACCCGCGAGGGCTACGACCCCCGGCACGGCCAATTTACGGTCATTGCGGTGGACATCAACGGCCGGACGCGCGAGTTTGCCTCCAGCTTGCCCGGCGAGCACGCGCTCAACAGCGAGAACGGGGCCGAGGCCGACCCGGCCGGCGAAGTGGACGTGGACGAGCTGGTGGCCCGTTTTGGCCCGGCGGTGGCCCAGGGCCTGGGCCGGGCCCTGGCTGGCCGGCCGGAGTTCGTGCGCCTCGGCCGGCAGTGGTTTGTCAAGGAACTGCTGGCCGAGGCCAACATCGGCCACCTGCACCTGGCCGAGGCAGTGCTGGAGGTCAACGAGGGCGCGCCGCTGGCGACGCCCGACATCTTGGTGCATCTGGAGATGGACGCGGGGCTCGACCCGGCCGTGCGTGAGTTTTCCCTGAACTACGCCCTGTCGCAGGACGAGCGCTTTGACGAGGTGGGCGCGCCGGGCAAGGTCGCCTGGGCCTTGCGCCGCTTGGAGCCGGAGGGGGTGCGCGTTGTGCCGGAGCGGCTGCGCTACGAGCCCATCGGCTACGATCGTTCCTTGCTGTCGCCCCAACTGGTGGCCCTGGAGCGCGAGTTGGACGACGAATGGTCAGATCTGCCGTCGCCGGCCGAGCCGCAGGCCACGATCCTGAGCCTGACCTACCCCCACCGCTGGGCCGGCACGCTGCCCCTGAGCGCGCGCACCCGGCCGCTCTTACCGACCGGCACCTCGCCGCGCCAGCGGGTGCTGTTGGTGGACGAGGCCCGCGGCCAGGAGATGGTCGCCTGGGTGGTGCAGGAGGGGCGCTACATCCTGGGGCTGGCCGATTGGTATCAGGAGCACAAGATCCCGATTGGCGGGTTCATTAGCCTCAAGCCCGGCCCCGAAACGGGCGTCGTCCTGATCGGCTTCGACGAGCGCAACCCGCGCCGCGAATGGATACGGCTGGCCAACGTCGTGGATAACCGGCTGACCTTTGAGAACGAGCGCCGCTCGATCGGCTGCGGCTACGACGACCTGATGATCGTCGGCACCGACTATTCCTCGGCCCTGGACGCCTTTGCCCGGCGTATCGAGGCCAACAACTGGTCTTTGGCCAGCCTGCTGAACGCCCTTTTCGCGCCGCTGGCGGCGCTGAACCCGCAGGACAGCGTGCACACCAAGACGCTCTACAGCGCGGCCAACATGTTCTGGCGCCTGCCGCCGGGGCCGCTGTTCGCCGAGCTGGTTAGGCAGCCGGCCTTCCGGCCGGTGGGCGACCATTACTGGCAGATGGAGCCCGGCCGGAATTGAGCCTGTTCCCCAACTGAGCGTGGGCCATCGTGACGAGACCGCATCCGAAAATCACCACCTCACAACTGCGCCGGCCGACGCTGGACACGCGCTACCACATTGATTTCGACTGGTGGGAAAAGGCGGGTCTGGACCTCAAGGCCTACTTGCTGAGCCGGCTGCAGTTGCCCGACGAAAGCGCGCTGGACATGGGCGTCGAGCAGGTGGATCAGGTGGACGCCGACACCGGCGAGGTGCGCCGGCTGGACAGCTTCCAGTACGCGGTTCAGCGCCTGTTCGACCAGATGCCAGAGGAGTTCAGCCGCCAGGCGTCGCTGGTGGACGCGGTCTTTTTCGCGCTGCTGGCGCGGGGCAACAAGCCGACCTCGGTGCGCGACCTGGGCCGGGAGACCGGCCGGGATCCGCAGACCATCTTGCGGACTCTGTCAGGCACACGCATCTACCAGGGCATCCGGCCGCTCTTCGACGAGAGCTAGCGGCCGGAAGCGGTTCCACCCACCCTGGAAAGGTTTACACAGCCTTTAAGGGCTCTCACGTCGTTTTGGAAGCTTGCCGGGCTATTTGCCCATATAGAAGCCAGAGGAGGGCGGCCATGAATAAGCGCCTGTTTGTTTTGAGCGGCTTGATCGCCGTTCTGGCCCTGTTAGTGGCTCCGCTTGGCCAATCGGCGGCGCCCGACGTTGGCGCGGCCGCCGACGCTCAACCGGTCAGCCAGGCAGGGCCAGGCTCCGGCCTCAAGCTTGGCGGCGGCCAAACCAGCCTGGTGTCGATCGCATCGGATGGGACCCAGGGGAATTACGACTCCGGGTTGTCATCTGTCTCGGCTGACGGCCGCTACGTGGCCTTTACGTCTGGGGCCAGCAACCTGGTCGCTGGTGACACCAATGGCCTATTTGATGTTTTCGTCCACGACCGCGACAGCGGCCAGACCAGCCGCGTGTCGGTCGCCTCAGACGGGGCCGAAGGCAATGGCGTCTCCGATTGGCCGTCGATCTCGGCTGACGGCCGCTACGTGGCGTTTCAGTCTCTTGCCAGCAATCTTGTCGGCGATGACACCAATGGCTACCTCGATGTCTTCATCCACGACCGCGACAGCGGCCAGACCAGCCGCGTCTCGGTCGCCTGGGATGGGGACGAGGGGAATGGCGACTCCTGGGAGCCGTCGATCTCGGCTGACGGCCGCTACGTGGCCTTTCAT
>JBOGUG010000318.1:0-2782 GCA_050696115.1 Promineifilaceae bacterium (SeqCode) | reverse complement strand
CGGTGGGCGACGGCTGGGGCGCCGGCAGCGTCTCAGCCTGGCAGCCTGCTGCAAGCAGCGCCAGCAAAAGGCAGGTCAAGTGGGTCCACGGCCGAATCGTCTTCGCTCTCATCTCAGCCCTCCCGCTTCGCGCCCGATTAATTGCGGCTCATGGCCAGCGAAATCCAGTAGGCCATGCCCGCGTTCATAAATGACGATCTTATCCCGCCAGCCTCATTTGACGCCCAGGTATTAAAGGTCCAGCCGATGTACATGTCGGCAAACTCCTCGCCGGCCGCTGGGCTGCGGCTCTGCTGCCAGCCATTTGCCTCACCGTAGGGCCCGGCAAAGCCCCAAGGGTCCACCTGGCCAGGACCGGCCCCGCCGCGGTCGGGGAAGAAGTCGCCCCCTACTTGCGCCAGGCTCTGCCTGCTTCTCAGGGTGACCCGCGGCAGCTTGCGCTTGACGGCCGCCCGGCCAACACCGAACCAGTACAGCAGCCTTACTCTACAAAATTTGGGGCCGCCTTGTCAACAGCCCCGGCCGCGGGCAAGATGCCCGCGCCTCAAAATGGGCGGCCGCCATGCGGGGAAATCACGCTAGCCTACTCTGTGGGACGGGCTTCCAGCCCGTCGGCGGGCGCAGCCCGCGCCCCAACTGCCCCAGGCCTGCGGCCCGGCCGCGGGCAAGATGCCCGCGCCTCAAAATGGCGCGCCGGCCGGCTCGACCTCGCGCTCCCACCGGTTCAGGAAGGCGCGCAGCCGGGCCGAAACGTCGGCCTGCCGCTGCAAGCCGGGTACAATCGAAGCATCCGAAATCTTTCGAATCCTTCCGCCCCTGTCTTGGGGGTCATCATCCTCGCGGCCGGCCAGGGCGCCCGCATGCTGTCGGCCCGCCAAAAGATCCTGCACGAAGTCGGCGGCCGGCCGATGATCGCCCACCTCTTTGACGAGGCGGCCGCAGTGGCCGGCCTGCCGCCGGTGCTGGTGGTCGGCGAGGGCGAGGCCGAATTGCGCCGGCTGTTTGACGGCCGAGCCGAGTTCGTCCGCCAGCCTGAACAACTGGGCACGGGCCACGCCGCCCAGGTGGCCGCTCCCCTGCTCGAAGGGCGCTGCCAGCAGGTGTTGATCACTTACGCTGACATGCCCCTGCTCGGCCGGGATTCAATGCAGCGCCTGGCCGAGCGCCAACGCGAAAGCGGCGCCCCGGTCGCCATGCTGACCGTCCTCGGCCGGCTGCCCTCCAGCTTCGGCCGGGTCGTGCGCGGGCCGGACGGCCGGGTGCAGGCGATCGTCGAGGTCGCCCAGGCCCGGCGCCGGCCGGACGGCGACCAATTGCTTGCCATCCGGGAGCAGAACCCCGGCCTGTACTGCTTTGAGGCCGCCTGGCTGTGGCGCAACCTGCCCCGCCTGCCCCTGCGCCAGGCGCGCAATGGCCGGGAGTATTACCTGACCGACCTGATCGGCCTGGCCATTGAAGAAGGCTCGGCCGTCGAGGCGGTTGTGGCCGAGGACGCCGACGAGGGGCTGGGGGCCGGTGACCGGGCCGAATTGGCCCTGGTGGAGCGCGCCTTCCGCCAGCGCCAGGTGCGCCGCTGGCAGGCGGCCGGGGTGACGGTCCTCGACCCGGACAGCACCTACATTGACGCCTCGGTTAGCATCGGCCGAGACACGGTGATTTACCCCGGCAGCCACCTGTCCGGCCGGACGGCCGTCGGCCCCAATTGCGTCATCGGCCCAAACGCCATCCTGCGCGATGCCAAACTGGGCGCCGGCTGCCGGGTCGAATCGGCCGTCGTCGAAGCCGCCGAATTGGGTGACGGGGTCGTTATCCCGCCCTTCAGCCGGGTCTGAGCGCCGCCCATGCTTGTGAGGCGAAGATGATCAGCGAAGAACAGCGCGACAGTTTAATTGCCGCCGCCGGCCGGGCCCGTGAGCGCGCCTACGCCCCCTACTCCGGTTACCGGGTTGGCGCGGCTGTGTTGGCCGACGACGGCCGGATCTACACTGGCGTCAACGTCGAGAACGCCTCCTACGGCCTGACCATCTGCGCCGAACGGGCGGCCGTCTTCAACGCGGTTGGGGCCGGCGCCGGCCGGATCCTGGCGGCCGCCGTCTGCACCGGCAACCGCGGCTCGCCCTGCGGGGCCTGCCGCCAGGTGCTGAGCGAATTTGGGGCCGACATGCCCATCTGGCTGTGCGATCCGGCCGGCGGCCGGGAGGAGACCAGCCTGGCGGCGCTGCTGCCGCAGGCTTTCGGCCGGGATCGGCTGGGCTGATACGGCCGGGGTTGATGCGGCCGGGATGTGGCTCAATTGCCCTCACCCCCAGCGCCCAGGCCGTCAGCCCACCCAATACCAATTGGCAAACAGGGCCGTGAACAGGGCCAGGCCGGCGGCCGAGGCGCCGACCACCAGCCGATCCAACCACGGCCGGCGTCCCCACTGGGCCAGCAAGATGAAGGCCGGAAACAGCGCCCACACGTAGCGGCGCTGGCTGTTCCACAGCCCCGAGCTGAGCATGACCGCCAGCCCCAGCAGCACAAACAGCCCTTCGCTCCAGCGCCGCTTGACCAGGAGCGCAACGCCCAGGCCAAAAAAGGCCAGCACGAAGCCGAAATCAATCCAGTTGTCCAGATGGATCAGCCCGCCCAGCAGCCCCTTGAACCAGCCGATCTCCGGCCGGCGCAGCAGCTCCGAAAAGAGCACCAGCGGCGATTCCGGCTCCCGCTGCCAGGCGGCCGAGGCGTGAAAGAAGGCCAGCGGGTCGCCAAAAGCATCGTTCAGATAGGCCATGTACAGCAG
>JBOGUG010000317.1:0-7339 GCA_050696115.1 Promineifilaceae bacterium (SeqCode) | reverse complement strand
GTGCCGGCCCGCCATATTCATAGCCATAGCGCCATCCTGCACCGCGACGACTACGACCATGCCGTCCGGCTCGTCTCGGCCCTGGTCGAGAAGCTGGACGCTGAGACGGTCGCCGGGCTGACCGCCTAGGCGAGCCGGCCAACTGAACCCAAGGCCGGCCGCCGCCCGCGCCCCGGCCGGCAGCCACACAGGAGAAGGGCGATGACAACCCTCGTTCCAGAGCTTGACAACCTGGCCGACTCGCTCCTGGAGCGGGTCAAAGAGTTCCAGCCCAGCGCCGGCGCCCGCAGCGTCGGCGCCATCGCCGCCGTCGGCGACGGCATCGCCATCGTCGAGGGCCTGGCCGAGGTCAGTGCGGCCGAGCTGGTCCAGTTCCCCGGTGGCATCGGCGGGGTGGCCCTCAACCTGGAGCCGGACAGCGTCGGCGTGGTCGTCATGGGCGACTACACCCAACTCGAAGTCGGCGACCAGGTCCGCACCACCGGCCGGATCGCCTCGGTGCCCGTCGGCGACGCCCTCATCGGCCGGGTCATCAACCCCTTGGGCGAGCCGCTGGACGGCAAAGGGCCGATCCGCACCAAGCGCTCCCGGCCGCTGGAGCGCATCGCGCCCGGCGTCATCGAGCGCCGCGGCGTGGACACCCCGGTCCAGACCGGCATCCTGTCCATTGACGCCATGTTCCCCATCGGCCGGGGCCAGCGCGAGCTGATCATCGGCGACCGCCAGACGGGCAAGACGGCCATCTGCCTGGACACCATCATCAACCAGCGCGGCGGCGACCTGCTCTGCATTTACGTGGCCATCGGCCAGCGCGTCGGCCAGGTGGCCCAGCTTGTGGCCACCCTGGAGAAGCACGGCGCGATGGAGTACACCACCGTCGTCGTCGCCGGCGCCTCCGACCCGGCCCCCCTGCAATATTTCGCCCCCTACGCCGGCTGCGCCATCGGCGAAGAGTTCATGGAGGGGGGCCGCGACGCCCTGGTGGTCTACGACGACCTGTCCAAGCACGCCTGGGCCTACCGCGAGATGTCGCTCATTTTGCGCCGGCCGCCCGGCCGCGAAGCCTACCCCGGCGACATCTTCTCGCTCCACAGCCGCTTGCTGGAACGCGCCGTTCGCCTGCGCGACAACTACGTCATCGTCCCCAAAGGAACCGAGGTAAGCCGCGACACCGAGGGCGTGGACGGCCGGGTCTATTTCGGCGACCACGACCGGGCGCAGGCCCAGAAGGCGCTGGAGGCCCTGCCCGACTCCGACAAGCACGAAGTGGTCAAGCTGCCCGGCAGCGGCGGCTCGCTGACCGCCCTGCCCATCATCGAAACCCTGCTGGGCGACGTGTCGGCCTACATCCCGACCAACGTCATCTCGATCACCGACGGCCAGCTCTTCCTGGAGACCGACCTGTTCAACGCCGGCCAGCGGCCGGCCATCAACACCGGCCTCTCCGTCTCGCGCGTCGGCGGCGACGCCCAGCGGCGCGCCATGCGCAAGGTCTCTTCCGGCCTGCGCTCCGACCTGGCCCAGTATCGCGAGTTGGCCGCCTTCGCCCAGTTCGGCTCCGACCTGGACCGGGCCACCCAGCGCCAGCTCGACCGCGGCGCGCGCCTGATGGAGCTGCTCAAGCAGCCCCAGTACGCCCCCTACGCCCTGCACCACCAGGTGATGCTCATTTACGCCGGCACCCGCGGCTACCTGGACCGCGTGGCCGTTGACAAGGTGGTCGAGTGGAAGGCCGATTTCTTGCGCTACATGGATACGGCCCAGGCCCACGTCGGCCGGGCCATCCAGGAGAGCCACAACCTGACCGAGGAGACCGAGGCGGCGCTTAAGCAGGCCATCAGCGACTTCAACGCGAGCTACCTGGGCTAGCCGAAGCGCCCCCTCCGGGACGGGCCAAGCTTTAGAAAAAGCGACTTAAGCAATCGATCATGGCCAGCGAACTCGAGCTCAACAAGCGCATCCGCAGCGTGCGCAACATCGCGCAGGTGACCAACGCCCTTTCGGCCGTCTCGGCCGCCAAGGCCGCGAAGGCCCAGCAGATGGTGCAGGCCACGCGCGCCTACGCCGGCAAGGCCTACGAGATCCTGCTCAACCTGGCCGGCCAGCCGGGCATGCGCGGCGGTCACCCGCTGCTCACCCCGCGCCAGGCGGTGCAAAACTCGGCCGTCATCGTCATCAGCGGCGACCGCGGCCTGGCCGGGGCCTACAACGCCAACCTGGTCAGCCAGGCCGAGGGGTTCGTCAGGGCCATCCCGACGCCCATCCAGGTCATCGCCGTCGGCCGCAAGGGGCGCGACCTGATGATCCGCCGCGGCCGCAACGTGATCGCCTCCTTCGACGGCATCCCCGACGAGCCATCCATCACCGACGCCGCCCCTGTGGTGCGCGTCGCCATTGACGACTACCTGGCCGGCAAAACCGACAACGTCTTCATCGCCTACACCGACTTCGTCAACCTGGTCACCCGCATCCCCCAGGTCAAGCAACTCCTGCCCATGCAGCCGCTCGACCTGGAGCGGCTGGCTGTGGCCGAATACGTCAGCCGCCCCGGCCGCGAAGATGGCCCCAAGCGCGTCTTCAGCTACGAGCCGGCCCCCGACTTGCTGCTGGACATTATCGTGCCCCGTTTCATCGAATTGCAGGTCTACCAGGCCATCCTGGAGGCCAAGGCCAGCGAGCACAGCGCCCGCATGGTGGCCATGAACAACGCCACCGACAACGCGGCCGAATTGATTGACTACCTGATCTTGGAGCGCAACAAGGCGCGCCAGACCAGCATCACCAACGAGATCCTGGACATTGTGGGCGGGGCGGAGGCCCTGGCCGGCCGCTAGCCCGCCCCGGCCCGCCCAGGCCAAGAGGAGACCCTATGGCGACCGGCAAAGTAAGAGCCATTCGCGGCGTCGTGGTGGACGTCGAGTTTCCCGAAGGGGAGCTGCCCGAAATTTACGAGGCGCTGGAGATTGACCGGCCGGACGGCCGGCTCGTGCTCGAAGTCCAGCAGCACTTAGGCCGGGGCATGGTGCGCACCGTGGCCATGGACACCACCGACGGCCTTGCCCGCAGCGCGGCCGCCCGCGCCACCGGCGACCCGATTCTGGTGCCCGTCGGGCCGGTCACCCTCGGCCGGATCTTTAACGTCATCGGCGAGGCCATTGACGGCCGGCCGACGCCCACCGCCGACACCTACTACCCCATCCACCGCGAAGCGCCCGAATTCGACGAGCAGGCCACCGAGGCCCAGACGTTCGAGACCGGCATGAAGGTCATTGACCTGGTGGCCCCGCTGATGGTCGGCGGCAAGACCGGCATTTACGGCGGGGCCGGGGTCGGCAAGACGGTCACCATCGCCGAGCTGATCCGCTCGGTGGCCACCGCCCACGAAGGCGTGTCGGTCTTCGCCGGGGTCGGCGAACGCACCCGCGAAGGCACCCAGATGTATTACGAGCTGGAGGAGTACGGCGTGCTCGACTCGGTGGCGATGGTCTTCGGCCAGATGAACGAGCCGCCCGGCGTCCGCCTGCGGGTCGCCCTGACCGGGCTGGCCATGGCCGAATATTTCCGCGACGAGGGGCGTGACGTCCTGATCTTCATAGACAACATCTTCCGCTACGTGCTGGCCGGCTCCGAGATGTCGGCCCTGCTCGGCCGGATGCCGAGCGCGGTCGGCTACCAGCCGACGCTGGCCGCCGAGATGGGCCAGCTCCAGGAGCGCATCACCTCCACCCGCACTGGCTCGATCACCTCCATGCAGGCCATCTACGTGCCGGCCGACGACTACTCCGACCCGGCCCCGGTGGCCACCTTCGCCCACCTCGACGCCGTCATCACCCTGGAGCGCAGCGTCTTCGCCAAGGGGCTGTTCCCGGCCGTAGACCCGCTGTCGTCCTCCAGCCGGGCTTTGCAGCCGGCCATCATCGGCGAGGAGCACTACCGCACCGCCCGCGAGGTCAAGCAGGTGCTGCAAACCTACAAGGATTTGCAAGACATCATCGCCATCCTGGGCATTGACGAATTGAGCGAGGATCAGAAGCTGCTGGTGGCCCGCGCCCGCAAAATCGAGCGCTTCCTGGGCCAGCCCATGTTCGTCGCCGAGAAGTTCCACGGCCTGCAAGGCCAGTACGTGCCTACCCGCGAGACGGTGCGCGGCTTTCGCGAGATCCTGGACGGCAAGCACGACGACCTGCCGGAGCAGGCCTTCTTCATGGTCGGCACGCTTGACCAGGCCGTCGAGAAGGCCGAGCGGCTGCGCGCCGAGGAGTAGGCCGGCATGCCCTTGCACTGCGACATCGTCACCCAGGAACGCACGGTCTTCAGCGGCCCGGCCGACTACGTCAGCCTGCCCGGCGCCGAGGGGCGCATGGGCGTGCTGCCCAACCATTCCCCCCTGCTGACGGCCCTGTTTTACGGCGAGGTGATGGTGCGCTACGCGGGCCAGGAACAATATTTCGCCATCGGCGGCGGCTTCGCCGAGGTGCTGCCGGAAAGCGTCATCGTCCTGGCCGATTCGGCCGAGCGCGCCGACGAGATTGACCTGCAGCGGGCTGAGGCCGCCCGCGGCCTGGCCCATCAGGCGATGGCCCAGGGCGTGCGCCAGGACGCGGTCCGCTACGCCCAGATCGAGGCGGAACTCAAGCGGGCCCAGATCCGCATAGACGTCAGCCGGCGCCGGGCCGGCGGCCGGCGGCGCACCGGCCTGCCCGACCTGGGCGGCGACGAGGAAAACGTGTAGCGTGTCGCTGATCACCCCCTATATTGCCATTGACCTGGGTACCATTAACGTGCTGGTGCACCAGCAGGGCCGCGGCGTCGTCCTGCAAGAGCCGTCGGTGGTCGCCATCCGCGAGGACGACAACAAGACGACCATCGTCGAGGTCGGCCGGGCGGCGCGCGAAATGTTCGGCCGGACGCCGGAGGAGATCGAGGTGATGCGGCCGCTGCGCAACGGCGTCATCGCCGATTACTTCGTCACCCAGGCCATGCTCAGCTACTTCATTGACAAGGTCGCCGGCCGGCTGCACCTGCGCCGGCCGGTGGTCATGATCAGCGTCCCCTACGGCGTCACCAGCGTCGAGCGGCGGGCGGTCAAGGAAGCGGCCCTGGCCGCCGGGGCGCGCGAGGTGCACCTGATCCCCGAGCCGCTGGCAGCCGCCATCGGCGCCGGCCTGCCGGTGGGCACCCCGACCGGCAACATGGTGGTGGACTTGGGCGGCGGCTCGACCGAGGCGGCCGTGGTGGCCATGAACGGCCTCGTGGCGGCCGAGTCGGTGCGCGTGGCCGGCATCCACCTGGACGAGGCCATCGTCAGCTACATCCGCAAGAAGTACAACCTGTACATCGGCGAGCCAACGGCCGAGGAGATCAAGCTCAAGATCGGGGCCGCCCGCGACCAGGCCGAAGAATTGGAGATGAACGTCCAGGGCCGGGATCAGATCAGCGGCCTGCCCAAGACGATCACGGTGCGCACCAGCGAGGTGGTCGAGGCCATCGCCGAGCCGCTGGCGGCCATCGTCAACGTGGTGCGGGCCGTGCTGGCGCGCACGCCGCCCGAGCTGGCCTCGGACATCATTGACCGCGGCATGGCCCTGACTGGGGGTGGGGCCTTGCTGCGCGACATTGACCTGGTGCTGACCGAGCAGGCGGGCGTGCCGGCCTACGTCGCCGACAACCCCATCGCCTGCACCGCGCTTGGGGCCGGCAAGGCGCTCGAAGAGCTGCCCATCCTCCAGCGCAGCATCCCGAATTTGTAGGCCGGCCGATCTTGTAGGGGCAAGCCCCCGTGCCAGCCCTCCGCTGCGGCCTGCCTAAGGCTCTAAATAATAGGTCATCCGCTGCAGCTGGATGACCGGGTCGCTGTAGCGCACCTGCACCCCGGCCGGCACCTCCAAATTGGTCGGCGCGTAGCTCAGGATGGCGTGGATGCCGGCCTCCACCAATAGGTCGCAGATCTCCTGGGCCGCCTGAATCGGCACCGCCAGGATGGCGATCTGTACCCCCTCGCGCCCCACCAGTTCCTTCAAGCCCGACGTGTCGCGCACGCGCATGCCGTCCACCTGCTGGCCCACCTTCTGCGGGTCGTTATCGTACACCCAGCGGATGCGGAAGCCGCGCGATTGGAAGCCCTGGTAATGGGCCAGGGCGTGGCCCAGATAGCCGGCCCCCACCAGCACCACCGGCCACTCCTGCTCCAGGTGCAGGATGGCCTGCAGTTGGCCTATGAGGTAATTGATGTGGTAGCCGGTGCCCTGCTTGCCAAAGCCGCCGAACTCAGACAGGTCTTTGCGGATTTGGGCCGAGCTGATGCCCAGCCGCTGGCCCAGCTCGTGCGAGGAGGTAGTCACCCTGTCGCCTTCTTCGGCCATGTGGGTCAAGGCGCGCAGGTACAGCGGCAGCCGGCCGATGACGATATCGGGGACTTCTTCCTGGGCGTTAGGGCGTTTGCCCGCTCTTGTCTGGAGTGCCATCTCCCAATGGGCCTGACCCGGCGCGATTCGTGCAGCTTTTCACAAGTATAGCACAGGCCGATCGGCCGGGCAATAGTAGGGGCAGGCCCCCGCGCCTGCCCTCCGCCCGTGCCCTCCCTCGTTCTGCCCCAACCCAAAAAATCCCCTAATCCCGGCCGCCCCCGGCCGCTTTGCCCGTGGCCCGATGTGGGCTACAATGTGGACGATTACCCACATTCGGAGACACATAGACCATGAAAACCGTCCAGATGACCATTGACGAGCGCCTGCTGGCAGAGGTGGACGAGGCGGCCGCAGCCCTGGCCGTGACCCGCTCGGCCTTTGTGCGCGACGCCCTGCGCCTGGCCCTGCGCCAACAGCGCGGCCGCCGGCTCGAGGCCCTGGACGCGGCCGGCTACCGGCGCCTGCCGGCCGAGGCCGACCAGGCCGACGAATGGCTGTCGCAACAAGCGTGGGGCGACGGGTGGAACGAGGCGACGTAAGGTGGTACCGTTTTGCGCCGCCGGACAAGCGCCGGCCGGTGCTGATCGTCACCCGCAGCGCGGCCATCGGCTACCTGAACGCGGTCACGGTCGCCCCGATCACGACGACGTTCCGCGGCGTGCCGTCTGAAGTGCGCTTGTCGGCCGACGACGGCCTGGTCCGCGACTGCGCCGCCAACTGCCACAACCTCCAGACCGTGCCCAAGGCCAACCTGGGCGGCTTTGTCGCCAGCCTGAGCCGGCCGCGCATGGCCGAGGTGGATCGGGCCATCCTCTTCGCCCTGGGCCTGGCGTAGGGGCGGCCCCCGTGCCCGCCCTCCACCCGTGCCCGCCCTGGTTCTGCCCCAATCACCGGCCGGCAGGGCTATCAGCCTGTGGGGCGGGCTTCCAGCC
>JBOGUG010000316.1:0-2226 GCA_050696115.1 Promineifilaceae bacterium (SeqCode) | reverse complement strand
GGGCCGAGCTCAAGAAGCGCGGCCTGCGCGTCGTGCCGGCCGGCGTGCGCCTGGCCCTGCTGCGCGACATCGTGAGCCTGCTCAGCGCCCGGCCGGCCACCCCCTGGGGCCTACTGGTCGAGCAGCTGGCCGGCCACTACCTGCGCCAACAAAACGAGCCGGTGTCCAAGAGCCACGTCAACGACGTCCTGCGCCTGGCCCGCCGGGCCAGCGTCATCCAAGTCCAGGGCGGCGGCCGGCTCGGCCAAGCCGCGGTGGAGCTGCGCCTCAACGGCGGCCGGCGCTTCCAGGACGCCGTCATTCGCTGCGACCTGACCTACCTCGACGAAATTCAGGCGATGGCCGCCCCCTTTGACCCCGGCGCGGCTGCCCTGGCGCTCTACGCCGACAGTGGCCAAACGCGTTACGTCAAAGTCCTGCTCTCCCGCTACGCCAACGGCGGGTAGGGCAGGCCCAGCGGCCGGCCCTCCAATCCGCCCTTACACCAAAAAATCCCCTAATCCCCCAATCCCGGCCGCCTTAACCCCCGGCCCCCTTCGCCCCCTGCCAGCGCTCGAACAGGTCGTGCGGCAGCGCCACCTCCAGCAAATCGCACAGCCGGTTCACCGTCTGGTTGATGATCGCCTCCAGGCTCTCCGGCCGGTGGTAGAAGGCCGGCATGGCCGGGGCGATGATCGCGCCCATCTCGGCCGCCTGGGCCATGAGGCGCAGGTGGCCGATATGCAGCGGTGTTTCACGTGGAACAAGCACCAGCCGCCGCCGCTCCTTGAGAACCACGTCGGCCGCCCGCAGCAGCAGGTTGTCGCTGAACGAGTAGGCGATGCCCGCCAGCGTCTTCATGCTGCACGGCACGACGATCATGGCCCGCGTCTTGAATGAGCCCGATGAGATGGCGGCCGCGATGTCGTTGAAGCGGTGGCTCACGTGCGCCAGGCGGGCCACCTCGGCCGGCGTGTAATCCGTCTCCAGCGCCACCGTCTGCGACCCGGCCGCGCTCAGCACCAGATGGGTCTCCACCCCCTCCACTTCGCGCAACACCTCCAACAGGCGGATGCCGTAAATCGCGCCGCTGGCGCCCGAGATGCCGACGATGAGACGCTGGGTCATGGCGGGCCGGCCGGGCCCCTGGGAGGTCGGCCGCGGCCGGGCTATAATCGCCCCGATTGTAAGAGAACGGCCCCCAATCCCCAAATGGGGCGCGCCAAAGGATAGCCTGTGAAATCAATCTATGTCGCCGAATTGAGCGACGGCATCGAGCTGCAAAACGAGCCCTTCCTGCTCGAGGAGGTCATCCGCCGCGAGACCAAAGACGGCCGGCCCTATCTGCTCAGCACCTACCGCGACCGCACCGGCCAGATCGGCGGCATCTTCTGGGACGTGCCGGCCGACGTGGACGGCTGGGTCCGGCCGGGGCTGCTCGCCCTGGTCACCGGCCGGGTGGCCAACTACCGCAACGCCCTCCAAATCAACACCACCGACCTCAACCCGCTGGCCGACGGCGACCTGAGCCACTTCCTGCCCACCAGCCGCCGGCCGGCGGCTGAGATGATCGCCGAGCTGCGCGCCACCGTGGCCGCCCTGGACGAGCCCTGGCGCGCCCTGGCCGGCCGGCTGCTGCTGGAGCCGCGCTTCCTGGACGCCTTCGCCCGCGCCCCGGCCGCCCGCAGCCTGCACCACGGCTACATCGGCGGCCTGCTCGAGCACAGCCTCAGCATGGCCCGCCTGGCCCACTTCGCCGCCGATCACTACCCTTATGTCAACAGGGACCTGCTTCTGGCCGGCGCCCTCTTGCACGACATGGGCAAGGTCAGCGAATACGAGGCCGAGGGCGGCTTTGCCTTTACCGAAGACGGCCGCTTGGTCGGCCACATCGCCCGCGGCGCGCTCTGGCTGGAACGGGCCGCGGCCGAACTGGCCTTCCCGGCCGCCGACCTGCAGCAACTGACCCACCTCATCCTCAGCCACCACGGCCTGCATGAATACGGCTCGCCGGTCACGCCGCGCACCCTGGAGGCCATCCTGCTGCACCAGATTGACCTGCTCGACAGCCGGGTTCAGGGCTACTTCGACCACCTGCGGGCCGACCCGGCCGGCGGCCGCTGGAGCGCCCGGCCCAGCCTCATGTTCGGCGCCGAACTGCGCCGGCCGGACGACTTCGCCTAGGCGCAGCCCGACACCCCGGCCGGGCACTGTGGGACGGGCTTCCAGCCCGTCGGCGGGCGCCAG
>JBOGUG010000315.1:0-2151 GCA_050696115.1 Promineifilaceae bacterium (SeqCode) | reverse complement strand
CCACCCAGCCGCCCCAGGCGCTCCTCTTCGGCCGAGCGCCGGGCCGCCTGGCGGGCGCAACCGGCGCACACCGGCACCTCGATCAGCCGCGTCAGCAGGCCGCGCCGGTGGTGGATGGTGAGCCGCTCGCCGGCCGGCTCGGCGCAGTGGACGCAGATGGCCGGAAAGTGGAGCGTCTCCCCCGGCCGCAGCTTGACCTTGACCCGCTGAGGCGTCATGGCCCGGCCGCCCCCCAGAAATCCGGGTCGTAGGCCGGCAGCTCGCAGCGCAGCGGCCGGTCTTCGCGTTGGCCCAGGGCGTAGTCGGCCTGCATCAGCTGGTGGATCTCGCTGGTGCCCTCGTAAATGATAGCGCCCCGGCTGTTGCGCAAGTAGCGCTCGACGTCGTATTCATCCGAGTAGCCATAAGCCCCATGCACCTGGAGCGCCTCATGGGCAGCCTGGAAGGCCATGTCGGTAGCGTACCACTTTGCCATTGAGGTCTCGCGGCTGTTGCGCCGGCCGCGGTTTTTCAGCCAGCCGGCGCGAAAATAGAGCAGCCGGGCGCAGTCATACCACTGCTGCATGTAGGCGAGCTTCTGGCGGATCAATTGGTGGGCAGCGATGGGCCGGCCGAAGGCGCTGCGCCCCTGGGCGTAAGCCAGCGACGCCTCCAGGCAGGCGCGAATCAGGCCGGCCGCGCCGGCGGCGACAGTGTAGCGGCCGTTGTCCAGGCAGCTCATGGCGATCTTAAAGCCCTCGCCCTCCTCGCCAACCCGGTTGGCGGCCGGCACGCGCACGTCGGCGCAGTTGACCCAGCCGGTGGAGCCGGCCCGCACGCCCAGCTTGCCGTGGATGTCGCCGCAGCTGACGCCCGGCATGCCGGACTCGACCACGAAAGCGCTGATGGCCTCGTGCGGCCGGCTGTCGTCCGGCGCGCTCTTGGCGAACCAGAGGAAATGGTCGGCCTTGGTCGCCAGGCTGATCCACATCTTCTCGCCATTCAGAATGTAATCCTGGCCGTCGCGGCGGGCGGCCGAGCGGATGTTGGCCACGTCCGAGCCGGCGCCCGGCTCGGTCAGGCAGAAGGCGGCCACCTTCTCGCCCCTGGCCTGAGGCGCCAGCAGGCGCTGCTTCTGCTCCTCGCTGCCCCACTGCAACAAACCCAGGCTGTTCAGGCCGGCGTGCACCGACATGACCACGCGCAGGCTGCTGTCGCAGCGCTCCAACTCCTCGCAGACCAGCCCCAGCGTCAGGTAGTCGAAGCCCTGGCCGCCGTAGCGGGCCGGGATGCAGACGCCCAGGATGCCCAGCTCGGCCAGGCGCGGCAGCACGGCCGGGTGCATTTCCTGGCGGCGGTCATACTCCTTGATCGTCGGCGCCACCTCGCGCTCGACGAACTCTTTGACCATGGCGGCGACGCTCAGTTGTTCTTCAGTCAGGGAAAGATCGAGCATAGGGGCATGCGCTGCTCCCGGCCATCCGGCCGGAGTGGGCGGATTATAGCCAGGCGACAGGGGGCGGGCAAAGGCCGGGCCGGCCGGCGGCCGCCCATTTTGTGGCGCGGGCATCTTGTCCGCGGCCGGGGCTTGTAGGGGCAACCCCCCGTGGTTGCCCGATGGGAGAGGGCGGGCACAGGGGCCCGCCCCAACGGCCAGAGGCGGCCCGCCCCTACGGCGCCTCAAAAATGAAGACCCCATCCCGGCCGTAAACCTGGCGCAGTGTCGGGTTGCGGGCCAGGGCGGCCGGGTCGAAGAAACCCCCCTTGGGGCCCACGTAGAGGTGCGTGACGCCCTGCTCGGCCAGCCAGCGGCCGGCGGCCGGGGCCGACCAATCCTCGACCGCCGCGGCCGCCGCATTGAAAGCGTTCACCTGGGCGTACAAGGCCCGGTCGTAGACGTAATCGGCCGGCGGGGTGGTGGCCCTGCGGCCGGTCAGGGGCACGATCCAGGCCCCGCCATCGGCCGCGGCCCAGGTGTTGCCCAGCCAGCGCCAACTGTTGACCGCGATTCGGGCATCTGGGGGCGTGTTCTCTGCCAGCCAGGCCAGCCCGGCCCGGTCGGCCGCCGTCGCCAGCACCGTGCTGGCGTTGATGATGGTCAACTGCTGCCGGCCGCCGAAGAGCAGGCCGGCCATGACGGCCGCGCCAAACAGGGCCGTGCCTGCCAGGCGC
>JBOGUG010000314.1:0-1530 GCA_050696115.1 Promineifilaceae bacterium (SeqCode) | reverse complement strand
GTTCAGGCCCAGGTGGCGTCGGCGGCCGAGATGGCCCTGGGCGTGCGGGTGGATGGGCTGCGGCCGGCCGACGTACAGCAGGCCTTGTGGCAAGAGCGCAGCCTGGTCAAGACCTGGGCCATGCGCGGCGCGCTGCACCTGGTGGCGGCCGCTGACCTGCCACTGCTGGTGGCCGCCCGCGGGGCCCACGAGATCCGGCGGCCGCCCAGCTACTACACCTACCACGGCCTGACGCCGGCCGACGGCGAGGCCATCCTGGCGGGCGTGCCGGAGGTGCTGTCCGCCACGCCCATGACGCGCCAGGAGTTGGCCGACGCCCTGGCTGAGCGCACCGGCCGGCCGGGCGTGCGCCATATTTTGCTCGGCGGCTGGGGCAGCTCCCTCAAGCCGTCGGCCTACCAGGGCGACTTGTGCTTCGGCCCCAGCCAGGGCCAGAACGTCACCTTCGTCCGGCCGAGCGCCTGGCTCGGCGCTTGGGGGCCGCCGCTGGAGCCCCAGGCGGCGCTGCTGGAGGTGGTGCGCCGCTTCCTGTGCGCCTTTGGCCCGGCGACGGCCGAGGAGTTTGCCCGCTGGTGGGGCACCCAGACGGGCAAGGCCAAGAAAGCCTTCCGCGCCCTGGGCGACGAGCTCGTGCCGGTGGAGATAGAGGGCTGGCCGGCGGTCGCCCTGGCGGAAACGCTGCCCCTGCCGGAGCCGGCCGGGGGCGGGCCGCTGGTGCGCCTGCTGGGCCTGTTCGACGCCTACGTGATGGCCGCCCAGCGCAAATGCGAGCCAATCCTGGCGGTCGAGCACTATTTGCGCGTCTACCGGCCGCAGGGCTGGCTGTCGGCCGTGATCCTGGTGGACGGCCGGATTGCCGGCGTCTGGACCAGCGCGAAGCGGGCCGGCCGGGTCGTCTTGCAGGTCGAGCCGTTTGCGCCCTTGGCGCCGGCCGAGCGGCGCGGCCTGGCGGCCGAGGCCGAACGGCTGAGCGACTTCCTGGCGGCCGAAGTGGAGCTGACGTTCGCGCCGGGGGAACGCGGCCGGGCCTAGGGTCGGGCCCCCGTGCCCGCCCTGGTTCCGGGCCAACGGCCGGCCGCTTGACCGGCCGGGCCGGCTGTGCTAAGCTTTGCCCCGATGAACCGCTCGGCTGCCCGCGCCCTGGCCCTAGCCCTACTTGGCCCGCAAGGCACACCTTTGGGCTGCCTGAGCGCAGACAGCGGCTGAACGCCTCTTCCCCAAGAGACCTCACCCGGCCACGGATGCTCGCAGCACCGTGGCCGTTTTGTTTTTGCAGGAGCAAGAGATGCCACCGGCGTACGATTTCAAAGCCTTAGAGGCCAAGTGGCGGCCGATCTGGCGCGAGCTGGAGCTGTACCGCACCGGCCAGGAGCCCGGCCGGCCGAAGGCCTACATTCTCGACTTCTTCCCCTACCCATCGGGCGACGGCCTGTCGGTGGGCCACTGCCGCAACTACGTGCCCAGCTGCGTCGCCGCCCGCCACCTGCGCATGCGGGGCAACAATGTGCTGCACCCGATGGGCTGGGACGC
>JBOGUG010000313.1:0-2290 GCA_050696115.1 Promineifilaceae bacterium (SeqCode) | reverse complement strand
GTCTTCGTCCACGACCGCGACACGGGCCAGACCAGCCGCGTGTCCATCGCCTCGGATGGGGCCCTGGGGAATGGTGACTCCTGGTGGTCGTCCATCTCGGCCGACGGCCGTTACGTGGCCTTTCATTCTCTGGCCAGCAATCTGGTCGGCGGTGACACCAATGGCGCATGGGATGTCTTCGTCCACAACCGCGACACGGTCCAGACCAGCCGCGTATCGGTCGCCTCGGATGGGGCCCAGGGGAATGGCTACTCCTACTCCCCGGCCATCTCGGCCGACGGCCGCTACGTGGCCTTTGTGTCTCTTGCCAGCAACCTGGTCGGCGGCGACACCAATGACCAGCCCGATGTCTTCGTCCACGACCGCGACACGGGCCAGACCAGCCGGGCCTCGGTCGCCTCGGATGGGGCCCAGGCGAATGGCGCCTCCTACTACCAGTCCATCTCGGCCGACGGCCGTTACGTGGCCTTTGGGTCTTATGCCAGCAACCTGGTCGGCGGCGACACCAATGGCATAGACGATGTCTACGTCCACGACCGCGACACGGGCCAGACCAGCCGCGCCTCGGTCGCCTCGGACGGGGCCCAGGGGAATGACGGCTCCGGCGACCCGTCCATCTCGGCCGACGGCCGCTACGTGGCCTTTGTGTCTTGGGCCAGCAACCTGGTTAGCGGTGACACCAATGGCTACGCCGATGTCTTTGTCCGCGACCGGGGCGTGGCCGGAGGCGCTTTTTCGGTCTCCGGTCATGTCGCTGATACCGGCGGCCAGCCCATTGAGGGCGTGCTGATTTCAACGGGAGGATTCGGTGAGGCCGTCACGGATGCCAGTGGCAATTACACCATCGCCGATCTTGCCGAAGGCGCCTACACCCTCACCCCTTCCAAGCCTGGCTACGCCTTCTCGCCACCGACCCGCACCGTTACTGTGCCTCCAGATGCCACGGGCCAGGATTTTGTTGGCACGCCCTCTTCCGCATCCAAGCTTTACGTGCCATTCCTTAGCTATGGAGGGTAAAATCTTCCTGTCGGTTTGACCGCTGCCGCGTAAGACGGGGCCGGCCTGGTGATGCCTCATGCCGTCGGAATATCCGCGGCCACCCATCAAAGCCGGGCGAAAAGAAGGCGTCGAGCCAGTTCATGCCGGCGATATGCCCCTCAGCGCGACACTCCTCAATTTCTGGCAGTGGTCCAGTTCGAACCTGCTGGACAATGCCTCGCGGGGCGTCCTGGCCGAGTTCCTGGTGGCCATGGCGCTGGGTTGCGCCGGCGGCGTCCGCTTGGAGCGGGCCAGCGGCGCGCGATCCGTTTCGCAGCGGTCCTTGCGACCAGGGGCAAGTATTCGTTGGCGGATCGGCCGGTTGGCCAACGGCCGCAACAAGTCCCGTTCGCCGGCCGGTCAGTTCTGCAAGAGGATGGTGTATACTGTTGCCTGTAATCTCGTGCTGCTCAAAGAATCTCGGGGTCGTTCGCTGCTTGAAAAGCGGAGGAGGGTCACCATGAAGGGGCGCCTATTTATCCTGATTGGGCTTATTTCCGTCCTGGTTTTATCTGTTTCCCGGTTTGGTTCGAGCCGAGCCTCGGGGCTTTCAGCCGCGCAGGCGCTGCCTGTCGCTGATTCTGACTCGGCCGCCGAGGCCCAACAGCTTAGCCAGGCGCTGCCAGGCGCTCACTTCCAGCTTGGCGGCCAGACCAGCCGCGTGTCCATCGCCTCGGATGGGGCCCAGGGGAATGACGGGTCCTACTACCCGTCCATCTCGGCTGACGGCCGCTACGTGGCCTTTTATTCTGATGCCTGGAATCTGGTCGGCGGCGACACCAATGGCACATGGGATGTCTTCGTCCACGACCGCGACACGGGCCAGACCAGCCGGGTGTCCGTCGCCTCGGATGGCGCCCAGGGGGATAACCACTCCGGGGCGCCGTCCATCTCGGCCGACGGCCGCTACGTGGCCTTTAATTCTGTTGCCAGCAACCTGGTCGGCGGCGACACCAATGGCGCGTATGATATCTTCGTCCACGACCGGGACACGGGCCAGACCAGCCGGGTGTCCATCGCCTCGGATGGGGCCCAGGGGAATGAAAGCTCCGGGGTGCCGGCCATCTCGGCTGACGGCCGCTACGTGGCCTTTTATTCTGAGGCCAGCAACCTGGTCGGCGGTGACACCAATGGCTACCTCGATGTCTTTGTCCACGACCGCGACACGGGCCAGACCAGCCGCGCCTCGGTCGCCTCGGATGGGGCCCAGGCGAATGGCGCCTCCTACTTCCCGGCCATCTCGGCCGACGGC
>JBOGUG010000312.1:0-1320 GCA_050696115.1 Promineifilaceae bacterium (SeqCode) | reverse complement strand
CGGCCGAGCTGCTCGGCCGGCCGGCGCGCCGCCTCGCCCCGCCCGACCTGCTGCTCAGCCTGGTCGTCCACCTGGTCAAACACGCCGTCTACCTGCCGGCCGCCGTCGAGCGGCCGGACCTGGGGCGGGTCATCCTGGCCGACGGCATGCTTCTGAATTACCTGGACATCGCCGAAGTGATGCGCCATTACGGCGCCAGGCTGGATTGGGAGCAGACGGTGGCGCGGGCCCAGGCGTGGGGCGCGGCCGAAGGGCTAGGCGCGGCCTTGCGGGCCGTTGGCCGCATGCTGGGCGTGGCAGCGCCGGCCGAGGTTCTGGCAGAGCTGCCGGCCGCCGGCCCCGGCCGGGCCGGCCGGCTGGTCTACGGCCGGCTGGCCGACCACCTGGTTGCCACCCACCTGGGGCTCAAGCCCAATCCGCTCTGGCGCTTTTTGTTGGGCTACAACGAGGGCCTGGTGCTGCGGCCGGTGCGCCTGCTCGACGGGCTGGCCTATTTGAGGCCGCCGGCCGATTTTCTGCGGCGGCGCTACGGCCGGGCGGGCCTTGGGCCGGCCGCGGGTCACTGCCTGCGCGCCCTGGGCCAGCTCGGCCGGGCCGCGGCCGACGCGCTCTACTACTCGCTCGACTACCACCTGCGCTTGAAGAGAAAGGACGCGGCGCGCGGCTTCCGGGCCGTTCGCGCCGGCTGAGGCAGCGTGCAAGTCGCCGGCCAGCCCCTGCTCAGCCTCAAGGCGGCCTTCAGCGCCCCGGCCGCGCGCCAGAGCGGGCTGCTCTTCGGCCTGGACACGCTGGCCAATCTGGTGGATTACGGCTTTCACCTCTATTTAGGGCGGGCCCTGTTCCCGGCTGACTTCGCCCTGGTGCAGACGCTTAACGCCGTCCTGCTGATCGTCATGGCCACGGCCGCCATGTTGCAGCCGGTCGTGGCCCGCTTCGTGGGCGAGGAGCGGGCCGCGGCCGAGGGCCAGGCCGAAACGCAGGCCGTCTTTCAAGCCTTCTTCCGGCTGGGCGCGGCCCTGGGGTTGGCGCTCACGGTCGCCGTCTGGCTGCTGCGGACGCCCATCGGCCGGCTGCTCAACGTGCCGCCGGCGGCCGTGGCCCTCAGCTCGGGCATGCTGCTGCTCGCCCTGCTGCGGCCGGTGGTCAGCGGCGTGCTTCAGGGGCAGGAGCGCTTCGTGGCCTACGGCTTACTGCGCCTGGGCGCGGCCGTAGCCCGGCTGGCGGCGGCCGTCGCCCTGTTGAGCCTGGGCGGGGGCGCGCTGGCGGCCGTGGCTGCCCTGCCGCTGGGTTCGGCCGCCGCCCTCCTGGCCAGCCTGGCGC
>JBOGUG010000311.1:0-6674 GCA_050696115.1 Promineifilaceae bacterium (SeqCode) | reverse complement strand
AGCGTGCTGCTGGCGCTCACGTCACCGAATCGCGAAAATACTCGATGGTCTTTGCCAGGCCGTCGGCCAGGCTTACTTGCGGCTCCCAGCCCAACAGTTCGCGTGCCCGGCTGATGTCCGGCTGGCGCACATGGGGATCGTCGGTAACGCGGTCGTCCTCCGGTTCGACGAACGCGATCTCAGACTTGCTGTGTGTCAGCTCCAGCACGGCTTCGGCAAACTCCAGAATCGTCATTTCGGTGGGGTTACCGATGTTGACAGGCAGCGTTTCGTCTGAGAGCAGCAGGCGATAGACGCCTTCGACCAGGTCGGAGTAATACTGGAAGGAGCGTGTCCGGCTGCCGTCGCCGTATACCGTCAGCGGCCTGCCAGTCAGCGCTTGAAAGATGAAATTGGGCACGGCGCGGCCGTCGTTCAGCCGCATTCTCGGCCCATAGGTGTTAAAGATGCGCACGATGCGCGTCTCCAAGCCGTGATAGCGATGGTAAGCCATCGTCATAGCCTCGGCAAAACGCTTGGCCTCATCGTAAACGCCGCGCGGGCCGATCGGAT
Organism: Promineifilaceae bacterium (SeqCode); assembly: GCA_050696115.1. Taxonomy (GTDB): domain Bacteria; phylum Chloroflexota; class Anaerolineae; order Promineifilales; family Promineifilaceae; genus UBA11865. The sequence continues at coordinate 6,122 of JBOGUG010000311.1, read as the reverse complement.
TAACGTGGCCCCAGTAGCTCTCAGGCTGCGGGTTGACTTGGGGATCGCCGTACACCTCAGACGTCGAGGCCAGCAAGAAGCGCGCCCCTTTTGTTTTGGCCAGGCCGATGGCGTTCAGCGTGCCGATAGAGCCCACCTTGAGGGTGTGGATGGGGTGTTCCAGGTAATCATTGGGGCTGGCGGGCGAGGCGAAATGGAGCACAGCATCCAGAGGTCCTTCGAGGTACAGATAGCTTATGACGTTATGCTCGAGGAACGTAAAGCGCTCATGGCCCATGAGGTGGGCAATGTTCTTGGCGCTGCCCGTGATCAGATTGTCTATGGCGACGACCGTATGCCCCTCGGCCAGGAAGCGGTCGCACAGATGGGAGCCCAGAAAACCGGCCCCGCCAGTTATCAGGATGCGCATCCGATACCTCTTGTCGCTACGTCTGAGAGCTAAGTCCGCGTATTGTATCCCGCCCCCCAGTTGGCTGCGAGAGGCCGTCGTTTGCTCTGGCCGGATTGGGCAAGGTATACTGCCGGCTACCTTTGCCAGGAGCGCAGCCATGAGCCAGGCGGACAACTTCGCGCCAAACACGGCCGATCCGGCCGGCCCGCCCGCCAGCCCCGTCAAACAGCGCAAGGCCGACCATATCCGCATCAACGTGGAAGAGGACGTCCGATTCAAGGGGCTGACTACGGGCCTCGAACGCTACTTCTTCCTGCATCAGGCTTTGCCAGAGCTCGACCTCGACCAGGTTGATACCCGCAGCCGCCTGTTCGGCAAAGAGTTGGCAACGCCCCTGCTCATCTCCTCTATGACGGGCGGCACGGCCGAGGCGTATGAGATAAACCGCACCCTGGCGGCCGCCGCCCAGCAGGCCGGATTGGCAATGGGGCTTGGGTCGGTGCGGGCCGCGCTTGAAGAGCCGGCCCTGGCCTACACTTACCGCGTGCGCGACGTCGCCCCCGACATTTTGTTGTTTGCCAACCTGGGCGCGGTGCAACTTAACTACGGCTACGGCCCAGACGAATGCCGGCGGGCGCTGGAGTTGTGCCAGGCAGACGCGCTGATCCTGCACTTCAATGCTTTGCAAGAGGCCGTCCAGCCGGAAGGGGACGGCAACTTTTCCGGCTTGCTAGCCAAGGTGGCCCAGGTTTGCCGCCAGCTCGAGGCGCCGGTCATCGCCAAGGAGGTTGGCTGGGGCTTTGACGCCCAGATTGCCCGCCGCCTGGCCGAAGCCGGGGTGACTGCCATTGACGTTGCCGGGGCTGGCGGCACCTCCTGGAGCCAGGTGGAGATGCACCGGGCGCCAACAGCCCGCCATGCGCGCATTGCGGCCGCCTTTATCAACTGGGGAATTCCGACAGCCTATGCGCTCCAATATTGCCGCGGCGCAGCACCAGAACTGCCCTTGATCGCAAGCGGCGGGCTGCGCGACGGCATCGAGGTGGCCAAATGCATCGCCCTGGGCGCCTGTCTGGGCGGGCTGGCGGGCGACTTCTTGCGCGCGGCCGTCTCCGGCGGCGTCCCGGCCGTGATCGAGACGGCCGAGATCCTAACGGCTCAGCTTCGCGTGGCGATGTTCTGCGCCGGGGCGGCCGATCTCCGCGCCTTGGCCCAAACGCCGCTATACACCGACTTCAAGCCCGGCGCGGCCGGCGCTCCACCGCCGGGCCAGCCAGCGTGAGCGCGACCCAGGCCTCGGACAGGCCTGATAAGCAAGCGGAAGGCCCAGCCGCCCTGCAGACGCTAAGCGCGGCCATGTTGCCGGCCGTAGAGCAGGAACTACGCGCCGTGTTGCAGGCCGAGGCTAAAGGCGGCGATCCCTTTTACGGCATGTTGCACTATCACATGGGCTGGGCCGACCAGGGCCTTGGCGGCACTGAGGCGGCAAGCGGCAAACTGGTGCGGTCCCTCCTCTGTCTGCTCGTTTGCCAGGCGGCCGGGGGCGTGTGGCGCCAGGCGCTGCCGCCAGCGGCCGCCATTGAAATGGTGCACAACTTCAGCTTGATTCACGACGACATCCAGGACGGCAGTCCGGCCCGGCGCGGCCGGCCGGCAATGTGGCGCGTCTGGGGCGCTAATCAGGCCATCAATAGTGGAGATGCCCTCTTTGCCCTGGCGCACCTGGCGCTTGGACGTCTGGCGGAACGAGGCCTGGCCGCACCGCTTGTGCTGCACGCCCTGCGCCGGCTGGATGAGACCTGCGTCGAGCTGACGCTGGGCCAGCACGCCGACATGGGCTTTGAGGCCCGCCAAGACGTGGGCGTGGCTGAGTACCTGGCGATGATTGGCGGCAAGACCGCGGCGTTGTTAGCCTTGGCGGCCGAGCTTGGCGCTTTGATCACCGGCTGCGAGCCTGGCCGGGTCGCGCACTTCGCCAATTTCGGCCGCCAGTTGGGGCTGGCGTTTCAGGTCCGCGACGACATCTTGGGCATTTGGGGCGATGAGGCAGAGCTGGGCAAGTCGGCCGCGACGGACATCATATCCCGCAAAAAGAGCCTGCCTGTCCTGTTTGGCCTGAGCCGAAGTCCTGACTTGCGCCGCCTCTACGCCGGCCGCGATGAGGGCGAGGCTTTCGTCGGCCGGGCCGTGGCGATGCTAGATGAGGTGGGGGCGCGGGCTTTTTCCGAGGCGCATGAGAGCGCCTTTGCAGAAGAGGCGCTGGATCACCTGGCCGCCGCCCGGCCGGAGGGAGTTGGCGGGCAGGCGCTGCTTGAACTGAGCCAGGAGTTGTTGGGGCGGAGGAAGTAAGCCCCCTGGGTGGGCGGCGCCCATCCCAGGGGGCAGCAAGGTCTAGTCGGCGCTCTCGGCCTCGCGCAGCGACACGCCCCTGGCGGCAGCCTCGGCCGCCTGGGCTGCCAGCCGCTCTAGCAGCGCCTCGTCCGTATTGTCATCAATTAGCAGGTTGCTGAGGTCAACTTCCTCTTCGTCGCCCAGTTGAGCCAGAAGGGCCTCGGCCGCCAGTTGCTCGGCCAGCCGCTCTTGGCGCGCCTTGAAGCCAGTGCCGGCCGGGATCAGCTTGCCGATGATCACGTTTTCCTTCAGGCCAAGCAGATCATCTTCCTTGCCCGCGATGGCCGCCCCGGCCAGCACCTTGATGGTGTGCTGGAAGGAGCTGGCCGACAGGAAGCTTTCCGTGTTCAGCGACGCCTTGGTGATGCCCAGCAGGACGCTGTCGGCCCTAGCCCGCTGGCCACCCTCGGCCGCGATCTCGTTGTTGCGCTCGATGAACTCGGTGGCCTCAACGAGCTCGCCCGGCAGCATTTCGGTGTCGCCCGGATGGGTGATCTGCACCTTGCTCATCATCTTGCGGATGATGACCTCGAAGTGCTTGTCGTTAATATTCTGGCCCTGCGGCCGGTACACCTTCTGCACCTCTTGCAGCAGGTACTGGGTCACCGAGCCCCGGCCGCGGATCTCCAGGATGCGGTGCGGGTTGGGCGTGCCCTCGGTTAGCTGTTCGCCAGCCTCGATCCGCTGGTTCTCTTTTACGAGGATGCGCGTTGCGGCCGGGATGTCGTAGTCGCGCTCGTCCTTGCTTTCCCAAACGACCTTGATCATGCCATTCTCGGCCCGGACGCGGCCGGGATGCCGAGCGGCAATGACGTCATTTGCGACTTCCGCGATGATGTCGTGGAGCTTGACCTCGTCCTCGTTTTGAACCTTCACCTCGTAGCTTTCGGGGATCTCGTACTCGTCCTCAACAAGCTTGCTGTCGGTCACAATAACGTGGCGGATGCCCTCGACCGTGGTCAGCGCGACGTGGCCGCCGATCTCAGAGATAATCGCTTCGCCCTTGGGGCGCTGGCGGGCCTCGAACAGCTCTTCGACACGGGGCAGGCCGGCCGTGATGTCACCACGGGCCTCGGCCGTGCCGCCGGTGTGGAAAGTGCGCAGGGTTAGTTGCGTGCCCGGCTCGCCGATGGACTGGGCTGCCACAATGCCAACTGCCACGCCCATTTCGACAGGCTTGCCGCGCCCCAAGTCAATGCCATAGCATTTGGCGCAGATGCCCTGGCGCAGCTCGCAGGTCATGGGCGAGAAGACGTAGACCTCTTCAACGCCGGCGCTGTCGACGGCGTCGGCCAGCTCTTCCGTGTAAAGCTGGCCCGCTTCGATGATGACCTCGCCTGTGCCTAGGCTGGCAACCGTCGCGGCGGCATAGCGGCCCCAGATGCGCTCAGAGAGCGTCTGGCGGCCGAAGTTATCGTCCTTGCGCACCCAGATGCCGCTTTCCGTGCCGCAATCCATTTCCATGATGATGACGTCCTGGGCGACGTCCACCAGGCGGCGCGTCAGGTAGCCGGCGTCGGCCGTCCGCAAGGCGGTGTCCGCCAGACCCTTGCGCGCGCCGTGGGTGGAGATGAAGTACTCCAGGGCCGTCAGTCCGTGGCGGAAGTTAGAGGTGATCGGCACGGGAATGACCTTGCCCTGGGGGTCGGTCATCAGGCCGCGCATACCGGCCAACTGGGTGATGATGCCGAAGCCGCCCTTGGTTGAGCCAGACAGGGCCATCATGGTCACCGGCCCGGCCGGGGGCATAGCAGCACGCACCGCTTCCTCTACCTCTCCCTTGGCGGTGGTCCACACATCCACGGTGTGTTGAAACTGTTCGGCCTCGGTCAGCAGGCCGCGGCGATATTGCAGGTCAATCTGATCCACGCGCTGGCGCCCTTCGGCCAGAATCGTTTCCCGTTCCTCCGGGATGATCAGATCGGAGACAGCGATGGTGATGCCGGAGCGAGAGGCGTACTTGAAGCCCAGATCCTTGATGTTGTCCACCATCTCGATAGTGGCGTCGTCGCCAAGGCGGCGATAGACGCGGTTGACGAGATCGTTAACGGCGCCCTTGTCTAAGACCTGATTGACGAAGCGCATTTCGGGCGGCAGGGCGCGATTGAAGATGACTCTGCCGGGGGTGGTCTCGATGATGCGGCGGCGCGGCTTGCCATCGGCGTAGCGCTTGCCGTCGTCTTTAAAGTAGGTCTCCACCAGCAGCTTGATCTGGGCGTGGATGTCCACATAGCCCATCTCATAGGCTCGCTCGACCTCCTCCAGGCTACTGAAGGCCTTGCCCTCGCCCTTACGGTCGGCCTGCATGACGGTCAGGTAATAAACGCCCAAGACCATGTCCTTAGAAGGGCCAACGACGGGGTGGCCGTCGGCCGGCTTGAGCAGGTTCTGGGTAGCCATCATCTGCCGCAGCGCCTCGTCCACAGCCTTTTGCGACAGCGGCACATGGACGGCCATCTGGTCGCCATCAAAGTCGGCGTTAAAGGCCGCGCACACCAGCGGGTGAAGCTGGATCGCCTTACCCTCAACCAGGGTCGGCATGAAGGCCTGAATGCCCAGGCGGTGCAGGGTGGGGGCGCGGTTGAGTAAGATCGGTCGGCCCTTGATGACGTCTTCCAATGCCTGCCACACCTCTTGTGATTGGCGCTCGATCAGACGCTTGGCGTGTTTGATGTTGCTGGCCTGCTCGCGATCAACCAGCTTGCTGATGACAAAGGGGCGGAACAGCTCCAAGGCCATTGTCTTGGGCAAGCCGCACTGGCCCATCTTGAGGTCAGGGCCGACGACGATGACCGACCGGCCGGAATAATCCACCCGCTTGCCGAGCAAGTTGCGGCGGAAGCGCCCCTTCTTGCCCTTGAGCATGTCCGAGAGCGACTTGAGCTCGCGCCGGCCGCGGCGGCTGAGCGCCTTGCCGCGCTGGCTGTTGTCAATCAGGCTGTCGACCGCTTCCTGAAGCATTCGCTTCTCGTTGCGCACGATCACGTCCGGCGCGCCCAACTCTAGCAGGCGCTTCAGGCGATTGTTGCGGTTGATCACCCGCCGGTAGAGGTCATTCAAATCTGACGTAGCGAAGCGGCCGCCGTCCAACTGAACCATTGGGCGCAGGTCGGGCGGGATCACCGGCAAGACCGTCAGGATCATCCATTCCGGCCGGTTGCCGCTCTTGCGCAGGGCCTCAGCCACTTGAAGCCGCTTGGTGGCACGCTTGGCGCCCTGCTTGGAGCGCGAGGTGCGCACCTCACGCCACAGTTCGCGGGCAAGCCGATCCAGATCCATGCTGCGCAGGATCTCGTAAAACGCCTCGGCGCCCATATCGGCGCGAAAGACGTTGCCGAAC
>JBOGUG010000310.1:0-4267 GCA_050696115.1 Promineifilaceae bacterium (SeqCode) | reverse complement strand
ACGCTGGCCAGCGTCTCGGCCGTGGCCGGGTTGATCACCGGCTGCCATTCGGCCGCCTGAGATTCCCGCCAGCCACCGTCTATATAGTTCAGAAGGCGTTCTTGCTCGTCCATGCGCGCCTCGCTCTTAGAAGGGCACGTCGGCCGCGCCCGTGGTCTGCTGGTGCCACTCGGCCAGCCAGGCCATGGCAGCCTGGAACTTGGCCGCCGGCAGGAGTTTGTAGGAGGTGATCGCGAAGCGGCGATACAGCTCGCCGTAGACGCCGCCGTACTCGTTGCGGCCGCTCTTCTGGCCCAGCGCCAGGGCGACGGCCTTGATGGCCTGGCTGAGCTGGCTGGCCTGTTCGGGAGTGATCTGCCGGCCGGGATCGCCCAGATGGGCCTCGATAGCCTCCAGCCGCCGGCCGTGATCCTCAAGCTGGGCCTCCAGCAGCACCTGATTGCGGGCCAGGTCCACCACGGCCAGGGCCAGCTTGTAGGCCCTCACCGCGGGCGTGTCCTGGCTGAGCAGCTCGTCCAGCCCCGGCGAGGTCAGCCGGCCTTGCTGGAAGGCCTCCCAAAGTACCTTGGCGGCCTCGCGCTGGTAGCGCTCAAGCTTGGGCCGGATCTCTTCTTTGGCCCGCTTGACGTCCACGCCGGCCAGCCAGAGCGGCACCAGGTCCACCCGCAGCAGGCCGGCAATTTGCGGGCCGCCGCCGCGGCCGCTTTCGGAAGGGGGGGCCATGATGTCCCCCCCTTTATAGCCCTCGGCCAAAATCGGCTGCCGCTCGAGCCGGCGCACCTGGCCGCGCCTGTCCAGGCCGAGCGCGTCGCACATCTGGCGCACGGCCACATACACCTGGCCGTCGGTCGCCCGCACGGCGACCAGGTTGTCGCCGTAAAAGGTGACTTCTCTTTGGTCTACGACGGTCAGGGATTTCTCGCTCATCCGGCCGGCCCATCCTTGGGGCCACAGGCCCAATATTATCCGCGACCCCGGCCGAAGCGAAATTGGGCCGGGCCATAGCGCTTCCTTACTAGCGCATTTGGCGCACGTGGCCCAGGCTGCTATAGTTCGCGGCTACATGTCACGAGCATGGCTTGCCGCCCTGGCGGTGGGCGCGATGGCCTTCCTGGGCCTAGCTCGCCCCGCCAGCGCCCAGGGCGACCCTGCCTCCCAGATATTCCAACTTGTCAATCAGGTGCGCGCAGAGAATGGCCTGGCGGGCTTTGCCTATCATGGATCCCTGGCGGCCGCCGCCCAGAGCCACGCCAACTGGATGGCCCAGACGGTCACCTACAGCCACACGGGGGCCAACGGCTCGACGCCCTATTCGCGGGCCGCGGCCGCCGGCTACGTCGGCATCGTCTCCGAAAACATCGTCGGCGGAACGGGCATGACCCCCAGTCAGGGGATTGCCTGGTGGCGCAACAGCAGCATCCATTTCAGCACCATGGTCTCCACTCGCTACAGCCAGGCGGGCACCGGCTTCGCCAGCAACGGCAGCCAGAATTTCTACGTGCTGCTCGTCGGCCAGCCTTCCAACGCGCCGGCCGCGCCAGCGCCGCCCCAGCCGGTGGCCGCCCCACGCCCAACCGCCGCCCCGACTGTGGACAACTCGGTCGAAGAGTCGGCCGCGCCGATCTACGTCGAGCCGATCGTGCTGGCCCCGCCCCGGCCGGACGGCTCCATCGTCCACGTCATGGGGGAGGGCCAGGCGCTGTGGACGGTGGCCGCTTATTACGACGTGCCGCTTGCGCAGCTCTATTTGAACAACGGCCTCGGCCCGGCCGACGTGGTGCATCCGGGCAATGAGATCGTCGTCAAGCTGGCCGAAGGCCAGGTTCCGCCGCCCACGCCGACGCCGGCGCTGAGCCACACCGTGCGCGCCGGCGAGTCGCTGTGGTCTATCGTTGACCGGTACGGGCTGAATTTCAACGAACTGCTGGCTTACAACGGCCTGCAGGCGGACTCGACAATTTACGCCGGCATGCAGCTGATCATCCGGTTGGCGCCGGGCCAGGCCGCGCCGCCCACGCCCACGCCGCCGCAGACTTACATTGTCCAGCCTGGCGACTCGCTGTACGCCATCGCCGAGAAGCACGGCCTGCCGATAGAGCAGTTGTTGGCCCTCAACAACTTGACCATTGACGCCGTGCTGGCGCCCGGGACCGAGCTCCGCGTCGCGGCCCTGCTTGCCGCCGCCCGGCCGGCGGCCGATCCCAAGCAGCTGCCCCTGCCCAACATGTTTGGCGAGCCGGTTGTCCCGATTCGCTACGCCCCGCCAACGCCGCAGACCACCGCGCTGTTGGCTGGGCTGCCCCGGCCGGCGCCGGCCCCCAGCGCGACCCCGGCCAGGGCGGTGGCCGCCGCGGCCGGCAGCGCGGAAGGCTCTGGCGGCCTGACCGGCGCAAGCCTGACGGCCGTGGTACTGGTCGTCATCCTGGCGGCGGCCGGCGTCCTGGTCAAGCAGCGCAGCGCGGGGCCGTAGGGCCACCTTCGCGCTGCGTTAAGGGCGGCCGCCGCCAAAGGCTGGTTCACGGGGATGGCCCCTATATCCGCCCCCGCATCCCCCAGGCCGATTTTGACAGCCGCATTGCCCCGGCTATCATCTCCACACCTTACCGTTACCAGTGTACTACCTGTGGAGAAGAAGCGATGAACCTGCTCGGCACGAATTTCAGATTGCACAACAGGCGCAAGAGCGCTGGGCATGTAGCCGCCCTCGTGTTGACCCTCCTGATGGCCGCCTGCGCCGGCGGCCAGGCCGAAACCCCCGCCCCGGCCGAGACCGATTCCCCACCAGCCACAACCGAAAGCCAATCTAGCCCCGAAACGACCGAAAGGGTCGCCACCGAGGCCGCCATGCAGCGCGAAGGCACGTTGCGCGTCGCCATGCAGCCTATCGAGTTGCTCGACCCGGCCTTTATTTCGTCGGACAGCGAGGTGCTGGTGGCGAACCACGTCTACGATTATTTGGTGGACATTGACCCCGCCTCGAATGTCATCCCGCGCCTGGCGACCCGTTGGGAGGTCAGCGACGACGGCCTGAGCTACGTCTTCGACCTTGCCGAGGGCGTCACCTGGCACGACGGCGACCCTTTCAGCGCCGCGGACGTGGTTTACACCTTTAACCGGCTGCGCGACCCGGAGCTCGGCTCGCCCACGGCCGACCTGTACGCCAACATTGCCGACGTGCAGGCCAGCGGCGAGCTTCAGGTGACTTTCAGCCTGACGGAGCCGAACCCATTTTTCCTCTATGATTTGAGCGATAACCACGCCCTGATCATCAAGGACGGCACCGAGGACGCCACCAATTTCAACGGCACCGGGCCTTTTCGAGTGGTGAACTATTTGGCCGAAGATCGGATTGTGATGGAGGCCAACGAAGCCTATTTTGTCGAGGGGCTGCCCAAGCTGGCCGGGCTGGAGATCATCTTCTTCCCCGACGAGACGGCGGCCGTAAACGCCCTGCGTGACGGCCAGATTGACCTTTCCATGCGCATGTCCACCCCACTCTTCGAAAGCTTGCAGGAGGAGGCCGGCATCGTCACTTACGAGATCCCGACCAATGGCTTTGACCTCATTCGGCTGCGCACCGACCAGCCGCCGGGCGACGACCCGGCCGTGATCCAGGCGCTCAAGCTGGCGACCGACCGCCAGGCGCTGTTTGAGCTGACCCAGCAGGGCCACGGCGCGCTGGGCAATGACAGCCCCATTGGGCCGCTATACGAAGCCTACCACGCCCCTAACGTCGAGCCGCCGGCCTACGACCCGGAGGCCGCCCGCGCCCTGCTGGCCGAGGCCGGCTACGAGGACGGCCTGAGCGGCCTGACCTTCTTCGTGCCCGACACCGGCGGCCGGCCCGACGTGGCGGCCGTGCTTCAGTCCCAATGGGCCGAGGCCGGCATTGAGATGGACATCAGCGTCGTGCCGGAGAGCGTCTACTACAGCGACGCGCCCAACAACTGGCTGGAGGCCAACCTGGGCCTGACCGGCTGGGGCTCGCGCCCCTACCCCCAGTTTTACCTCGACGTCATGCTGGTGTGCGACGCGATCTGGAACGAGTCGCACTTCTGCGACCCGGAGTTCGACGCCCTGGTCGAGACGGCCGGCGCCAGCCGCAACGAGGCCGAACGGGCCGACGCCTACCGCCAGATCCAGCAATTCCTGGCCGAGGAAGGCCCCCTGCTCATCCCGTATTACTTCGCCCAGTTCGCGGCCATAGACGCCGGCTTCGACGGCTTTGAGCTGAAGGCCTTCGCCGGCCGCACCGACTTCCGCGGCC
>JBOGUG010000309.1:0-8020 GCA_050696115.1 Promineifilaceae bacterium (SeqCode) | reverse complement strand
AAAATGAGCGCTGGCCTACCCGGTGGCAGACAGAGTAGCCGGCGACGTCGGCCAGGGCCAGTGGCCCGCTGTGGGTCAGCCGTTCCGGGTCGCTTAAGCCGTGCCAGGCCAGGGCCAGCAAGACGCCGGCCGCGATCAGAGCCGCCGCCCAGCGGCTGTGCCGATAGCGGCCGCCAGTGGCCGGGGCGTTCGTCGCAATGGGGACAGCCGGTTGGTTGCTCTCCATCTTGCTCAAGAGGTGCGCTTTGCCCTAAGCGGGCCGGGGCGCTACACTCCTGCAGCAATTATAGGCCTGTGACCCTGCCGGGCAATCGTCCCGGCCGGCCTACGATGCCCCAGCGACCTGCCGCCTATCACCGCCCCAGCACCCTTGAGGAGGCCCTGCGTCTGCTGGCGGAGCCGGGCTCAGCCCCGCTCGCCGGCGGCGCCCGGCTGCTGGCCGGCCACGCGCCCAGGCCGCTTGTTGACCTGCAAGATTTGGGCCTGGCCCAGATCGAAATAGACGCCGGCCGGCTGCGCCTAGGGGCCATGACCCGCCTGGCCGATGTGGTGGAGTATTTAGGCGCAGGGCCGGAAGCAGCCGACATGGACGGCCCGCTGGATTTGGGCGCGCTGCTGGCCAAAGCCGTGTTCTTGGCCGGGCCAAACACCTTCCGCAACACTGCGACGGTCGGCGGCTCGATTGCGGCCCGCCCGGCCGACAGTGAGCTGCTGGCGGTCCTGCTGGCGCTGGAGGCCGAGCTGCTGCTGGCGGCTCCGGCCGAGCGGACGCTGACCTTGAACGACTACCTGGTGCATGAAGAGCGCCCTGGCGGCCTTCTCATATCTGTCAGCTTCGCCCGGGGGGAGGGCCTGGGCGCTGCCGTGCGCGTGGCGCGCACCCGGCGCGACTACCCGATTGTGGCCGTCGTCGCCTGGCAGCCTGAAAATGGCCGGCCACGCCTGGCGGCAACCGGCCTCGGGCCCCGCCCTGCGCGCCTGATAGAAGCAGAGGGAGCGCTGGCGGCTGGCGTTTCCCCGAAAGCCATTGAGCGTGCGGCCAGCGCCGCCAGGGACGCCGCCCGCCATCCAGGCGATTTTCGCGGCTCGGCCGGCTACCGCGCCGAAATGGCGGCCGTGCTCACCCGGCGCGCTTTGGGGCAGATATACAAAGTGTAAACAGAGTTGACGCCCCATTTCCGGGGTGTTACGATCCTTGCATCAAGCTGGCCGGGCGATCGCGGCCCCCACAGGGCTGAGGAAAGTCCGCACTCCACAGAGCACGGCGCCGGCTAACGGCCGGGCGGGGAAACCCGACGGAAAGTGCAACAGAGAGGTGTATTGCCTGGCGCGGCGCGTCCGCGCCGGGTGAGGGTGCAACGGTGGTGTAAGAGACCACCAGCGGCGGCAGTAATGGCGCCGGCTTGGCAAACCCCGCCGGGAGCAAGGTCAAGCAGGGCGAAAAGGCGGCCGGAGCGCGTCTCCGGCCCCTTCCGGAGTGGCTCGCTCCGGCAAGCGCCCGGGTAGACCGCAATGAGCGGACCAGCAATGGTCTCGCCAAGATAGATGATCGCCGCCCAGGCTTGCCTTGGGCACAGAATGCGGCTTATAGGCCGGCTTGAATTCAGCGAAATGCCTTGCTTTGGAGGAGGGATTGGTGGAACGTGAGGTCGTCGTCGTAGGGGCCGGGCCGAGCGGCGCGGCCGCGGCAGCCGGCCTGGCCAAGCTCGGCCACGACGTCCTCCTGCTAGACCGCCAACCCTTTCCGCGCGACAAGGCCTGTGGCGACGGTGTGCCGGCCTCGGCCATCGAGCTCCTCTATGATCTCGGCATGCAGGAAAAGATCCTGGCGGCCGGATTCTATCCCTGCTACAGCCTCCTGCTCAGCTCCCCGCGCGGCCATGTCTTGGAAGCCGACCTGAAGCCAGGCCCGCAGGGCGCCCACTCCTACATCGTGCCTCGCCTGCACTTTGACGCCCTGGTGCAACGCCACGCCATTGACGCCGGAGCCGATTATTGCCACGGCCAGGTCAAGGAGCCAATCATCGAGGATGGCCAGGTTGTCGGCGTGCGCGCCCGCCTTAATGGCCGGCTGGAGGATGTGCGCTCCCAGTTAGTGATCGGGGCCGACGGAGTGACCTCGGTTGTAACCCGCGCCTTGCGACCGGACAAGCCCCTGGATGGCCACCGGGCCGTCGCCCTGCGCGCCTACGTCGAGGGGCTGGAAGAGCGGGCTAACCAGGTCGAGTTTTATCTCTATAAGGGCATCTTGCCGGGTTACGCCTGGATCTTTCCCCTGGGCGAGGGCCGGGCGAATGTGGGCCTGGGCATGCGGCTGGACAAGTTCCGCCAGGCCGGCCGCAGCCTGGAAGAGCTGCTGGATGTCTTTCTGGATCTGCCAGCGATTAAGGCACGGCTGCGGCCCGGTTGGAGCCTGAACGACATGGCGACCTGGCAACTGAACTTCGGCTCACAGGATATGCGTCGGGCCTATGCTGGCGCCCTTCTGGTTGGAGATGCGGCCGGCCTTATCAACCCTTTGACCGGGGGCGGCATTTCAAATGGGCTGCGCTCGGCATACCTGGCGGCCGAGGTGGGTCATGCGGCGCTTGCGGCCGACGACCTCACTTACGCGCGCTTGCGGGCCTACGAGCATCAAGTGGATGCCGAGATGCAGCAGGGGATGCGCCGCTCCTATCTCATCCAGCGCAGTCTGATTTGGTTACCGTTTGCCTCCGACCTGATCATCCGCTGGGGTGGGGCAAACTCCGAACTGGCCCGCACATTCGTCAGTAAGCTCTAACCACAAAAACACCCGCCGAGCGGCGGGTGCTGCGTTTGTCGGATCAATTTGGCTCCGGCGTCACGAAACCGAGTGCAGCGGGCTCACGCTGCGCGCTTGCGGCCCCTTGCCCAGGTCTACCTCAAGAAACTCGACGACATCCCCTTCAAATAGGTTGCGATAGCCCTCGCCTTCGATGGCAGAGTAATGGACGAAAACTTCGCGTGTGCCTGCCTCAGGGACGATAAAGCCATAGCCCTTGAGTCGGCTAAACCACTTGACGACGCCGCGCTTGCGCTCCATATGGCGAACCTCCGTTTTCGAAACTACACTAGACGAGCTTAATCTAGCATGCGCCCAGGGGGAAGTCTAGGGCTGGGAGGGCGATTTATCGCTATTTTCACGCGGGCTGGCCTCTAGCAGCACGCGGCGCAGGCCGATGTCCACAAAGCCGGCCGACTCGGCCAATTTGATTGAGGCCTCGTTGTCGGCCGCCACGGTGTACAAGGCCCGCCGGCCGCCCTCAAGCACGCGCTGGAGGGCGTAATTGAGCACGCTCCTACCCAGGCCCTGGCGGCGTTGGCCGGCCTGGGTGTTTACATACACGTCGGCGAAGACCGGCGTGCGCCAGTTGAAGCCGGCGGCCGCGGCCGTCTCGCCGGTCAGACCTAGGCGGCCGTCGGCCGAGCGGCGGATCACGAAGCGCGGCAGCCCCTCGGCCCCCTCCGTCTGGGCCACCAGGATGTTCAGCAGCGGCTCGAAGCGCCCGCGGTCAAGCACGAGGAGGATCACGAGCTGCGCCCGGCGCACCCGTAGCAGCGCCTCGAGAAGGGGCTGATAATCGCGCGGCACGCTTAAGATCACTTCCTGGGATGGCTTGAACGCCTGCGTCAGCAGGCGCCGGCCGTCCTCTAAGTCCAAGCCGCCGGCAGTTGACGGCAGTCGCATGGTGACCAACGGGCGGAAAAGATCCATGCCCGTTCGCGCGAGGCACACGTAGCCGCCAGCCGATCCGTCCGCACCGCCGGCAAAGGCCAGCCGGACGCGCTGATCGGGATGGTGGAAGGCGAAGTAGACCTCGGTCGCGTCGGCCGGGCTGTTCTCGTCCAACAATGGCCTGATGGCCCGCCGTTGCTCCGCCAGGCTCATACCAGTCTCATCGCTTGGGTCAGAGCGCCCCACCCCGCAAGTCTACCACAGCCGGGCCGCGCCGCCTGGCGGGCGCTGCCGGGCGGCCGCGAATGGCGTTTCCGGCATGTTGATCCGCGGTGAGAATGGTAAGATTTAGCTTTGGAGCGCTCACTGGCATGGCCGAAGATCCCAAGACTCCCCCCAGCCACGTCTACCGTCGGCTGCTAGGCTACCTGCGACCCTATTGGAAGCATGCGGCCGTGGCCTATGCTTCAATGGGCCTGGCAACGGTGCTTGGCCTTTACGTGCCCCAGCTTATCAAAGACGCGATTGACCGCGGCATCGCCAGCGGCCGCTTCAGCAACCTGCTTTACGCTGGCGGCCTCATCCTCGCCATCGCCATATTGCGCGGCGTGGCTGGCTACGGCCAACGCTTTTACGGCGAATGGCTGACGCATCGGGTGGCTTACGATTTGCGTAACGACTACTACGACAGCGTCCAGTCGCTGCCCTTTGAAATCCATAACCGCACCCAGACAGGGGACCTGATGAGCCGGGCGGTGGGCGACATCTCCGAGACAGAGCGCTTTGTAGGCATCGGCCTGATGGATCTGTTGGCCACCGTTCTGCTCCTGCTCGGCGTCATCATCGCCATGTTGCTGGAAAACGGTCGGCTGGCCCTGCTGGCCCTCATCCCCATGCCCGCGCTGGTGATCGGCTCGCTGCGCTTCGGCAATCTGATCCGGCCGATGTTCAAGCGCATCCAGGAACAAATGGGCACGCTCTCCACCACCATGCAGGAGAGCCTGACCGGGATTAGGGTGGTGAAGGCGTTCGCCCGCGAGCCGTATGAGTTGGCAAAGTTTGACCGAGAAAACGAAGCCTGGTTCGAGCAGCGCTACAGCGTCATCCGCGCCTGGGCAAACAATTGGCCCTTCTTCTCGTTCACCATTGCGGCGAGCCTGGTGCTGCTGCTGTGGTTTGGCGGGCCGTTGGTGACTGCCGGTCGGCTCTCGGTCGGCGCTTTGGTGGCCATGATCAGCTACGTGCTCATGCTGAACGGGCCGGTGCAGCGCCTCGGCTTCCAGGTTAACCTGGCTGCCACGGCCGGGGCCAGCGCCGGCCGGGTCTTTGAGATCAACGATCTGCCCAAAGAGGCGGCCTACGATCCAAGCGGCCGCGTGCCGGAGCATCCCCAAGGTGAAGTGATCTTCGAAAACGTGAGCTTCGCCTACGCCGAAGGGCAGCCCGTCTTGCAAGACATCTCTTTCCGGGCCTCGCCCGGCGAAACCATCGCCCTCATCGGCCCGACCGGTACGGGCAAGAGCACGATCACAAATTTGATCGGCCGCTTCTATGACCCAACCGCCGGCCGGGTAATGGTGGATGGCATTGACACCCGAGACTGGCGCCTGACCTCACTGCGAGCAGCGATCGGCATCGTCATGCAAGACTCATTCCTCTTCAGCACGACAGTTGCTGAGAACATCGCCTTCGGCCGGCATGATGCCAGCCAGGATGAGATCGTGGCCGCGGCCAAAGCGGCCCAGGCGCATGAGTTCATCCTTGACTTTGCCGATGGCTACGAGACGCGGGTTGGCGAGCGAGGCGTCACGCTCAGCGGCGGCCAAAAGCAGCGCATTGCCATTGCCCGCGCCCTGCTCAACGACCCGCGCATCCTAATTCTGGATGACTCGACCAGCAGCGTGGATACAGAAACGGAGTACCTGATCCAGCAGGCGCTGCACAATCTGATGCAGGGCCGCACAACCTTCGTGATTGCCCAGCGCCTGCTGACGCTCAAGAGCGCCGATTGCATCCTGGTTTTGGATGCCGGCCGCATTGTGGAGCGCGGCACGCACTCAGAATTGCTGGCGGCCGCTGGACTCTACCGGCAGATTTACGACTTGCAGCTCAAGGATCAGGAGGAGTTCGCCGCCTTGCAGGCGAGGTCGGACGGTCGGCCGCAATGAGTTACGCGAGCTGGGAACGGGGCCGGCGGCCGCTGCGCGGCGCGGAGCGCGAGCTGAGCGACGAAGAGCGCCTCCAGCGCGAAGAGCGAATCCAGGATCTGCTGCCTGAGGAGGAAGAGGATGACCTGGGCAAAGTTTATGATGCCCGACTAGCCCGCCGCCTCCTGGAGTACATCCGGCCGTACCGGCGCCAAATGGTCTCGGCCATCGCGCTCATGATTGCGGCCTCGCTGTTCAGTGTCGCCGGACCATGGATCATCGGCCAGGCGATTGACGGTGGCATCCGCCAGGGTGATCTGGGCCGCCTCCGGCTGTGGACGCTGGTTTTATTGGGAACGGCGCTGGGCGAGTGGTTCACCAACCGCGGCCGGATCGCCATCATGGCTTTCGTGGGCACTAAGGTTGTCCTGGATGTCCGCGCCGAGTTGTACCGTCACCTGCACTCGCTTTCCTTGAACTTCTACAACAACTACAGTGTCGGCCGGCTGATGAGCCGGCTGATCAGCGACGTTGGCGTGCTTCAGGATTTCTTGACCTGGTCTATTACCGGCCTGTTTCGCTCTACGTTCATCTTGCTCGGCATCATCGGCGCCATGCTGACGCTGAATTGGCGCCTGGCTCTGCTGACCTTCACCGTTCTTCCCATTATGGTCGTTATCACCAATGCCTGGCGAGCGCGCGTGCGCAACGCCTATCGCGCCACGCGCCAGCGGTTGTCCCTGATCAACGGCTATCTCAACGAATCAATCTCCGGCATCCGGGTGACCAAGGCGTTCACTCGCGAGCTAGAAAACGCCCGCCACTTCGACGACCTCAACCACTCCTTCTTTGAGGCCAACATCGGCGCTACCCGCCTGGCGGCCGTCTTTTTCCCCTCGGTTGACGTGCTCGGCTCTATGGCGACCGCCATTGTCGTCGTCGTTGGCGGCTGGCTGGTGCTGGGTGAGCAACTTACGGCCGGCACACTGGTGGCCTTCGTCTTATACGTCGAGCGCTTCTTTGAGCCGATTCGAGAGTTGGCCCAGCGCTACAATGTTTTCCAGTCGGCGATGGCCTCAAGCGAGCGTATCTTCGGCCTGCTCGACAATCAGCCCGACCTGGTGGACGCGCCCCACGCCCGCCCGCTGCCGCCGATCAGAGGCCAGGTGGAGTTTGACCAAGTGGATTTCGCCTACGCCGACGGCGGGCCAATCCTAGAGAATTTCGACTTAATCGCCAGACCGGGGGAGCGCGTGGCTCTGGTGGGCGAGACCGGCGCCGGCAAAAGCACGATAATTCGCCTGCTGGCGCGCTTTTTCGACGTCACCGATGGGGCAGTGCGCATAGATGGTCATGACTTGCGCGACGTCACGCTAGCTAGCCTGCGCTCGCAACTGGGCATCGAATTACAGGACACCATCCTGATCACCGGCAGCGTCGCCGAAAACATCCGCTACGGCCGGCTGGATGCCAGCGATCAAAAGGTCGTCGCGGCCGCCAAGGCCGTCGGCGCAGACGAGTTCATCAGCCACATGCCGGATGGCTACCAGACCGACGTTGGCGAGAACGGCGTTAACCTCAGCATCGGGCAGCGCCAAATCGTCTCCTTTGCCCGGGCCTTGCTGGCCGACCCGCGCGTCCTGATTTTGGATGAGGCCACCAGCAGCGTAGATACGGCAACCGAGAAACAGATCCAGGCGGCGCTGGACAGCCTGATGCGCGGCCGGACATCGTTTGTGATCGCCCACCGCCTAAGCACGATCGTCAACGCCGATAAGATCGTCGTGCTGAATGACGGCCAGATCGTGGAAATGGACACTCACGAAGCGCTCCTGGCCCAACGCGGCCGGTACTACAACCTGTACACAATGCAATGGGTCAGCCAAGCGCCGGCTGCGGGTGAGGGCTAGCCAGCCGGCGCGCGCCTGGGCCGGCCTGGTGCGGCTCGGCTTCCAACTGCTTTACAACGACTGTGCCTGGGCTTATGACGCCGTCGCCTGGCTGGTTTCAGAGGGGCAGTGGCGCGCCTGGGGCCAGGCGGCCATCCCCTTGCTTGCCGGCCGGCAGATCCTCGAAATAGGTCATGGGCCGGGCCACCTGCTGCTCGAGCTGGCCGGGGGCGGCTACAGCGTCACCGGCGTGGATGTCTCGGCGGCGATGGGCAGGATTGCCGGCC
>JBOGUG010000308.1:0-9098 GCA_050696115.1 Promineifilaceae bacterium (SeqCode) | reverse complement strand
TGGCCGAGCTGAGCCGGGCGGCCGGGGAGCTGAGCGATTCGCTGCGCCATTCGGCCGAGACGGCGACCGGCCGGGCGGCCAAGGTGATAAACGACAATCGCCTGCCGTTCCTGGGCCTCGGTTTTCTGCTCGCCTTTGTTTTGGGCTTCTGGCTGCGCTCGAAGTCGCAGACAACAGGCGCAGGCGAGGATTACAACCTTTATTCGTCGGGGATGCTGCCCAGGTAGGCGCCCCTTGGATGGGCCGGCCGGCAGCATACGGCCCATCTAAACGGATTTATGCAGACGGACGAACAGGTGAACGCATGTTTATGAACGGAGGGCAGACGGACAACGTGGTGACCATTCAGCAGCCCCCGTTGAGCGTTAACGTGGACAGCAACGAACGGCTGCTGTCGGTGCTGGCTGGGGCGTTCCTGGCGCTTTACGGCCTGGCGCGGCTTTCGCTCAGCACATTGGCGCTGCTGGCCGGCGGATATTTGCTTTTCCGAGGCGTCAACGGCCACTGCTACCTCTACGACGCGCTGGGCGTCAACACGGCCGAATGGAGCCCGCCTCAGCGCCGGCCGGCCGGCCAGACCGGCCGCAGGCCGGCTTTTCCCGACGTGGTGGACGAGGCTTCCTACGAGTCCTTTCCCGCCAGCGACCCGCCGGCCTGGACGCAGAGCGGCCGCGAGGCGTGAGGCAAGCGCGAGGAGGCTGAACCGTATGGCTAAAGTAACCAAGTCCGTCACGATTAAGGGCGACGTCGGCCGGCTGTATGCGCTCTGGGCCGACTTTGAGAATTTCCCTCACTTCATGAAGTACATCAGTTCGGTCAAGAAAACAGGGCCAACCACCAGCCATTGGGTGATGGAAGGGCCGCTGGGCCTGCGGCTGGATTGGAACGCCGAGATGACGCGCCGGGAAGAAAACAAGCGCATCGCCTGGAGCAGCAAGGACGCCAACGGCACGGTCACGACCAGCGGCCAGGTGCTGTTTAACGAGCTGCCGGAGAGCAACGAAACGGAAGTGACTGTCTCGATGCAGTACAGCCCACCGGGCGGCAAGGCCGGTGAGGTATTTGCCAATTTGTTCGGCAAGCCGGAGCAGCGGGTGCAGGAAGATCTGCGCAACTTTAAATCCTACGCCGAGGGCATGGCGCAGCGCTCCACCGTTCGCAACAAGTAAGCAAGAGACTTAGGAACGCACACCACAGACACAGGCGGCTCGCTCTAAGTAGGCAAAAGCCGCCGTCATCAACAACCAAGGAAGTATCAAATGAGACCACAACATGCACCACAAGCGGCCGGAGCGGCGCGAGCCTCGGCCGTCTTGTTTAGCGCGGGGGGGAGCCTCCTCGCCCTAGCTATTTCCGGCGCCCGTTCGACCATAGATGAACCCGTTGTTGCCGCGCTGACGGGCGTTGGCTTTAGCCTTCTCACGGCGGCCGTCTGGCTGCTGCGCCTGGCTTCGGTCAGGCTGCAGATGCGTTCTATCACGCCTTAAGTGCCAGAGTAGCGGCCGCCTGTAGAGGATGATTGGGGCGGGTCTTCGGGCCCGCCCCTACTTGTTTGGGGGCCGAGGACGACCACGACCTGATGTTCGCGGCCGTCGTCTTCGAGCGGCGCCTCGCCATCTGCTAGCGGACGGCCGTCCAGGCTGAGGGCCTGGACACCATGGCCGGCGCCGTCGGGGTTTTGCACCTGGATGCGGTACAGACTCCGGCCGAAGCGGTAACTAGCCTCGAAACTGGGCCAGGCGCGGGGGATGCAGGGGGTGAAGCGCAGGGCAGAGCCGCAGCGCCGCAGGCCCAGAATGCCTTCCAGGCCCAGGCGGTACATCCAGCCGGCCGAGCCGGTGTACCAGGTCCAGCCACCCCGGCCGGTGTGGGCCGGCGCACTGTAGACGTCGGCCGAAATGACATAAGGCTCGACCTGGTAGTGGGCGGCCGCTTCGGCCGTCGCGCTGCGGTAAATAGGATTGATTAGCCGGTAGAGGCGCTCGGCCAGGTCGCCATCGCCCAGCTCTGCCGTGGCCCAGATGGTCCACAAGGCGGCGTGGGTGTATTGGCCGCCGTTCTCGCGGATGCCGGGCGGGTAAGCCTTGATGTAGCCTGGGTCCTTGCCGGTCAGGTCAAAAGGGGGCGTCAGCAGCAGTAGCAGGCGGTCGGGTTCGCGCACGAGCCACTCATGGGCCGACTTAAGAGCCTGCCGGGCGCGCTCCGGCCGGGCCAGGCCGCTAAGGACGCTCCAGGATTGGGCGATGGCGTCAATCTGGCACTCCTCGCTCAGCTTGGAGCCCAGCGGCGCGCCGTCGTCGTAATAGGCCCGGTGGTACCAGGCCCCGTCCCAGGCGTGGCGCTCGACGGCTGCGGCATAGGCCTCGGCCGTCCGGCGGAAGCGCTCAGCCCTATCGGCGTCGCCGCGCTCCTCGGCCAGGCCAGCATAGGCGTTTAGCCCGGCGGCCAGAAACCAGGCCAGCCAAACGCTCTCGCCGCGGCCGCCGACGCCAACCCGGTTCATGCCGTCGTTCCAGTCGCCGGCCCCGATGAGGGGCAGATTCTGAGGGCCGTGGCTGGCGGCCCGCTCCAGCGCCTGGCAGCCGTGCTGGTACAGGCTGGCGGCGCCGGCCGCCTGTTCGTAGGCGGCGTAACGCTCGGCCTCGTCGGGCTTGAGGGCCTCGCCGGTCAGGAAGGGTAGCTGCTCATCGAGCACGGCCGCGTCGCCGGTGGCGCGCACGTAGTGGGCGGTCACGTAGGGCAGCCAGGCCAGGTCGTCGGAGATGCGGGTGCGCACGCCGCGGCCGGCGGGCGGGTGCCACCAGTGCAGCACGTCGCCCGCCTGAAATTGGTGCGCGGCTGCGCGCAACAAGTGCTCGCGGGCCAAGTCCGGCCGGGCGTGCACCAGCGCCATGACGTCTTGCAACTGGTCGCGGAAGCCATAGGCGCCGCCCGACTGGTACAGGGCCGAGCGGCCCCACAGGCGGCAGGCCAAGGTCTGGTAGAGCAGCCAGCGGTTGAGCAGAATGTTCATGGCCGGGTCGGGCGTCTCCACCGTCACCGCGCCCAGGATCTCGTCCCACTGCCGGCCGACCTCCGTCCAGGCGGCCTCGACCGCGGCCGGATCGCGAAACCGCTCCAGACAGGCCAGGGCTTCGTCCCGGTCGTGCCCCTGGCCGATGAAGAAGTAGACTTCCTCGGCCGCGCCGGCCGGCAGGTCAAGGTGGAGCTGGAGGGCGGCGCACGGGTCGGCCCCGGCTTCCACCCGGCCGCTGAGGCCAATGCGGCCCAGGGCGGCCGGCGCGCCCAGCGAACCCAGGCGGCCCAAAAATTCGGCTCGGTCGGCGGTTAGGCCGTGCAACTCCTTGCTGGCGGCCGCGAAGGCCACCGCCTGGCTGAAGTCAGGGTTGTAAGGGTTGTGGGCCAACAGCGCCTGGGCCGGCGGGTGGAAGCCAGGGATCAGGTAAGGGCTGCTGATGGCGCGCAACGCGCCCAGAACCCACTCGGCGTAAAAGGTGGCCGTAAGCCGGCGCGGCCGGCGCCAAACGTTTTCCAGCCGCAGTTGGAGCAGCTTGACCGGGGCATCGGGGGCCACGAAGACGCGCAGGCGCTGCTTCAGGCCGTGGCTGTGGTGCTCAAAGATGGTGTAGCCGGCCCCGTGGCGCACCTGGTAGGGAGCCTCGGCCGGCCGCGGCTGGGGCGTGGGCGACCAGACCTCGGCCGTCTCCTCGTCGCGCAGATATAGCGCCTCGGCCGGGGCGTCGCTCACCGGGTCGTTGCGCCAGGTGGTCAGCCGGTTTTCGCCGCTGTTAGTCGCCCAGGTGTAGCCGCCGCCCGTCTCGGAGACCAGGCAGCCAAGGCGCGGGTTGGCAATCACATTGATCCAGGGCGCGGGCGTGCTATCGCCCGGCCGCAGGTAAATTACGTACTCGGCCCCGTCGGGCGTGAAGCCGCCGTAGCCGTTGTCGAACGCCAAGCCCTCTGGCCGCGGCAGCGGCGGCGTGCCCTCGTCCACCTCTTCCGGCCGCAGGGAGGGTTCAAAGTCGGGCAGGGGCGGCCGGGCGGCCTGGGGTGGGCGGGCCAATTGCTCGGCCGGGCTGCCGGCGCGCCCATCCAGGATCACGCGGGCAGCGGCCGCCAACAGGGCCTCGTCCTCCGGCCCCAGCTGGTCGCGGCGTAAAACGAAGATGCCGGCCCGCCGGCCGAGCCAGGCGCTGGAATCCAGCCGCTCGACCGCCCGGTGAATGGCGCTCTGCAAGCCGTCGTCATAGCCGCTTTCACGCTCGTTGAGGATCACCAGGGCGGTCTGGATGCCGCGCCGGCGCCAATATTTGTGTGCCCGCAGCCCGAAATAGGCCAGATCCGCCTGGCGCTCAGCCTCGATGCGCAGCAGCAGAATAGGAAAGTCGCCCGAAATGCCATGCGCCCAAAGGCCGGGCTGGCCCCTGGCGTTGGCGGCCAAGACGGCCGGCTCGGCGCGCAGCGCCTCGTGGGGGTAGAGCAGCAGCGAGAGGGCGCGCTGAGTCAGCTCCAGGTCGCCGGCCGGCATGTCCAGCTCGCGCAATTCGCGCTCGGCCTGGGCGCGTGCGCCGGCGAAGGCCCGGCCGACGCTCGTCCAGCGCCGGTAGGCTTCGGCCAGGCGCAGGGCTTCGCCGCGCGAGTCGGCCGCCAGGGTCACCAAGGCCAACCGGGCCGACTGGTGGGGCCCAAGCTCCAGCTCCTGGCCCAGGGCGAAAATGGGATCCAGGGTGGCGCCGGCCGCGCCGCTCAGCCAATGGTCGCCCTCGAGCGCCTGCGGCCGGGCCGGGCTGCGGTTGCGGCCGAGAAAGGCGGCCCGGTCGCTCTCGTAGGCCAGCGTCAGGGTTTGCTCCTGGCCATCAGCCAGCACCAGCATGTGGCCCAGGAAACGGCGCTTAGCCTCGGCCGAGCGCGGCCGGCGCTCAAAAAGCAGCAGGTTGAATTCGCGCACGTACTCGCTTTCGACGAAGAGCTTACTGAAGGCCGGGTGGCGGGCGTCGGCGCTGGCTTCGCCAAGCACAACTTCGGCGTAGCTGGTCAGCCGCAGGTGGCGGGGCGCGTCGCTGTCGTTGGTAAGGTGGACGCGACGCACCTCCACGTCGGCCTCCGGCGCCACGCAGACTTCCAGTTCCAGGGCGACGTCGAAGTCGCGCCGAATGAAGCGGGCCATGTGGGGGTAAAAGACGACCTCCTGGTGCTGCGGCCCGGCCGGCGCTGGTTGGGCTCCGGCCGACCAGAGCAAGCCGCGCTCCACGTCTTGCAGGTAGAGCCACTGGCCCCAATCGTCCAGGGTGGCGTCCGGCCGCCAGCGGGTGTAGGCCAGCTCGCGGCCGGTCAGGTAGCCGCCCCCGGCGTCGGTGACCAGCGAGCCAAAGCGGCCGTTGGAGAGGAAATGGACCAGAGGCGCGGGCCAAGCGGCCGGGGGCGACCATTGGCCGAACGCCTTGGGCGGCGCCAGGCCGAAGGGCAGCGGGGCGGCGCTCTCGGCCGCCTCCTGGTACATGGCGGCCGGCTCGCCGCCCGACTCCGGCGGCGCAACCAGCGGCGCCTGCTCGTGCAAGAGAAGCTCGACGCTCTGGATGGCCGGCTCGGCGTGGAAGCGGCGCACCATGGCCTGGCCGTCGAGGTGATTGACCAGGGCCGCCAGGATCATGCCCTGGTGGTGGGCCATGTAGGAGCGCACCACGGCCCACTCCTGGCCCAGCTCGAGCCGGGCGCGGGTGAAGTCAATCGCCTCGTAGAGGCCATACCGGCCGCGGATGCCATAGGTCAGCAACTGGTCGAGGTTGCGCAACACGGCCTGCGGCCGGAAAGGCAGCGCCAACAGAGAGGCGTAGGGGGCGACGACCAGTTCCTCGGCCAAGCCGCGCTTGTAGCCCAGCTCGGGCGCGCCGAAAGCCCGATACTGGTAATTGCCGCCGGCGTCAAAGGCGTAATAGCCCGACTCGGAAATGCCCCAGGGCACGGCTCGCTCGCGGCCGTATGCCATCTGGTGATCCACGACGACGCCGGCCGTTTGGGCCAGCAGAGATGCCTGGCCGCTGTCCAGCAACAGGGGCGGCATCAGGTATTCGAACATCGTCCCGCTCCAGGAGAGCAGGGCCAGCCCCTGGTCTAGGCGGGCCAGCGGCCGGGCCAGGTGCAGCCAATGGCTGGCGGGCACGTCGCGCTTGGCGATGGCCACCAGGCTGGCAATGCGCGCCTCCGAGGCTAACAAGTCGTAGAAGTTGTCGTCTAGCCGGGCGGCATCCACGTTATAGCCGAGATGAAAGACCTGGCGCTGGCGGTCGAAAAGGAAGCCGAAGTCCATATCGGCCACCAGGGAGCCGGCCCGGCGCGCCAACCTGTCGCAATCCGCCAGCATGCCGGCGGCTGTTGCCCGCGCCTCGCCCACCCTGGAGAGTAGTTCGGCCAGCCAGGCGGCCGCCTCGCCCGCCTCGTCGCTGGCTGGGTCAGCGGCCGCCAGGGCGTGCAGTTCGGCCAGCAGCCCCTCGACCTGGGCGTAGTGGGCGTCCACCTCGTCCAGGCGCGGCGTGACTTCGAGGGTGGCGGCCAACTGGCGCCACAGGGCCTGGGCCTCGGCCGCGCCCCCCTGCGTGCCCTCACTCTCGCTATGCGAAAACCAGGCCGGCGGCCGCCCGGCCGCCCCCGCCCAAGGCAGCAGCCGATCTATTTCGCGCGCCAACCCCTGGATGTGGTGGCGCAGCCGCTCCAGGTAGACGCGCAGCGTCTGCACCCCCTCGGCCCCCAGCCGCTCCAGCTCGGCTTCAACCAGGCCCAGCAAGCGCCGCTCCAGCTCCGGCTGCTCCTGCTCGGCCAGGCGGGCCACCAGGGCCGGCCAGCCGGCCGGCGTCTCCGGCGCGGCCGCCGCCAGGGCCGCCATCCGGCCCAACTGCGCCGCCACGGCCGCGGCCGGCTCGCCCTCAGCCAAGGCGGCCACCGTCTCGGCCAACAGCCCTAACATATCCGCCAGCCCCTGCCAGCGCTCCGGCCGCCACAGCGGGACAGCCCGGATCTCCAGCAGCCCTTGCTTGACCGTCAGCAGCGAGGCGGCCAGATTGCCGCTGTCCACCGTCGAAACGTAGGCCGGAATGAGCGGCTGCAGGCTCTGGGTGTCGATCCAGTTGAAGACGTGGCCGCGGTAAAGCCCAATCTGGTCGAAAGTGGCCAAGGTCGAGTCGAGCCGGATCAGCAGGTTGAGGGGGCTGACGTAGCCCAGGTCGTAGGCCGCCAGGGTGCTCAGCAAATACAGGCCGATGTTGGTCGGCGACGTGCGGTGGGCGACCCGGCCGTAGGGCGCCTCCTGGAAATGATCGGGCGGCAGCCAGTTGTCCTCTGGCCCGACGTACTCTTCGAAGAACAGCCAGGTGCGGCGCGCCAGGCGGCGCAGGCGAATGCGCTCGGCCGGGCTCAGCGTCTGTTGCGCCGCCTCGTCCGGCCGGCTGATCCACAGGGCGACCTTGGCCGACAGCACCCAGGCGACCAGCAGCGGCGCAGCCGGGATCAGGGCCGCCGGCCGGAAGAAGACCAGCAGCAGGGTGACCACCAGGGATGCCAGGGTGGCGGAAAGCATCTGCAGGCTGGTCGTCTCGGCCGAGAGCTCGCTGCCGAAGAGGCGGCTGGTGTGGGCAGCCGTCGTCCATTGCAGCAGGTCGCGGCGCGTGACGAGCATGCGCCACAGGGTCGTGGCAATGGCATCCAGGGCCAGCAGGGCCTCGTAGGGCAGGAAGACGACCTGGAGCAACCAGCGGGTGATGCCGTCGCGCAGCGTGCGGCGCAGCTCGCCCCAGCCATTCCGGCCGATGCCCCGCGCCAGCGCCACCAAGGCGCTGGTCAGCAGGCTAGCGGCTGGCAAGAGCAAGACGATCAGGGTCCAGACCAGGGGCGAACCGGGCAAGACCAGCCAGCCGGCGATCAGCAGGGCGAAGTGAGCTGGCGCCACCAGGCTGCGGCGCAAGTTGTCGGCAATCTTCCAGCGATCCAGGAAGGACAGGCCGCGCCCCAGCCGGCCAAGCTTTAACAGCCAGGGCAGCAGTTGCCAGTCGCCGCGGATCCAGCGGTGGGAGCGGCGCACATGAACCAGGTAATGGGGCGGGTAATCCTCATACAGGACGATGTCGGTGACCAGGCCGGCCCGGCCGAGCAAGCCCTCCAGCAAATCGTGGCTGAGCAGGCTGTTGGCCGGGATGCGGCCGGCCAGGCTGCGCTCGAAGGCATCCAGCTCGTAGATACCCTTACCCACGTAGCTGCCTTCGGCGAACAGGTCCTGATAGACGTCGGAGACTGCCAGGCTATAGAGGTCCAGGCCGATGTCGCCGGCAAAGACGCGGGTGTAAAGGGAGCCCACGGCGCTTTGCGGCCGGATCTCGGTGCGCGGCTGCAAAATGGTGTAGCCGGCCACGACCTCGCCGGCCGGGCTGAAGACGGCCCGGTTGAGCGGGTGGGCCAGGGCGCCCACCAGCCGTGCGGCCGTGTCGGTGGGCAGGATGGTGTCGGCGTCCAGGGTGATGACGTAGCGCACCTGCTTGGGCCACTCGCGCCGGCCGAGGGCCACGGCCACCGAGGTGTCGGCCGCGCCGCGCAGCCGTTGGTTGAACTCGTGCAGCTTGCCCCGCTTGCGCTCCCAGCCCATCCAGACGCCCTCCTTCGGGTTCCACAGCCGGCGGCGATGAAAGAGGTAAAAGGGCGCGCTGGGATAGCGGGCATTAAGCGCCTGGACCCCGTGCCGCGCCGCGGCCAAAAGCTTCGCGTCGCCGGGCATTGTCTCCTGGGGCGCGTCGGCGAAGTCGCTCAGCAGGGCGAAGCCCAGCTCGGGGTCGGGATTGCGCAGGAAATGGAGCTCGAGCTGGCGCAGCAACGAAGCAACCTCCTCGGCGCTGCTGAGCAAGGTGGGAATGACGACCATGCTGCGGCAGGCGGCCGGAATCCCTTCGGAAAAGTCGAGCTTGGGCAGGCTGCGTGGCCTGGTCAGGCCGGTGACCAGCCAGTTGACCAGGCTGACGGCGACGGCTGACGCAGGCAGCAGCGCCAGCAGGCCGGCCGCCAGAATGGGCGGGCCGCAGGCCGCGGCCGGCCGGCCGCAGGCGGCCGCCGCGTAGGCC
>JBOGUG010000307.1:0-2388 GCA_050696115.1 Promineifilaceae bacterium (SeqCode) | reverse complement strand
CCCCAGCGCCGCTGCCACCCCCTCGCCCCGGCCGACGGCCAGCCGGCCGCCGCGGCCGACGCTGACGCCCCGGCCGGACCCGCCCCTGCCGGCCGGCTGGCGGCTGTTTGGCAGCGACATCTTTGGCCTGCACATCGCCGCCCCGGAGGGCTGGAGCGACGCCAGCGCCGCCTTTCGCAACCACGAGGCCATGAGCCGCTTCGGGCCGCGCGTCCTCTTCCTGGCCGACAGCCCCGACACGGCCGCCACGTTGCTCAGCGGCGCGGGTGCGGAGCAGGGCAGCTACATCTTCGCCTATCGCGGCCTGCCGCGGCCGCGCGAGGCCACCCCGGACGTGGTGCTGCGCGACGCCATCAGCGCCCCCTCGCCCCAGGGCCAGGCGCTGAACCGGCCGACCGCTTTCAGCGCGGGCGAGGCGGCCGGCGCTTTGCTCGACCTGACCTTTGACCCGCTGGACCTGTTTGCCGGGCTGGGCCCTGGCGCCGGTTACCGGCTGTTGGCCCTGCTGGAGCCGGTCAGCGGCGAGCCGGCCATTTTCCTGATCGGCCTGGCCGACCCGCGGGCCGAAGCGGCCGCGGCCATGCTGGAGGCGATGACCGCCTCGGCCGGCGCGCCCCAGACGCATGTGCGCGTCGTGGATCACCTCCAGATCGGCCGCCAGTCCATCACCAGCCTGACCCAAAACGTGACCGACGTCTGGACGGTCAACGGCGAGCCCGGCCGGTACGCGACCGTCTCCGTGCTGCCCCAGGATGCGGGCATAGACCTGACCCTGGCGGTGCTTGACCCGGCCGGGGACGTCGTTGCCAGCACGGACAACGGCTACGGGGGCGATGAGGAGGTGCTGACCGACCTGGCCCTCACCCAGGCGGGCACCTATCTCATCCAGGTGACCGAATTCTTTAACGAGGCCGGCGACTACCAACTGGCCCTGCTGCTGTCGAACGAGCCGCAGTTCGGCGGCGGCGGCCGGCTGGAGCTGGGCCAGGAGGTCACCTCAGAGCTGGTCGAGAACGGCGAGCACGTCTGGAGCTTCGACGCCACCGCCGAGCAGGAGATCAGCCTGGTGCTGACGCCGCTGGACGACTCGCTGGACGTCATCCTGCAGCTGCTGGCGCCGGACGACCGCGAGCTGGCCCTGCTTGATGAGGGCTTTGCGGGCGACGCCGAGGTGCTCAACGGCCTGCAACTACCCATCACCGGCGCCTACGAGATCGTGGTGCGCACCTTTGGCGGCCGGCAGGGCGTTTACCGGCTGGCCCTGGCCGAGGGCGGCGACGACACCCTTAATTTCTACGACGCCGGGGACCTGGCCGACGGCGACAACAAGCGCGAGGTGCTGCGCGCCGACGAGGCCCACGCCTGGTTTTTCCAGGGCCGCACCGGCGACCAGGCGCGCATTGAGGCCGTCCCGGTGACGGCAAACATGGACCTGGAGATCTGGCTGCTCGATCCTAACCTCAAGGAGATCGCCATGCAGGACGAGGCCCTGTCGGACGAGCCGGAGGAGATCATCTCCAGCCTGCCGCTAGACGGCCAATATCTGGTGCTGGTGCGCGAGTTTTTCGGCGAGCCGGGCGAATACGAGGTGTCGCTGGCGATCAGCGGCGAAAACGAGGTGGAAATCGTCGGCGCGATCAGCCTGGATCAGACCGTGAGCGGCTCGCTGCCGGCCGGCGCGCGCCAGGGTTGGACCTTTGAGGGCCAGGCGGGGGAGAGCATTCGCATCCTGCTAGATCCCGACGAGCCGGGAAGCGACCTGGTGCTGGCGCTGCTCGACCCGGCCGGGGCGACGGCCGTGACGGTGGATGCCGCCCTGTCGGGCCAGCCGGAAGAGTTGGCCGCCTTTGAGCTGACTGCCAGCGGCCAGTGGACGATCCTGGTGCAGGAGTTCTTCAACGAGGGCGGCGACTACCGGCTAACGCTCGCCCGGCCGCAGAGTTAGGGCGTACACATCCCGCCTGCGCCAGCCGGCCCGGCCGGCCACCTGCCCGGCGGCTTCTTTGGGCGACAGGCCGGCCGCCAGCTCTTTTTCCAGGGCGACGCGTACGGCCGCCTCGTCCCAGCGGCCGGCCCCAGCCGACGCGCCGGCAATCACCAGCGTGATCTCCCCGCGCACCCGGCCGCCCCCAAAGTGGGCCTGGGCTTCGGCCGGCGTGCCGCGCCAGATCTCCTCGTGCAGCTTGGTCAGCTCGCGCGCTACGCACAACTGGCGCGGGCCCAAGCTGGCCTCGACGTCGGCCAGCAGCGCCAGCAGGCGGTGGGGCGCTTCGTACACAACCAGCGTGTAGGGCAGCTCGGCCACGGCCGCCAACGCCTGGCGCCGGCCGGCCGGCCGGCGGGGCAAGAAGCCCAGAAAGAGAAAGCTTTCGGCCGGCAGGCCGGAGC
>JBOGUG010000306.1:0-6874 GCA_050696115.1 Promineifilaceae bacterium (SeqCode) | reverse complement strand
GCTGTGGCTGGCCCGGCCGCTGCCGGTTGTCCTGTGGGGCCTGCCGCGGCCGCTGCGAGAGCGGGGCGGCGAGTTGCTGGCCGGCCGGTCGCCCTTGCGCCGCCTGCTGAAGCGGGCAGCCGGGCCGGGCCAAACCTGGCTCGTGTACATTATGGTCTATTGGGGCTGGCATGACCCCCACCTGTACAACCTGGCCCTGGGCCATGAGTGGGTGCATGACCTGGAGCACATCAGCTTCTTCGGCGTGGCCGTGCTCTATTTCTGGCATATCGTAGGGGCCGGGCCGCTGATACACCGCCGGCTGCCTTATCTGCTACGCATGGCCTATGCGCTGGCAGCCGTGCCAGTCAACATGATCGCCGGCGTGGCCATCGCCTTCGCTGAGCAGCCCTTGTACGCTTTTTATGCCGCCATGCCGCGCCTGTGGGGCCTGTCGCTCATGGATGATCAGCGCATTGCGGGCGTGATCATGTGGATACCAGGCAGCATGATGTTCGTCCTGGCGGCGCTGGTGCTGGCCGGCCGCTGGCTGCAACAAGAGGAGCGCAAGCCGGCCCTGACGGAGCGGGATTGGGCGGCCGATGAGGCCGTTTTGGCCCCAGGTTGGCGGCGCAAATGAGCGGCCGGAGCGGCTTGACCGGGCCTGGTGGGCGCGGCGGCCGGTTGCTCGCGGTTCTCTTGCTGGCAACCGGGATGGCCCTGGCGGCCGGGGTGAGAGAGGCTGGCGCCCACTCGCCCGGCAAGTTGCAGCTTTCGGCGGCCGCGGCCGGCCCGTATAGGCTCTCGGTGTGGACGGCGCCCGACCCGGCTACGGCTGATGAAGTGCACGTCACGGCGGCTGTCAGCCGGGCAGAAGATGCCATGCCCGTCCTAGGAGCGGAAGTGGAAGTGAGACTGCGGCCCGCCGACGGCCAGAGCCAGACGTATGCGGCTGCGGCCGGGGCTGAAGACGAGGCCAACAAGTTCCTGTACGAGGCGGCGTTTGAGGACATTGAGCCGGGCAGCTACGACGTGACGCTGACGGTCGCAGGGCCGGATGGCGGCCTGGGCCAGGCCGGCTTTGGGCTGGAAGTGATCGCGGCCGGCGGCATTGAGGCACGGTGGCTCGCGGCGGCCGGGATGGCGCTGTTGGCGCTGGCCCTGTGGCGCGCGCGCCGGCCGGAGAAGGATGCGCCTCGCGCTTAACGCCCACCTGGGCGAATCGGCGGCCGGCCTGCTGCGTTTGACCTTCGGCCGGCGCAGGCGCTGGCTGAGCCTGGGCGTCCTGACAGGCATGGTGCTGCTGGCGCGCTTGGGCTTCTGGCAGCTCGACCGCTTGGAGCAACGTCGAGCGGCCAACGCGCTGTTGCGCGAGCAGTTAGCGGCGCCAGCCCTGGTGCTTAACGGGGCAGCATTGCCGGCCGCGCTTGAGGCCCTGGGCGGCCGGCTGGCCGAGGTCAGCGGCCAGTTCGATGCCTCGGCCGAGATGGTGTTGGCCCTGCAGAGCTGGCAGGGCCGGCCGGGGATACATTTGCTGACCCCGCTGCGCATCAACGGCGGCCGGCAGGCTATCCTGGTGGATCGCGGCTGGGCGCCTGACGCCGCCGCCGGGGCGGCCGAGTTAGCGGCCTATGAGCGGGCTGGCGGCGCCCAGGTGACGGGCATCTTGCGCCCGGGCGCGTCCGCAGCCGGACCTCGCGACCCAGACACCCCGGACGATGTTTGGTACCGCGTTGACATCGCGGGGATCCAGGAGCAGCTGCCCTATCCGTTGTTGCCGGTCTATTTGCGCCAACTGCCGGCCGAAGAGATACAGGAGTCGCCTCCGTTTCGCGCTGAGCGCGAGGTTGACCTGTCCGAAGGGCCGCACCTCGGTTACGCGGCGCAGTGGTTTACATTTGCCGCGCTGTTGCCGGCCGGCTATGTTGTCTTGTTACAGCGGAACGCGAAAGAACAGGATCTGGGTGGCCGGGATTAGGGGATCTCCAGGACAAGCGGCCGCAACTCTGAAACCGGCCGGAAGTCACACACCACCGGGGGTAAGCTTGGGCCGCCGGGGCCAAGGCTAAGGCTTAATGTGAATGGGCCGGCCGGACTTTTCCGGCCGGTGGGGCTGGCCTATAATGGCGGCCGAGGATTTATCCATGACGCGTCGCTTACGAATTGAGGAAGGTTGGTTCACGCTCTTCTTGGTCTGGGCAATGGTGATGACGACGGCGGCCGCCATCCTGCAGGCCGAGCTGATCCCCGGCCTGGAGTCCACTCCGTTTCTGGCGACACTGGGGGTTCTGGCGGGCCTAGCGCTGGCCAAAAGCCGCTTCCGCAGCCGGACGGCGCATCTGATGGCGCTCGCTTATGGTGTCTTTCTGGTCGTCTTTTTCGTCGGCCGCGAGTTTTCGGACAACCTGAGCTGGCAGGAGCGAGTCCTCGACCTGGGCAGACGGCAGATCGAATGGCTGCAAAAGGCCTTTTCCGAAGGCTCCAGCCGCGATGGACTGATTTTTGTGCTGCACACCAGCGGCGTTTTCTGGCTCCTCGGTTACACCGCCGCCTGGTACACCTTTCGCACGCCGCGCCTGTGGCGGGTGGTGCTGCCCAGCGGCCTGGTGCTGTTGAGCGTTGTCTATTACTACTATGGCCCGCGCGAGTTGGCGCTCTTCCTCGCCTTTTACGCCCTGATCGCTCTCATTTATGTGGCGCGCACGCATTTGGTCGCCCAGGAACGGATCTGGCGCTCGGCGGCCGTGCGCTACGAGGAAGACATCCGCTTTAACTTCCTGCAAGCCAGCTTCCTGGTGGCGCTGCTGGCGCTGGCGGCCGCCTGGGGCCTGCCCACGGCCCAGGCCAGCACCGTGGTTAGCGACACGCTCGGCCAGGCCGGGGTCACCGAGCGCTGGCGCGGTTTCCAGGACGATTGGACGCGCCTGTTTTCTTCGCTGCGCTCGTATGGCACGGGTACCAGCGACGCCTTCCGCGACCGGCTGGTGTTGGGCGGGCCGCGCACGGCCGGCAACTCGCTGATTATGGACGTCTACGTGGCCCAGCCAATCCCCTACGTCTATTGGCAGGCGGTGGCGTATGACACCTACACCAACGGCGGCTGGAGCATCAGTGAGAGCGAACAGCTGCTGCACTTCCCCGACGATGGGCCGTTGGCGGTCGAGCTGACGGCGCTGCGCCAGGAAGTGCTCCAGACCTTTATCAATTTTGTGCCCAATTCGGGCACCATATACGGCGCGCCGGAGCTGGTTAACACGGACCGGCAGGTCTTTGTCCTGCACCAGCTCGACGGCGCAGGCAATCTGGCCCCTCACGGCATCCAGTCGCGCTTCGTGATGCGCCAAGGCGAGCGCTACCAGGTTGTCTCGCGCTACAGCCTAGCCGACGCCGCCAGCCTGCGCCAGGCGTCGCAGGATTATCCGGCTTGGGTGCTGGAGCGTTACTTGCAACTGCCCGACACGATCACGCCGGAGACGGTAGCACTAGCTGAGCAACTGACGGCCGGCCTTAACAACCCCTTCGATAAGGCCATCGCGGTGCGCGATTATCTGCGCCGCAACATCAGCTACAACGACCAGATCCCTGCCCCGCCGGACGGCGTCGAGCCGGTGCATTACATACTTTTTGACCACCAAGAGGCTTACTGCAACTATTACGCCTCGGCGATGGCCGTCATGTTGCGCTCGCAGGGCATCCCGGCCCGCTTCGTGGGCGGCTACGCCCAGGGCGAATGGGATCAGGACACCAATTCTTATCGGGTGCGGGCCAGCAACTCGCACACCTGGGTCGAGATCTTTTTCCCTGGCTATGGCTGGATCCAGTTTGAGCCGACGGCCGCGCTGCCTACGGCCGACCGGCCGGAGAGCGGCAACGCGGGCGACGCCTTCGGCGCGGCCGGGCTGGCGCCGCTCGACCCCAGCCAGGATTTGGGCCTGCTCGAAGACGACGTCGAGCGCTTCGGCGAGGTGTTGCAAGAGGAGGCCGGCACCCGCGGGGCAGACAGCCAGGTGGCCGGCTTCCCGGTCTGGCAAACGGTCGCCGGGGTGGTCATTTTGGCCGTGGCGGCTGGGGCCGTCTATGCCGCCAACCTGATCAACCAGCGGGTGGAGTCGAACGTCGAGAAGAGCTACGGCCGGTTGGAGAATTGGGCGCGCTGGCTGGGGCTGCTGTTCCGGCCGGCCCAGACGCCCTATGAGCGGGCCAACTTGATGGCGGTGGCGGTGCCGGAAGGGCGCGAGCCGCTGCGCAGCCTGACGCACCAGTACGTGCGCCAGCGTTTTAGCTCATCTGGCGCGGCCGATGAGGGCTTTGACCCCCGCTCTGAGTGGCGCCGGCTGCGACCGATGTTGCTGCGCAGAGCGCTGAAACGCCGTCTGGGGCGAGCCGGCCGAAAGGGTTAACCGGCCCAAGGCACAGGCGCGGCTGCGTTATGGAGGGGCGCGACCGGCAGCGATTTTTGGCTCTGCAGCGAGTTGGAGCGGCCGTCAACTCATCTTTGGAGCCGGCGGCCGTCCTTGACACCGTGATGGACGCCATCATCGGCCTGACCGGGGCAGAGCGTAGCCTGCTGATGCTGGCCGAGGGGCCGGATGGGGAGCTCAAGGTGGCGGCGGCCCGCAACCTCAACCGCGAGACGATCGAGAACCCCGCCTTTGACATCAGCCGCAGCATCGTGGCCAGCGTGGCCGAGGGTGGCGCGCCGGTAGTGACGATAAACGCCCAGGCCGACCCGCGCTTCGCCGGCCGCCAGAGCATTGTCAGCCACAACCTGCTTTCGATTCTATGCGTGCCCCTGGCCAACCGCGGCCGGCTGATCGGCGTTATTTACGCCGACAACCGCCTCACGGCCGGACTCTTCAGCGAGGAGGATCGCGACGCATTGGCAGCCTTCGCCGACCAAGCGGCCGTGGCGTTGGAGAACGCGCGCCTTTTTGCCCAAACCCGCGAGCAGTTGGTGGCCATCACCGCCCTGAAGGAGCTTCAGGACAATGTCTTCAGCTCGATCCCCAGTGGCGTGCTGAGCCTGGACAGCGACGGCCTGATCGTGCTGGCCAATCAGGCCATCGAGCTTATCCTGGGCCGGCCGGCGGCCGAGCTGTTGGGCCGGCCCTTTGGCCAGTTGGCGGAGGCACTGGGGAGCGGGGTGGAGGAATTGGCGGCCACTGCGCGACGCCTGGGCCAGGCGCAGTTCATGGAAACCCAGCTGAGCCTTCCTGACCGGGCGGGCAGTGCCGCCCTGCGCCTGACGGCCGCGCCGCTGCGGGACCTGGCCAGGCGAGCCCTCGGCGTCACCTTAGTGATAGATGACGTGACCCAGCAGCGCCGGCTGGACAGCGTCGGCCGCTATTTGCCGCCGGCATTGGTGGAGCGGATCCATGACCTGGACGCCGCCCAGCAGGCGCAGCGCCGGCCGATCAGCGTCCTGTTTGGCGACGTGCGTGGCTACACCGGCATCAGCGAGCAAGTGGACCCGGAGGGACTGATAGAGATCCTAAACGCCCACCTGTCGCTGGGCGCCCAGGCCATCAGCCGCTACGACGGGCTGATTGACAAATACGACGGCGACACAGTCATGGCGCTATTTAATACGCCACTGAATCCACAGCTGGATCACGGCCGGCGCGCGGTGCTAGCGGCGCTGGAGATGCGCGACCTGCTGGCGGCCGGCGCCGGCCTATCTCAGGTACGGGCCATGCGCTTCGGCGTCGGCCTGCACATGGGCGAGGCGGTGGTGGGCAACGTGGGCAGCCCCGCCCGCAAAGACTACTCGGCCATCGGCGACGCGGTAAACGTAGCCAAGCGATTACAAGAACTGGCGGCGCCAGGCCAGATCCTGCTCAGCGGCACGCTTTACCAGGCAGTGGCCGAGTGGGTCGAGGCCCGGCCGCTGCCGCCGGTGCGATTGAAGGGTCGCCAACGACCGGAGGAGATCTACGAGCTGCTCGGCGCGCTGGGGAGCGGCTAGGCCAGCAGCCGGTCGTAAACGGCCTCCGTTTCGGCCGCGGCCCGCTCCCAGCTGAAGCGGCCGGCCTGCTCCAGCCCCAGTCGGCGGCGCTCGGCGTATTCCTCGTCGTCGGCCAGCAGACGGCCAATGACGGCCGCCATTTCCTCCACGTTCAGGGGGTCAAAGTAAGCGGCGGCCTGGCCGCCGACTTCAGGGTGGCTGCCGGCCCGGCTGGCGGCCACCACTTGGCCACAGCCCATATGCTCCAGGACAGGCAGGCCGAAGCCCTCGTACAGACTGGGCTGGACGGCCAGGGCCGCGCCGGCAATGACGGCCGGCAGGGTGTCGTCGGGCAGCCAACCCAACAACTGCACGCGCCGTTCTAAGCCTTCGGCCGCCAGCTGAGCGAAAAACGGCTTGGTCAGCCAGCCTTTGGCCCCGGCGACCACCAGGTGCAAGTCGGGATGGGCCGGCCCGAGCAACTTGAGGGCCGCCAGTAGGCGGCCCAGGTTTTTGCGCGGCTCAATGGTGCCCAGGTGGATCAAATAGCGGCCGGGCAAACTGTACTCGGCGTGGGCGCGGGCGACTGCTTGGGGCGAAGGCGGCCGAAAATGGGGCGCGGCGGCCTCATAGACGACGGTGATTTTGTCGGCCGGCGGGCCGTAGGCGTCAATCAGGTCCCGGCGCGTCGCCTGGGACACGGCAATCAGGGCCGTGGCCCGGCGGCAGAAGAGGGGCATGGCACGGTTCAAGAACCAGTAGTTCAGCCGCTTGTGGTGCTCTGGAAAGCGTTTGTAGATTAGGTCGTGAACCGTCAGGACGGTCGGCGTGTCCCCCAGGGGCATGAGCAGATGCTCGGTGCTGTGGAACAGCTCGGCCGCAGGCACAAGCCGGCCGAAGGACAGGCGCGCCAGGTGGCCTAGCCAGACGGCCATGCGCCAGGGCTTATAG
>JBOGUG010000305.1:0-1942 GCA_050696115.1 Promineifilaceae bacterium (SeqCode) | reverse complement strand
CCAGAGCTGGCAGCAGAGCGCCGGGCAAGGCGTCACCGCCCAGCCGATCCAGGTCGCCGTCCATCCCAGCCAGGCCAACGTCGTCGCCCTGGCTACCGAGGGCGGGTTGTTCCTGTCGAAGGATCATGGCGGTTCGTTTACGCTCATTAGCGTCGCCGGGCCGGTGACGGCCGCCGCCTTCAGCCCCGATGGCCAGACGCTGCTCTTTGGCTTCCAACAACTCTGGGCCTATAGCCTGGGCACCCAGGAAATTAGCGGCCGGCCGGCGCCCTCGTTGGCGGCCGATGACACCATCGGCTACCTGGCTGTCAATCCGGCCCGGCCGGCGGAAATAGCTCTGGCGACCTTTAACCGCGACCTGTACCTGTCGCCGGACGGCGGCCAATCGTGGCCGCCAATCGCTCAGGCTGGGAGAGGCATCAACCCAGAATGAGACCTTTATCGCGTTCCTGTCTCAGACGCCTGGGGCCTTTTCTCGGCCTCGGCGGCCTGGCCTGGCTGCTGGCCGGCTGTGGTGGCGCCGGCCGCGCGTCGCCGGCCGAGCCGGGCGCTACCGCCGTAACCCCCAGCGCCGGCCCCTCGGCCATTCAGCTCGCCGTCGTCAGCGACGATTTCGCCGCCGGCCGGCCGCGGGTCCCTTTTGTCCTTTTTGCCGGCCCGCAAAAAGTGGCCGACGCGCAGCGGGTGGCGCTCACCGTCTTCGATTTGACCCCGGCCACTCCCACGCCAGGCTGGGCGGGCGAGGCCAGCAATTACAGCGACTACCAGGTACCCTATTGGGTGGCCTATCCGGAGCTGCCCCACGCCGGCTATTGGGGCCTGGCGGCCGAGATCATCCTGGCCGACGGCACGACCACCCAGGCCCAGTTTGCCATTGAGGTGGCCGAAAACAGCCACTCGCCGGCCGTGGGCAGCCGGCCGCCGGCCAGCCGCAATCGCACCCTGAAGACCGAGCCTGACTTGAGCAAACTCACCTCCGACCCCACGCCCAGTCCTGGCCTATACCAGATGACCATTGCCGAGACGTTGGACTCCGGCCGGCCGACGGTTGTTACCTTTGCCACGCCGGCCTTCTGCCAGACCGAATTCTGCGCCCCGGTGGTGGATAGCGTCGAGCAGGTCTATGAAACCTTCAAAGATAAGGCGAATTTCATCCACGTCGAGGTCTATAAGACCTTCAACCCGCTGGTGCTGGCCGATGAGATGAGCGAGTGGGGCTTTAGCAGTGAGCCGTGGACGTTCGTCCTGGACAGCACGGGCCAGGTGGCCGCCAGGTTAGGTGGCCCTGTTTCGCCTCGCGAACTGACGGCCGCTCTCACGCCCCTGTTGCCGTGACCAGACGAATGAATCGGCTGGTCATGGGTGTGGCCATTGCCTGGCTGCTGAGCGGCTGCCAACAGGATGGCGCCGCGACCGCTATGGCTGCTGTGCTTACCGTGCCGCCTTCAAGCGACTTGTTCGGCACGCCGGCTGTCACGATTCCGCCGCCGCCAACGCTCGATCCGGCCGAGGTCGCCCGCGGCCACACCTGCACCATGACGACGCCCTGCTGGTTGAGACGATCCAGCTCGGTAGGACACGGCTGACCGGCGATCTGGCCGGGTTAAGCAACATGCCTGCTTTTGGTGAGGTGCTTAAGGACGAGGAGATAGCGGCCGTGTTAGCTTATAGCAAGAGCGCCTGGCCGGAAGATATTCGCCAGTTGCAGTGGGAGGCAACGTTCATCATTGGAAATCAGTGAGTTCTAAGATGAATATGATCAAGCAAGAAAGCGTCCGGCCGATAGGGGCTGAAGTCCAGAGTGCCAGGAGTTTCTCTGCTTCGGCGATCAATCGCCTGGCGCGGTGGTTCGGCCGCCACTGGCTGCTCCTCCTCAACCTGGCCTGGGGGCTATTTGTGGCCGTCCCCTGGCTGGCGCCGCTCCTCATGGAAGCCGGTTGGG
>JBOGUG010000304.1:0-4674 GCA_050696115.1 Promineifilaceae bacterium (SeqCode) | reverse complement strand
CGCCAACACCTGCGGCCCGTACTGCTGGCTGAAATAGGCCCGGATGTCGGCCTCAGATTCGCCGGCCGCCAGCTTGGCGCGGATCACGGCCCGCCAATCGGCGCAGGCCTGGGTGGGGCACACGTCCAGCGGCGTGCTCTCGCACAGCGGGCAGTAGAGCCCCTGGGCCACGCGGTTGACCTCGTCGTCGCTGACCGGCCGCTGGGCGGCGGCCGGCAAGGGCAACAGCAGCGCCAGCAGGAGGCAGAGCGGGACCAGGCGCGCCAAGCGGTTCAATCTCCGGCCGCCGGGCTGAGGCTGACGCGCCGGCGGCGCTCGGCGGCGGCCGTGGCCCGCTCCTCGGCCGCGCTCGGCCAGGCGGCCACCAGCGTGCCAGCCATGAAGACCAGGCCGCCGGCCCAGACCCAATTGATGAGCGGGTTGAGAAACAGGCGGAAGGTGGCCGCCTCCTCGGTCGCCCCCTCCCAATTGGCCAGCAGCACGTAGAAATCCTCGGTCAGGGTGGAGCGGGCGTCAGGGATGGTCATCGGCTGGCCGCTGCGGGTGTACAGCTCGGCCCGCGGCTGCAAGGTGGTCACCGGCCGGCCGTTCTTGGCCACGTCCAGGGTCGCCTTGGTGATCAGCAGGTCGTCCGGCCCCGGAAAGCGCTCCAGGCGGCTGAAGGTCATGCGATAGCTGCCCAGGGTCACCGACTCGCCGCGCGCCAGGCGGATCTGGGTCTGCTGCTGGTATAGCTCGGTGCTGATGATGCCCAAGGCCATCACGAGCACGCCCAGATGGATGATGTAGCCACCATAGCGGCGCCGGTCGCGCCCGATTAGGGCCGCCAGCGCCGCCGGCAGCGACTCACCCTTGCTGCGCTGACGGGCGGCCGCGCCTCGGCCGAACTCCAACAGCGTCAGCAGGAACGAGAAGGCCACGATCCAGAAGCCGAGCAGAGCCACCCAGTTGGTCACGCCCAGCAGGGCAAGGGCCAGGATGAGGGCTGAGGCAGCCGCGGCCGAGCCGGTGACCAGCCGGCCGAGGCGCCTCAGGCTGGTGCGGTACCACATCGTCATTGGGGCGACGCCCATCAGCAGCAGCAGCGCGGCGAATAGCGGGCCGTTGACCTGGTTGTAGAATGGCGCGCCCATAGTCAATTTCTGGCCGGTGAACAGCTCGGCGATGATGGGGAAGTTCGTGCCCCAAAAGGTGGCCGCCAGGATGGCCAGGATGATGAAGTTGTTCAGCAGGAAGGCGGCCTCGCGCGACAGCAGCGATTCGAGCCGGTTGGGCGAGGCCAGCAGTTCGCGCCGGCGCACCATCCAGTAGGCCGAAAAGAGGAACATGCAGGCGATGAAGCCAAAGAAGAGCGGGCCGATGGCCGACCGGGCAAAGGCGTGCACCGAGGAGATCACTTCGCTGCGCACGATGAAGGTGCCATAGATAACCAGGCAGTAGGTCAGCACGACCAGGAAGATGTTCCAGGCCTTAAACATGCCCCGCTTCTCCTGGATCATGACCGAGTGCAGAAAGGCGGTGGCGGCCAGCCAGGGCATAAACGAGGCGTTTTCGACCGGATCCCACTCCCAGTAGCCGCCCCAGCCCAGGACGTCGTAGGCCCAGCGGCCGCCCAGGATGAGCCCCAGGCTTAGGAACAGCCAGGCCACCAGCGCCCAGCGCCGGGTGAGCCGGATCCAGCCGTCGTCCACCCGGCCGGCGATCAGCGCCGCCAGGGCGAAGGCGTACGGGATGGTGAAGCCGGTGAAGCCCAGGTAGAGCTTGGGCGGGTGGATGATCATGCCCGGATGGCGCAGCAAAGGATTGAGGCCGATGCCATCGGACGGCACGGCCGCCAGCCGGGCGAAGGGGTTCTCGACGAAGGCCACCAGGCTCAAGAAGAAAAGCTGGGTCAGGCTGGCGACCAGCAGGGCGTAGGGCATCGCCTCAGCCCGGCCGCGGCCGCGGGCGCGGGCCACGGCCGCGGCCGTGAAGCCGGCCAACAGCAGGTTCCAGAAGAGCAGTGAGCCGGCCTGCCCGCCCCACAGGGCGGTGACTTTGAGATAAGTGGGCGTTTCGCGGCTGGAGACGCGGGCCACGTAGGCCAGCGAGAAATCGTTGCGCAGCAAGGAGACGACCAGCAGGCCGGCCGCCAACCCGACCAGGGCGAAAACCGCGCGCGAGGCAATCCGGCCGCTTTCCAGCCAGCGGCCGTCGCCGCTGCGCGCGCCGCGCCAGGCGGCCAGGCCGGCGTAGGCGGCCGCCAGCCAAGCCAGCAGGATGGCTGCGTAACCCAGGTCAGCGATCATGGCGAGATTGGGCTGGCGCGCTCACGTGGGTGGCTCGCCCCGTCCGGTTCGCCGCCGGCCGAGCCGCTGCCCCTCAGCCGGCCGCGGCCGGCTCCAGCTCCTCATAGCGGGTGGGGCAGCGCAAGAAGAGGCCGCCGGGATTGGCCACAAAGGCGTCGCCTTCGGCCCGCCCTTCCACCAGCGCCTGGGCCTGGCCCTGGAGCAGGTCGGGCTTCGCCTCGTTGAAGGCTACGATGTGCAGCCGCCGGCCGGGCTGTTCCAAATTGTCCACCACGTCGAACTCCAGTCGCGAAGTCGTGGCGTCAATCTGGCTGAACTGAACGCTTTCATCCACCACCCAGCCGGAGACGCGCAAATCCCGGCCGGCGAACTCGGCCTGGCGGGCGTAATACTCCTCTACCGTCAAGTAGACCAGGGTGTTGCCGGCCATGGCGTTGACGACCAGAAAGACGACGGCCGCCAGCATCAGGACGCCGGCGACCAGGTACTTCAGCCGGCTGCTGCGCGGCCGGATCAGGGCGGCTTCCTTGCGATTCGTCCAGGCTGCCTGTGCCATGCTCAATGCCCCTTCAGCCCACAGCCGTCCGGCCGGGCGCTACTCCTCTTCGTCATAGGTGCGGGCCAAGACGGCGCGCGCCCGCTCGGCCAGCTCGGCCGGCACCAATACCCGGCCGACGC
This sequence comes from Promineifilaceae bacterium (SeqCode), assembly GCA_050696115.1. GTDB lineage: Bacteria > Chloroflexota > Anaerolineae > Promineifilales > Promineifilaceae > UBA11865. The sequence goes on along the minus strand of JBOGUG010000304.1, from coordinate 1,708 downwards.
CCAACAGGCCGACCGTCAGGCCGATGGCCTGGCCGGCGCCTTCCTGCCAGGCGCGGGCCGGCAGGCCCTCGCTCTGCAAGCGGCCGACGAGTATCTGGGCCTGGGCCAGCCCGGCCGTTTCGGCCACCACCTCCCAAGGAGCCGTCCCGCCGGCCTCGCGCCCGCTTTCCTCGGCCCGGCCGTCGGCCGGCGTCTCGCGCTCGCCGGCGCGGCTGAAGGCGGCCGCCGCCAGGTCGCTCAGGTTCGCTTCGTGCGCCGTCATGGAAAGCGGATTATAGCGCAAAGTGGCGCGCCGCCAGATCCCAGCAGATGATCTTATCGAAGGGAAAGCACTTCGCGCCTCATGGAGAAGGCGCTTCCCATGCCCGGCGGCCGGCCGATTTCCCGGCCGTTAGCTGCCCAGCAGCCAGCTCAGCCAGGAACGCACCGGGCTGTGGCGGCCGAGGACGATGATCGCCGTCTGGCTGCAATTCCGGGCCACCTTGGCCGAGAAGCTCTCCAGCACCACCTGGCCGCGCCAGTCGCGCGGCGAGTCGCCCACCAGGAACAGGTCGTACTGGGCGGCTTCCTCCACCACCGAGCGCACCGGGTTGCGGCCGAGCACCACCCTGGCCCGGTAGCGCACGTGATCGGGGATGAGTACCTCGCGCAAGGTGTCGGCCACCCGCGCCTGGCCGGCCGCCATCGCCTCCGGGTCCTCGGCCGAGGCCACGTTCAGGAAGTGGACTTCGGCGCTGTAGGCGGCCGCCAGGTTGACGGCCAACTGGGCCGCCGTGGGCGCGTTGGGGCCGCCGGCCGTGGCCACCAAAATGCGGTTGATGGCGGGCAGGCCCCGATCGTGGACAATGGCCACATCGCACAGGTTATCGCGCAGGATCTCGCGGATGACGCCCGCCACCGCTCGCTGCGGATCGCCCCGGCCGGCGCGCAGGCCGTCAATCAGCAGCAGGTCGCACGCCTGGTGGGCGGCCGCCTGCGCCAGCGCCGCCCCCAGGTTGTCGAAAGGCGCCGCCTCGAGCAAGTGGGGCGCGGGCGCGCCGATGGCCGGCCGGTACCTGCTCAGCCGCTCGCGCAGCCGGCCGGCCTGGGCCTCGTTGCGGGCGGCATTAAAGACCAGCACCTCGCCGCCGCGCACGCCGGCCAGCGCGCCCGCCAGGTCCAGCAGCGTGCTGCTCTCCTCGGCCCCGCTGAGGGGCACCAGCGCGCGGTAATCGCGCACGCGCAGCGCCTCGACCGCGTCGGCCGGCGCGCCCTCCAACTCGGCCAGGTAGGCGGGGTTAAACAGCTCGGTGTCGAACTCGGCTGTGTAGCCGCAGCGATTGCAGATGAAGGTGATCGGAAGGACGTCGAGCTCGTTGATCACGCCCGGCTCGCCCTCGGCAAATTCGTACAGGTGGTCGCGGAAGACGCCCTGGAAGATCATCTCGCCCCGGCACAGCGGGCAGGGCAGCTCAAAGTGATCGAGCCGCTGGCCCCATTGCAGGCTCAGCTCGGCCGCCCGCCGGCGCAGGGCGTCGGCTGCGGCAAGCTCGGCCGCGGCCGGCTGCAAATCGGGCTTGCGCTTGTTTGTCTTCGTCTTCTGGCGGGCCATGCTGAAATCTTATCAAAGCTGGGCCTGCGGGCGCAACGCGCCGGCCTAGCGGCCGGCCAGCAACGCCACGCCGGCGCAGACGGTTGTGCCCAGCGCGTTCCACAGGGCGTAGTCGGC
>JBOGUG010000303.1:0-13715 GCA_050696115.1 Promineifilaceae bacterium (SeqCode) | reverse complement strand
ACATAGAAGACCCTCCTAAAGTTCTGATTATCCTGAAACGGCCTCGGGCGTGCCGGATGGCTGGCAGGTCAAATTGCGACCCAAAGCGATTTTGATACCCTAGATCCATTATGGCACAGCGCCTTAAATTGGCGAGATTCGCCTGGCTGTCCATTTTGACGGCCGTCCTTACGATTGTGCTCAAGGTGGCGGCCTATTGGCTGACCAACTCAGTTGGACTCCTTTCGGACGCCATTGAATCGAGCGCCAACCTGATCGCGGCCGGCGTCGCCCTCATTGTCCTTATTATCGCAGCACAGCCGCCCGATGAGGAACATGCCTATGGTCATGCCAAGGCCGAGTATTTCTCCAGTGGGGTCGAAGGCACCCTGGTGCTGTTGGCGGCCGCGGCCATCGTCTGGTCGGCCGCCCATCGGCTGGCCGAGCCGGAGCTTTTGGACCAACTGGATGTAGGCCTGCTGGTCTCGGTGGTGGCGGCCGGTCTAAACTTGCTGACTGGCCGGGTGCTACAGCGCGCCGGCCGGCGCTATCGCTCGGTCACACTGACGGCCGACGCCCATCACCTGATGGCCGACGTGTGGACAACGGCCGGGGTGATTGTAGGCGTCCTGGCGGTGCGCGTGACGGGTATCCAGATGTTAGACCCGCTGATAGCCCTGGCGGTGGCGGCGCGCATTATTTACACCGGCGCCTTGTTGGTGCACACAGCCGTGCAAGGCCTGATGGACACAGCGCTTCCGGCCGACGAGCAAAGCAAGATCAGGCAGGTCCTGGCTACCTACGCCGGAGACGGCGTCCAATTCCACGCCCTGCGCACGCGCCAATCGGGGGCCCAGCGCTTCATGTCGGTGCATATACAAGTGCCCGGCGCCTGGAGCGTGGCGCGCGGCCACAGCCTGCTTGAGGATCTCGAGCGGGACGTGCGCCGGGCGCTGGACCCGATCACGGTCTTCACCCACCTGGAGCCGCTTGAAGACCCGCGCTCTTGGGAGGATATTTCGATTTACCGCGAGGAGGGTTAGGCCGCGGTCTTGGGTGGGATCAGTTAAGGCGGGTGCGACGCCAAATCAGCCCATAGCCCAGGCCGATGGCCCCGCCGAACAGCGCCAGCAGCAGGCCGGTGGCGCCATTGGCCGGCCGGAGCCAGCCAAGCCCGGGCAGATCTAGCATGAAATAGTTGTAAGCCAGCAGGCTGCCAAGGACGCCCCACAAGATGCCGCGCAGAACGCGGCCGGTGTCGGGCAGCTGGCCGCGGAACAGCGCCAGGCCGGCCGCAGCCGTCAGGCTGAGTCCCAGCGTGAAGGCTGCCAGTATGGCGGCGCGAGAGGCAGGGTCGGCCGACGGCCGGTCACCGGAGGTGCTCCCGCCTGGCGTGGGCGAGGGCGCGGCCGTCAGCGTGGGCGCTGGCGAGGGGGCCAGCGTCGGCGTCTCTGTCGGCGCTGGCGTTGTGCTGGGCGCGATCGTAAGCGTTGGGCCTGGGGTGGGCGTGTTCACGCTGACCACGGCGCTCTCGCCGATGACAATGTTGACTTCCTGTGAAGCCTGGGCTTGGCCGGCCTGCACCGTGATCCGAAAATTGCCGGCCCTGGCTTCAAGCAGATAGTCGAGGTTGGCCACGCCACCGATCGCCGGCCGCTCGGCGATCACATTCCGAAAGCCCTGGATGCGATCCTCTTGAATAAACAGGACAGGCGTGCCGTCGGGTATTCGGTTGCCATTTTGATCCAGGATCACGCCTGTCTGCAAGCGAAGGGTGGCGCCTGGCACTACCTCCAATGGTTCGGCGCTGGGCGGGGACTTGAGCTCGCCGTCGTCCACGATGAACAGCTCCAGCACCTGGCTAGGATCGGGCTGGGTGACCTCGAACAGGTCGTAGCGAATGCCCTCAACATTGACCGGCGGCCGGCCGGGCAGCGGGGAGTCGAGGAACAGGGCGCGGACGGCCGCGTCCACGAACGGCTCGCCCCTGCTGTAAAGCGCAAAGTAAGCCGTCAGCTTGCTTATTTCGGTCGTATCCAAGTAGTAAGGCGCGTTGAAGGCCAAGGCGATGATGCGGGCGTTGCGGGCCAGGTCCGGGCGCCTCTCTAAAAATTGAGTGACAGCCTCCGAAGCGGGGTAATCGGCATCCGGCCGGAGCATAGCAAAGATTACCCAGTCAGCCTCGGCCAGGGCATCGCCGACGGCAATCTCGGGAGCGAGGGTGGGTGTGGCCAGGGGGGCGGGCGTGGGCAGCGGCCCTTCCAGGGTGGCAGTCGGCGTAGCGGTAGCGGCCGGCGTCGGCTCGGCCGGGGAAGGCGCACCGCCCATCAGAAAGAGCTCGAGCTCGGAGTAGGAAAAGCTCCGAACATTTTCCGGCTGAACCTGGCCTGTGGCTTGCGGGCCATAAAGCGCCAGCAGCCGGCTGGCGACCGCATCGCGCGCCAGCCAGGGCTCCGGCGGACAGTCGGCGCATTGACGCGACTCGCGCATGTCGGTAAACACGACGATCTCGTCGCCCGCGGCCGGCGGTAACCGGTTGACCAAATCGGCCGATTGGGGCGCGAGCAGCGTGACTGCCTGTTGCGCAACCTGATATATCTGCTCCTGCCCCTGGCCGAGCGCCCCTGCCAGCTGAGAGAGGTCAACCAAGACATTCTGGGGCTCGAAATTGCCTGAATAGAGGCGAAGCTTTAGCTGGAGGACACGCCTGACGGCGTCGTCAATGCGCTGGCGGAAGCCCTGGTCGCTTTCGTAACGCTCTTGGAACCAGGTGATTGTGTCGCGAATGTTGGCCAGTTGGGTGGCGGCATCCGTCTCGCCCAGCCCGAAGCTGCCCAGATACAGCAGGTCATTGCCGGCCAGCAGAGCGTCTATGGCCACCTGGCGGTGGGGAAATTCCTGAGCCGTGTCGTCATAGAAGCGCTCAACAGCCGTCACGCCCAGCGAGTCAGACACCAGGATTCCGCCAGCCTGGCGCCAAGCCTGAAATTCGGCCAGTTGCATTAGGCTGGCCAGCGCCTGCTGGTCGAAGCTGACCGGCGCGGTGGTGTCACGAATATTGCCTTGAAAACCCTGGTAGCGAATGTGGGCGGTCAGCAGGCCATCGGCCACCTGCTCGGCGGCCGGCGCCTGACCGGTGACGGCGAAGAAGGGGGCCAGCTCAATCTGCTTTAATTGTTCCAGTGACTTGCGCACGGTGCCCACCTCGATGTTGAGCGGCCGATCGCTGGAGCCGTAGCCAGGGAAGTGCTTGGCGATGACTGCCAGCCGGCCGCTGCTGCCCTCGTGCGCGCCGCTGATGTAAGCCTGGCCCATCAGGCCAACCCAAAACGGGTCGCCGCCGAAGGTGCGCACGCCCAGATCGCTCGGATTTAAGGGCATCGGGTCCTCAAGCACGTCGAGGGACGGGCCGAGTAACATGTTGACGCCGACGGCGGCCAACTCGCGGCCGGCAATTCGGCCCATCGCCTGGCTAAATTCTGGGTTCCATGTGGCGCCAACCGCCATTTGGCTGGGCAACTGACTGACCCCCTGGCGCAATTCGGTGAAGGGCGGCCCATCGCCCTCGTGGATGGTGGCAATCAGTAGAGGGACGGGGCGAGCGGGCCGCGGTTGAGCCCCGGTTGGCAGGACAGTGGGCAGGGCTACGTCCGCGTCGCCTTCGCCTGGATCGGCCGACGCGAGCCCCTGGAGGGCGAAGCGCTGCAAATCGTTGCTCAGGTTGGCGACCTGCGCTGGCGTGTTTTCTGGGCCGCCGAAGTTGTTATTGCCGTCCAGCAATACGACGCCGCCGACCTTATAGGTCAGAATCAGGTCGGTGATGTCGCTTTCCGGAAAGGCCTCACTGCCGCTGAAGGTGACCAGGAAGAGCTGGCCGATGCGCTCGGCCGGAGTCAGCAAGTTGAGGAGCTCCTGCGCCTGGGCAACGTAATCCTCGGCCGGCTCCTGACCTGCCAAAGGACCGGCTTGGGGCAGGGCTGCCAGAGCGAGGCCCAACGCCAAAGCAAGCCGGATTAAGGCCGTGAGAGGGGCTGACCTGGCGGGCCTGTGAAGCTGGTTGGGCACTGCTAATCAGGCTGTGGCGCGGCCGCGGGCTCGCCTCCGGCTCGCGGAACGCGCCAATTTGGAGTGGAATTCTGGCTGAAGTATACTGGCCGGCCGTTGGTGGGACAAGCCAGCCAAATCGCGATCTGGCCGGGGATCGTCGGCGATCTGCCGGCCGTGCCCGGCCTTTTTTGCAGCGGTATGTCCGTCAGAAAGCGAGAACTGCTCACCCTGCTCTTAGTCTTTGGCCTGGCCGCCGTTTCGTTCGCGGCCGGCTTTGTGCTGCACGACGTAGTTGGCGAGAGGCTGGGGCTCGGCGCAGGTGGCGACGAGCGGCGACTGCCACTGTTTTGGGAGGCCTGGGGCCGAGTTGAGGAGAGCTTTCTTGGCGATCTGCCCGCTGACCGCCAACTGGCCCATGGCGCCATTCGCGGCGCCCTGGCTACGCTAGATGATCCCTACACGTTGTTTGTTGAGCCGGCCGCGCGCGAGCTGGAGCGCCAGGAGTTGAGCGGCCGGATCGGCGGCGTTGGCGCCAGCCTCCAGCGGAACGAGGCGGGCCAGATTGTGCTCAGCCCCGTCCCAGACAACCCGGCGATAATGGCCGGCGTTCTGGAAGGCGATATCTTGCTTGCAGTTGATGGGCAGACGCTAACGGCCGAGATGAGTGTCGAGCAGATCGCTCAGCTTGTTCGCGGGGAAGAGGGCACGCCGGTCAGCCTGCGCGTGCTCCATCCGGGCGCTACGGAGCCCGTCGAGATCACCATCACGCGGGCCATAATCCTGCTGCCTTCGGTCTCCTTCCGCATGGTGAGCGACGATCCGCCCATTGGTTACATCCGTCTCAGCCGCTTCAGCGCCGAAAGCGGCCAGGAAGTGGCTGAGGCCATCCAAAGCTTGCAGGAGCAGGGGGCAGATGGTCTGATCTTGGACTTGCGCCAGAATGGCGGCGGCCTGCTGGATGCGGCCGTTGAGGTGAGCGATCATTTTCTGGACGCCGGCCCCGTGGTTTACCAGGTAAGCGGGTCGGATGAGGAAGAGCTGTTCGAGTCCACCGATAAGACTTTGGCCGGCGCGCTACCGCTGCTCGTGTTGATTGACGGCGGCACAGCCAGCGCGTCTGAGATTGTGGCCGGGGCGCTGCAAGACCGCGGCCGGGCCAGGCTGGTCGGCGCGCCAACCTTTGGCAAAGGCTCGGTGCAGTTGGTCTACGATTTGAGCGACGGCTCATCCGTTCACGTCACTTCCGCGCGCTGGTACACGCCCGATCGCCATCAGATTGACCAGCAAGGCCTCAAGCCTGACATCGTCGTCGAGCCTGACGAAGAAGCGACGGCCGACGGCCGCGACGTGGCGCTCGAAGAGGCGATTCGCTTCTTGAGCGGCGGCGGCTCATGAGCCGCCTGGCGCAGACTTAGGAGCCACAATGTCTACCCGTGCCCGAAACTTTCTGATCTTTACCTCCCTTGGGCTATTGGTTGCTTGCCTGTGCGTGGCAGTGGCGGCCGGCAGCTATTTCGTCGGTCAAGGCCGTGGCCAAGCGCGAGAGGGCCCGGAGGCGGGCATCCCGGCCGGCCAAACACAGGTTATCCAGGAGCCACCCCTGGCCCCTCCCACCGACCCGCCACTGGGCGAAACGCAGGGCCCGGCCGCCCAGACCACGCCAGCGGAGCCGACGGCCGCGCCGGCCGCGGCGACTGCCACGCCAAGCGGGCCAGATCAACCGGTCGAGCTAGACGACGAGGACGTGGAGCTGATGCTGGAGGTCTGGGAGATCATTGACAATGAGTTCGACGGCGTCCTGCCAACAAACGAACAGGTGCTGTACGAGGCCATTGCCTCCAGCCTGGAGCTGCTCGGCGACGACTTCACCCGCTTCGTGCCGCCCGACTTGGCGGAGCGGGCGCGCGAGCAACTGGAAGGCAGTTACGAGGGAATAGGCGCCTTTGTGGACATGGACGAAGAGGGCAACATCGTCATTGTCCGGGCGTTTGAGGGCCAGCCGGCCGAGCGGGCCGGGCTGCGCAGCGGCGATGTGATCACCCACGTAGACGGCGTTCCGATTGCCGGCATGACGTTTGAGGAGATCCTGGTCCTGGTAAAGGGCGACGAGGGCACCGAGGTCCGCCTTACAGTGCGTCGCGCCAGCGAGCCGGGGTCATTTGACGTCGTGGTCGAGCGAGCCCTTATCGAGATCCCGATTATAGAGTCCGAGATGCTCCGCGACGGCATTGCTTACGTGCGCCTGACCAGCTTTAACAGCAACGCCGAGACCCGCCTGCACGAGGCGATTGAGGCTTTCCTGGCCGGCTCGCCACGGGGATTGATTCTTGATTTGCGCGATAATCCTGGTGGTTTTCTCGACCAATCTGTGGCCGTGGCTGACCTATTCCTGCCCGAAGGGGTGGTGTTGATCCAGCGCGACCGCGAGGGCGACGAGGAGATTTTCCACTCCGACGATGGCGACCTGGCCGAGGAGATCCCACTGGTGGTGTTGGTGAATGAGGGCAGCGCCAGCGCCTCCGAAATTGTGGCCGGCGCGATTCAGGATCACGGCCGGGCAGTCATTGTCGGCGCGACCACGTTCGGCAAAGGTTCGGTGCAGCAGACTCATACACTATCTGATGGGGCTGAGCTGCGCGTCACCATTGCCCGTTGGTACACGCCCTCCAACCAATCCATTGACCAGTCGGGCATCGCGCCGGACATCGAGGTCGCGACACCGGAGGAATTCGGCGGCGAAAACGACACTCAGTTGCAGCGGGCGCTCGAGCAGCTTCTGAAAACGGCCGGTCAGCCATGAAACAACGAGGCATCAAGGTAATCGCCAACAACCGGCGGGCCGGGCACGACTACGAATTGCTGGAGCGTTTTGAAGCCGGCATAGAGCTCACCGGCACCGAGATCAAGGCCATTCGCGCCCATCAAGTCAGTCTTCAGCGCAGCTTTGTCCAGGCGCGCGAAGGCGAGCTGTGGCTTCTGGAAGCGCATGTCGCGCCCTACGAGCACAGCGGTTATGAGCAGCATGAGCCGACCCGGCCTCGCAAGCTCCTGCTGCGCCGGCGCGAGATCAGCGCCATTCTCGAAGCTTTGACTATCAAGGGCTTGACCATGGTTCCCACACGCCTGTATTTGAAGGACGGCTGGGCCAAAATTGAGGTCGCCCTGGCGCGAGGCAAGAAGCGCTTTGACAAGCGGGCCGACATCGCCAAGCGGGACGCCGACCGGCAGATAGCGCGCGCGCTTAAAGAGAAGTACCGGTGACAGCCATCAGCCTGTTGCGAGACAAGCGGATCCTGCTGGGCGTGACTGGTTCAATTGCCGCCTACAAGAGCGCCGATCTGGCCTCAAAACTGGCCCAGGCCGGAGCGCTGGTGGACGTCATTCTGACCGAATCCGCGCTGCGTTTTGTGTCGGGCCTCACTTTTCGCTCGCTCACCGGCCGGCCGGCTTACAGCGACCTCTGGGACCTAGACGATCATGTCCGTCACGTGCGGCTGGCTGAGGCGGCCGACTTGCTGCTCATTGCGCCCGCCACGGCCCAGACGATCGCCAACCTGGCCCACGGCATAGCCGATAACTTGTTGGCCGTGGCTGCGCTGGCGGTGCGCTGCCCGCTGCTGGTAGCGCCAGCGATGGACGGCGGGATGTACGCCCATCCGGCCGTCCAAGCAAACTTAAAACTGTTGGCCGAGCGGGGCGCTTTGCTGCCCGGCCCGGCCGAAGGCCATCTTGCGTCAGGGCTAAGTGGGGCCGGCCGTATGCTAGAGCCAGCGGCCCTGCTGGGGCACGTACGCTTAGCGCTCGGCCGGGGCGGCCCGCTGCGCTCGCGCCAGGTAGTGGTGACGGCCGGGCCAACTCACGAAGCGATAGACCCGGTGCGCTATTTGGGCAACCGCTCTAGCGCCAAGCAGGGTTTCGCCTTAGCCCAGGCTGCCCTGGACGCGGGCGCCCAGGTGACCTTGATCAGCGGCCCGGCTATGCTGGAGGCGCCGGTTGGCGCAACCTTGGTGCCGGTGGTGAGCGCGGCCGAGATGTGCGCACAGGTGCTGGAGTTGATCCCAGCGGCCGACGCCCTGCTAATGGCGGCGGCAGTGGCCGATTTCCGGCCGGCCGCGGCCGCCAATCGCAAGATCAAGAAGGGGCCTGAGAACGCCGACGGCCTCAACCTCCGCCTCGAGCGCACGGCCGACGTCCTGGAAGCCGTCAAGGAGGCCCGCCAGCGCGGCCTAGGGCCGCGGCTCGTGGTTGGCTTTGCGGCCGAGACAGGCGACGCGCTGGCTAGCGGCCGGCAGAAATTGGCCGCCAAGGGCGTCGATCTCTTGGTCGTCAACGATGTCAGCGCGCCCGACGCCGGCTTTGATGTGGACACGAACCGGGTGACCCTGTTGACGCCGGGCGGGCTTCAGGAGGAGCCTCCCTTGATGTCGAAGGCCGAAGTGGCCGAGCGCATTATTGGCTGGCTGGCCCAGACCTTTGCTGAGGACACGGTTTAGGCCGGCGCGCAGGGCTGGCCCCAGCCCGCGAGCACCCAGCAGGCCAGGCCCTCCTCGTTCCAGGCCAACCCATCCACCCAGTAGCCGGCTACCAGCAGGTCCCAATGCAAGTGGTTGCCAGTTGACAGGCCGGTCGTGCCGACCCGGCCAACGAGGTCGCCGGCCGCGACGAGCTTGCCCGGCCGGGCGATCACTTCCGACAAATGGTAAAGGCCGCTGTAAATGCCCAGGCCGTGGTCAATGATGACGGCCCCACCGCGGACGTAAAGCTGCTCGGCGAGCACGACCGTGCCCCCGGCCGGGGCCCGGACGGGCGCGCCGCCTTCTGCATTAAAGTCCACGCCTTCATGATAGGTGCGGAACGGGCCGCCGTTGTAGGAGCGGCGGGCGCCGTAGGGCGAGCTAAAACCGATGAATTCCTGCATGGGCAGCTGAAAGGGATTGATCCACTGGGGGATCCGGCTGCGCTGGTTCCAGATTTCAAACATGCGCTCCCGCTCGGCGTCAATGGCAGCCTGGTCAATCTCGGCCGCGCCGCCCGTCAACGTAAGCGTTTGGGAAATCCATTCGCCGGCGCTGAAGCGCAAGGGCTGCGACCAGAGCGGCCCACCGTCGGGCCATACGGCCAGCTCGTGGTCGCCCGGCCTGAAAAACGCGCCGGTGGCCGCCAGCCCCACCAGTCGTCCCTCGTGGCTGAAAATGTCCACCGCGCTGCCGGCCAGGCTCCCGTGGTACTGCGCCTCGCCTGAAAGTCGGCCGCGCAACGCAATTGCCCGGCCGGGCAGTGCCGGCACACTGCTCAATTCGAACGACTCCAGCCCGGCCGGCAGGTCGCTCGGCGGCGACTCGCCGCCGCTCACGAAGAGGGGTTCGCCCAGAAGCGGCCGGTAGGGGTGCGGCCGGCCGTTCTGCAGCGCCAGGTGCCAAGGCGGCCGACCTGTCTCCAGCCCCAGGGCCAGCAGGCCCCCGGCCGCGCGCCGTATCAGGCGGCCATTTCGCCCGGCCGGGTCAGCGCCCGGAACCAGAATGGCGCTGCCGATGGCCGGCTGCCACTGCCGGTTGGGATGCGGGTTAGCCTGGCGCAGCGCCTGGGGATCGACGACGTATCGCCAGGCAATCGCCGGCCAGGTGTCACCCGCAGCGACAAAGTGGCTGAACGTTGGTGATGGCTGGCCGGCCGCGGCCGAAGACCCCAGCAGGGCCGCGGCCGCCAGCAGCAGCCAGGCAGCCAGGCAGCGGCGCGGGGAACAGCCGCCAAAGTGGCACATGGCGTCATTCTAGCCGAATAGGCGGCCGCGGTCAGTAGGCCATGCGGCTTGACGTTCATGACGCAGGGTGTTATAAAGCCGCCCATAACGCGGTGCGTCATAAACGCGCTGGCGCAACCGAAAGCAGTGGCAAATCAGCTCTTCCTTTCCCTCGGCGCCAACCTTGGCAAGCGGCGCGACAACCTGCAAAGTGCGATTGCTGCGCTTGGCCCCATTCTGGCCGTTGAAACCATCTCGCCGGTCTACGAGACGGTGCCCTGGGGCCCGGCCGACCAGCCCGATTTCCTGAACGCCTGCCTGCGCGGCCGCACTTTGTTGCCGGCGGCCGAATTGATTGCGGCCTGCAAGCGCATTGAGCGCGACCTGGGCCGGCAGCCCACAGGCCCGCGTTATGGGCCGCGGCCCATTGACATTGACCTGCTTGGCTACGGCCTTCTGGCGACAAACGATGCGGATCTGACATTACCCCACCCGCGCCTGGCGCAGCGCGCCTTCGTGCTGGCACCGCTGGCAGACATCGCCCCCGATTGGCAGCCGGCCGGGCAAGGGCCTTCCGTTCAGGAGTTGCTGGCCCAGGTTGACGCCGGTGGCGTTCGTCGTCTGGATGGGTTCAAGCTGCGCCGGCCGGCCCGCTTCGCCTGGAGGGTCAAGACCTACGTGATGGGGATCGTCAACCTGACGCCGGACAGCTTCTCCGGCGATGGCCTGCTGAGCCGCGAAAATGTTCAGGCCGCAGCCGTCGCCCAGGCCAGGCAGTTCGAAGCGGCCGGGGCCGACATCCTCGACCTGGGCGGCGAAAGCACCCGGCCGGGCAGCCAGCCCGTGCCGGCCGAGGTTGAGCTGGCCCGCGTTTTGCCAGCGCTGGAAGCCATCCGGCCCGAGGTGGTCGTGCCGATTTCCATTGACACCTACCGCGCCTCGGTTGCCGAGGCAGCCCTGGCGGCCGGGGCTAACTGGATCAACGATGTGTGGGCGTTGCGGATGGACGTCCGCATGGCTGCGGTGGCGGCCGAGGCAGGCTGCCCGGTCGTGCTGATGCATAATCGAAGCCGGCCGAAAGATGTGGAGCAGGAGGCCAAGCTGGGCGGCCGCTATGTTGGTACCGCCTACGACGACCTGCTGGAGGACATCGGCCGCGAGCTTTTGGAGCACGTCGAAACCGCTCGCCAAGCAGGCATTCGGGATGATCATATCGTGCTCGATCCCGGCATCGGCTTTGGCAAAAGCGTGGAGCAAAACTTGAGACTTCTCGACGGGCTGGGGCGCATCAAAGCCCTGGGCTTCCCGCTTCTGGCCGGTCCGTCGCGCAAATCGTTTATCGGCTACAGCCTGAACCTGCCCCCGGAGGAGCGCCTCGAAGGCACAGCGGCCGCGGTGGCAATCGCAATTGACCGCGGCGCAGACGTCGTCCGCGTCCACGATGTGGCCGCCATGGTGCGGGTGGCCGAGATGACCGATCGGATAGTGCGCGCCTGAGGGCGCCCGTGAAACAACCCGGAGTATCAAGCAGCAATTCACATGAACCATCTGGACGTTGAGCCGACAGAAGAGCAAAAGATGCTGGTCGAGGCGTTGCGGCGCTTCGCAGCCGGCCGGATGCAGCCCGCCTTCCGCGATGCGGACGAGGAAGGCAGTATCCCAGAGGGGATTCTTCAGGCCGGCCGCGACTTTGGCCTGCTGCCATCTGCCCTGCCCGAAGCGTATGGCGGCCTGGGCGACTATTCGGCCGTGACGAATGCGCTTGCCGTTGAGGAGTTGGCAGCCGGCGACCTGGCAATGACGCTGGCTCTACTCACGCCCTGGCTTGTAGCATTGCCGCTGTTGTTGGACGGTGCAGAGCCCCAGCGCGAAACGTGGCTGCCCCGCTTTTGCCAGCCTGGGTCGCCTCGCGCCACAGCCGCCTTCTGCGAGCCGGCCGTCCAGTTTGACCTATTCCATATGCAGACAACGGCCGTGCGCGAAAACGGCTCCTACGTCCTCAATGGCCTGAAAAGCCAGGTGCCGCTGGCGGACACAGCCGAGACGTTCTTGGTATATGCCCAGGAGGACGGGCAGACCCAGGCCTTCTTAGTGCCGGCCGGCGCAGCTGGCCTGGAAATTGGCCCGCGCGAGAAGCTAATGGGCATTCGGGCGCTGCCCACCTTCCGGCTGCGGTTGGACGATTGCCACATCCCGGCCAGCGGCCGTCTCGGCGGCCAGGCCGGCAGCGACTTCGAGCGCCTGCTCAGCCACAGCCGGATCGCGCTGGGAGCGGCCGGCGTCGGCCTTGCGCGGGCCGCCTGGAGCTATGCCCGCGATTACGCCCTAGGCCGGGTGCAGTTTGGCGAGCCCATCGCCCAGCGCCAGGCGATTGCCTTCATGCTGGCCGAGATGGCAATAGACGTTGACGCTGCCCGCCTGATGGTCTGGGAGGCAGCCTGGCTGCTGGATCAAGGCCGGGATGCCGGCCGAGAGTGCGCCCTGCTGAAGCAGTTCGTGGACGAGGCCGCGCTCAGGACGGCCGACCGAGCCGTGCAAATCCTCGGCGGCTACGGCTACGTTCGCGACTATCCGGCCGAGTTGTGGCTGCGCAACGCGCGCGGCCTGGCCGTGTTTGACGGCCTGGCGATCATTTGAGGCAAGAGGCATGATCTCCTTCTCTTTTCCAGACAGGCTGACAGCCGAACTCCAGTTGGCGACAATGGTGGCGCGCGACGTGATGCGCGGCCGGTCGCGCTACTATGACGAACATGAGCACGAGCGGCCCTGGGAATACATTAACGTCATGTGGCCAGTGCTTCGCGACCAAAACAAGCGCGACTTTGAACGCCAGGCGGCCGGCACGCCGCGCCCGGATGGAGCAAGCGGCACGGCTATGCTGAGGCTGGTGTTGCTGGTCGAGGCGATGAGCTGGGGCGACGCCGGCATCTACCTGTGCACCCCCGGCCCGGCCTTAGGCGGGGCGGCCATCCAGGCGGTAGGCACGGCCGAGCAGCAGGCCCGCTTCTTGCGCCGCTTCACTGAGGGCGATCCGAAGTGGGGCGCAATGGCCATGACCGAGCCCGGCGCCGGCTCAGACACGAGCGCCATTCGCACCACGGCCGTGCTCGACACCGAGACCAACGAGTGGGTGCTGAACGGCGAGAAGATCTTTTGCACCAATGGTTCACTGGCAGTGGAGGAATCGGACGGCCTGCTGGTCGTCTGGGCGACGCTCGACCGGACCGCCGGCCGGGCCGGCATGAAACCGTTCGTCGTCGAGGCTGGCACGCCAGGCGTCAGCATCGCCCGAAAAGAAGACAAGCTTGGCATCCGGGCAAGTGACACGGCCGCCATCGTCCTGAACAACGCGCGCATCCCTTATGAAAACCTCCTGGGCAGCCCTGAGACCGTAAGCGGCCACAGCGGCGACACCGGCAAGGGCTTTCAGGGCGCTATGCGCACCTTTGACGCCACCCGGCCGGTTGTTGCTGCCAGCGCCGTCGGCGTGGCCCGGGCCGCCCTGGAATTTGTCCGCGAGCGCTTGGCTGAGGAAGGCGTCGAAGCCGATTACCGCAAGTCACGTCACGCGCAGACGGCCGTCGAGCGCGACCTGATGGAGATGGAGGCGCGCCACAAGGCGGCCTGGCTGCTGACCTTGCGGGCCACGGCGCAAATGGATCACGGCCGGGCCAATCGCCTCGAGGCCAGCATGTGCAAGGCCTACGCCGGCGAGGCAGTGACCTGGATCACCCAGAAGGCGGTTGAGCTGCTGGGGCCCCTTGGCTACTCGCAGGAGTACCTGGTAGAAAAGTGGATGCGGGATGCTAAAATCAACGACATTTACGAGGGCACACGCCAGATCAACCTCCTGATTGTGGCCCGCAGCATCCTCGGCTATTCGCGCCGGGAGCTCAAGTGAAGGCCCATGCCAAACATTGACTTGAGCGGCAAAGTCGCGGTCATCAGC
>JBOGUG010000302.1:0-6557 GCA_050696115.1 Promineifilaceae bacterium (SeqCode) | reverse complement strand
CCCCGGCCGGCGCCGGCCCGGCCGCCAACGGACGCGCCGACCCAGGCCGCCGTCACGCCCACGCTGCGGCCGACCAGCCTGCCCACCGCCACCGCCACGCCTCAGCCGACGGCCAGCCCTACCCCGGCCCCGCCGGTCACCCCTGACCTGTACGTTCAGGCGGCCGACATTGCCTTCTTTCCCGTGCCGGCCCTTTACGCCGGCGACCTGGTCACCATCCGCGTTGCGCCCGACCTGCCGGCCGGGTTGGCGCCCAACGACGTGGACATCCAGCTCCAGGTGGACGGCCGGGATCTGGCGGCCGGCACGCTCGGCCAGCGCAATCTGGCCGGCGAACCGGTCGGCCTGTTCGAATGGGTCTGGGATACGCGCGGCCAGGCCGGCCAGCACATCGTCTCGGTGTTGCTTGACCCGGACAACGCGGTGCAAGTTGGCGACGAGAATCCGCATAACAACAGGGCCGATGTGCCGGTCAACGTACTCCTGCCGGCCGGCCTGTCCGATCTGGAGGCCAACGCCGAGTGGGTCACGGCCGCCACGACCTGCTGCCGCCTGCACGTGGTCAGCGGCACGGCCGCCCAGCGCGACCTGTACCGCCTGACTGAGGGCGTGCAGATCGCTTTTGAGCGGGCGGCCGAGCGACTGGGCGAGGAGCTGGCCGGGCCATATGAGGTCTACCTGATCGATCGGGTCATTGGCCAGGGCGGTTATTCGGGCCAGACGATGGTCGTCTCTTATTTGGACCGCGATTACGCCGGCGGCGGCCTGGACGAAGTGCTGACCCATGAGGCCGTCCACCTGCTGGATCGCTCCTTTGCGCCTGAGCGCATCACCTTCCTGTCCGAAGGTGTGGCGGTCTGGGCGGCCGGCGGCCACTACCGGCAGGAGGAGGCCGGCCGGCGCATGGCGGCCCTGGTGGAGCTCGGCCAGGCCCTGCCCCTGACGCAGGTGATCGACAATTTTTACGCCAGCCAACACGAGATCGGCTATCTGCAAGCGGCGTCGCTGATCGAGTATCTGGTGGCGGGCCACGGCTGGCCGCGGGTGCGTTCCTTTTATGCTGACGCGTCCCCGCGCGACGGGGCCAGCCCGGCCGCGGCCGTCAGCGCCACCCTGGAGCGCCACTTCGGCCGCAGCCTGGCCGAGGTGGAGCGCGACTGGCTGACCTACCTGGGCGGCCTGCCGCGCAACCCGCGGACGCTGGACGACCTGCGGCTGACGCTGCGACTGTATGAGACCATGCGCCGTTACCAGAGCATGTATGACCCCGGCGCCTATTATTTGAGCGCCTGGCTGCCCGACCCGGCCGCGGCCGAGGCGCGCGGGGCGACGGCCGATTTCAGCCGCCATCCTGAGGCGGAGAGCAACCTGGCGCTGGAAACGATGCTGCAGAGCGCCAACGGGCTCTGGCTGGCGGGCGAGTACGGCCGGGCCCACGCTATTCTGGACAGCGTCGAGCGAGTGTTGAATCATAATGGGGCCTTCCTTGACCCGCTGGCCAAGGCCCATCTGGACATTGTGCGCGCCGCGGCTCAGGTTGGCTATGAGGTGCAGACGCTGACCATCGCCGGCGACCGGGCAACTGTCGTCGCCACCTGGCCCAGCCTGCCCACTCTACAGCATCTCACCTTTGGCCTGGTCGAGGGCGGCGCCTGGGTGCTGCTTAGCTAGTTTCAATTGCGATTTGAAGTGCAGAGGCGTTTTCGCCCCTGGGATAGCATGAACGTTACCAATTGCATTATCAAGGGCTGAGCCCCCGACCCATCTTCGTCAGGTTGTTGGCGATGACGCCCCAGCCGACCCAGCGCTCGAAGCCCGTCCGGCCGCGGTTGCGGCAGCGACCGAGGCCATACTTGCGCCAGATGACGCTAATTCGGCCCTCGATGCCGGCCTGGAAACGCCGGCCGCGCCAGAACTAGGGTTGGCGCTCGTGCTGGCGCCGCGCGGCTCGATTTTCGGCTTTATTGGCCCCAGCGGCTGCGGCAAAACGACCACGATCCGGCTGCTGCTGGGCGTCTATGAGCCCAGCGGCGGCGAGGTCGAGATCATGTCCAAGTCGCCCAACGACTTCAACTCAGCCGGCAGGAGGTCGAGCTGGTGGTCGCGGTCCCGCCCGACCCGGCCGCCCAGATCCGCAACAGCCAGCAGGCTGTGATCGCGCTGTATCACAACGAGATTGACCCCTTTGAGCGAACCTTCGTCCAGATTTTGGGCGACCATATACGGAGGCGATCGACCAGCAGGTGCTGCTGGGCGTGGCCCTGTTTGTGCTGGCTGGCTTCCGCCTCCAGCGCCGGATGAAACGGGAGTAGTGGCCGTCTGGGTTACAGTAAGCCGGCCTTAAAGTTAATAGACGGATCGTTGTTTTCTGCTACAATGCGCCCAAGTTGGCCGGGTTGCAGCGCCGGCTTCTGGCCTGTCCAGGCAACCGGCCGGCCTTCGCCCCCCAGTCGCATATAGGGCCGGCCACTGGAAGACGAGGTGAGCGCATGATCGAGGTCGTCATAGACAGCATCCGCATCAGTCTGATCTCCCAGCATCGCATCGTGATGCTGCGCGACATGGATGGAGAGCGCCAGTTGCCCATCTGGATCGGCCCGTGCGAGGCCGAAGCCATCACCATCGAGCTACAAGACATTGAAATCGCCCGGCCGGTCACCCACGACCTGCTGAAAAACGCCATTGGCGAGCTGGGCGGCGTTGTCTCCCACATCCTGATCAACGAGCTGCGCGACCAGGTTTTCTACGCCCGCCTTTTTGTGGACCAGAAGGGCAAGATGCTTGAAATAGACTGCCGGCCGTCGGACGCCATCGCCGTGGCCGTGCGGGCCAAGGTGCCCATCTTCGTTGACGAGTCGGTGCTGGAGGAGGCCGGCATTCTGCCAGAGGCTGACGTGGCCGACCAGGCTGGCGGGGAGAACGGCGAGCAGCTGGACGCCTTCAAGGACTTTGTGGATACGCTGGACTTCGAAGACTTCGAGGGCGACGAGTAGCGGCCGCGAACCCGCGCGACAACGGGCGTAGCGCCGGCCGCGGGAAGGCCGCCCGCGCCCTACCCTATTCGATCCGAAACACCTCCTGGAGGCGCTGAAGCGGCCGGGGGGTTATAGCATCCAGTCGCCATGAGCATCATCGAACGCCTGCCGCCGAATAGCGTCGAAGCCGAGGAGGCCCTCCTCGGCTCTTTGCTGATTGACCCCGAAGCCCTATTCGAAGTCGCCACCTTCCTCAAGCCCGAAGCCCTCTACCGGGCCCAGAACCGCTGGGTTTACCAGGCCATCCTCGACCTGAGCGAGCGGCGCGAGCCGGTTGACCTGATCACGCTCAGCGACGAGTTGCGCAAGCGGGGCCAAATTGACGAGCTGGGGGGCGAGGCCTTTCTCATCGGCCTGATCAACCTCGTGCCAACCTCGGTCAACGCCTTGAGCTACGGCCGGTTGGTCGAGGCGGCCGCCCTGCGCCGCAAGTTGATCACGGCCGCCTCGAGCATCGTCAACCTGGCCTACGACGAGGAGGAGGCCATCAGCGTCGTCATTGACCGCTCCGAGCAGGCCCTCTTTGCCGTCAGCCAGGGGCGGGATGACCGCGACCTGCGGCCGGTGCGGGAAGTCGCCGGCGCCTACCTGGACCGCATCGAAGAGCTGCACTTGCGCGGCGAAGACATTGTGGGCGTGCCCACCGGTTTCACCGACCTGGACAAGCTGCTGGGCGGGCTGAACAAGAGCGACCTGATCATCATCGCCGCCCGGCCGAGCATGGGCAAGACGGCGCTGCAATTGGCCATTGGCCAGAACGCTGCTCGGCGCTACGGCAAGCGGGTGGCGATCTTCAGCCTGGAGATGTCGGCCGAGCAATTGGTGCAGCGTATGATCGCGGCCGAAACCCAGATTGACGCCCAGGTGCTGCGCCGCGCCCGCCTGGGCGAGCAGGATTGGCCCATCCTCTACGAAGCCATTGGCCGGCTCTCGGAGACCAAGATCTTCATTGACGACACCCCTTCGATAACGTCGATGCAACTGCGCACCAAGTGCCGCCGCCTGTACGCCGAGCACGGCATTGACCTGATTATGGTGGACTACCTCCAACTGATGCAGGCCGAGTACACCACCAACAACCGGGTGCAGGAGATCAGCGAGATCTCGCGCAGCCTGAAGAGCCTGGCGCGCGAATTGGACGTGCCGGTGGTGGCCGCCTCCCAGCTCAGCCGGGCGGTGGAGCAGCGCCATGACAAGAAGCCAGCCCTATCGGACTTGCGCGACAGCGGCAGCATTGAGCAGGACGCCGATATCGTCATGTTTATCTACCGCGACGACTACTACAAGGAGGCCGGCGACCGGCCGAACATCGCCGAGATCATCGTCGCCAAGCACCGCAACGGCCCGACGGCGTCGGTGGACCTGTTCTGGCAAGCGAAGCTGGCGACCTTCCGCAACCTGCAGCACGCCCAGGTGAATCTGGCGGCGGTGGGCGAGCGCGGCCGGGCGGCCGCGGCGCCAGCTTAACGCAAGCTTGGTCTGTAGCACGTTTGAGCTAGTACCCTGGTATAATAAGGGCGCTGGCAGGCATGAAGGGATTTTCTGGTTTTCCGGACGGCAAGCTTCGGCTGACGCAGGTACCCAACCTGTTCTTCAGCGAGGTGCTGCCGATTATAGACCACCTGGCCGAGCTGAAGGTGGCCTTGTACGCTTTCTGGGCCCTCGGCCAGAAAGAGGGCAATTTGCGCTACCTGCGGCTGACCGACTTCCTGAACGACCAGACCTTCATGGCGGCGCTGGGCCCGACGCCAACCCAGGCGGCCGCTGCCCTGACCGAGGGGCTGGAGCGGGCGGTGGCCCGTGGCCTGTTCCTGCACGTCAACGTCGAGAGCGCCGATGGCCTGCTGGAGCTCTATTTCTTGAACAGCGAGCGCGGCCGGGCGGCCGTGGAAGGCATTACGCGCGGCGAGTGGCGGCCGGGCCCGGACGACGCGGCGCCCATCAGCCTGCTGGTGGAGCGGCCGAACATCTTCGTCCTGTACGAGCAAAACATCGGCCCGCTCACCCCGCTTATTGCCGACGAGCTGCGCGACGCAGAGAAGAGCTACCCGATGCATTGGATCGAAGAGGCGTTCGAGCGGGCAGTGCAAAACAACGTCCGCCGCTGGCGCTACGTGGACGCCATCCTGGAGCGCTGGCGGCTGGAAGGCAGAGGAGATGCGAGCAATCAGCGAGATAGTCGAAAGGAGCTTGGGCGCCAAGTCCCCGAAGAGTATCGCCACATCGTCAAACGCTAACGGGGGATCGCCGGCCGGCGCCGGGCCAGCCGGCCAGCCAGATTGCCCCCACTGCGGCGGGATGGGCTTTGTGGTGCCGGACTTGCCGCCGGCCGACCCTGCCTTCGGCCGGGCCGTGGCCTGCGTTTGTCGCCAGGCCGAGCTGGAGGGCGTCCGGGCCCAACGGCTGCTGCAGCTCAGCCAACTGGGCATGCTGCAAGAGCATCGCTTCCAGAATTTCATGGCCGAGGGCATCGGCCTGACCCCGGCCCAGAAGCAAAACCTGAAGTCGGCCTTCGAGCGCAGCCGGGCCTTCGCGGCCGCGCCGGCCGGCTGGCTGCTGCTCAAGGGCGGCTACGGTTGCGGCAAGACCCACCTGGCGGCCGCCATCGCCAACGAGGTCATCGGCCGGGGCGAGCCGGCCCTGTTCGTCAACACGCCCGATCTGCTGGACTATTTGCGCGCGACCTACAGCCCGGCCTCGCCCGTCAGCTACGACGAGCGCTTCGAGGCGGTGCGTGGGGCGCCGCTGCTCATCCTGGACGACCTGGGCACCCAGAGCAACACCGAATGGGCCCAGGAGAAGCTTTACCAGATCTTCAACCACCGGTACAACAACCGCCTGGCGACGGTGGTCACCACCAATGAAGAGTTGGAGGCCATCGAGATCCGCATTCGCTCGCGCATGGCCGACCCGTCCATGGTGGAGGTGGTGCCGATCATGGCGCCCGACTTCCGCCGGGCTGGCGCCCAGGAGCAGTCGGAGCTGTCGTCGCTGACGCTGCACGCCGACAAGAGCTTTGCCACCTTCAGCCGGCGCGAGAGCGAGCTGCCAGCCGCCCAGGCCGACAATTTGCGCCGGGCGCTGGAGACGGCCAGGGCGTTCGCCGCCGAGCCCAAGGACTGGCTGGTGCTGAGCAGCGTGGCCTACGGCAACGGCAAGACCCACCTGGCGGCCGCCATCGCCAACCAGGTGAGCCAGAAGGACAACCTGCCGGTGCTGTTCGTGGTGGTGCCCGACCTGCTCGACCACCTGCGGGCGACCTACAACCCGGCCAGCAGCGTGCGCTACGACAAGCGTTTCGACGAGATCAAGGGCGCGCCGCTGCTGATTTTGGACGACTTGGGCACGGAGAGCGCCACCGCCTGGGCGCGCGAGAAGCTGTACCAGTTGTTCAACTACCGCTACAGCGCCCGCCTGCCGACGGTCATCACCACGGCCGTGCCGATTGAGGAGCTCGACCCGCGCCTGGCCTCGCGCATGCTCGACGGCCAGCGCTGCACCTTCTTTGTGCTGGAAGTGCCC
>JBOGUG010000301.1:0-1151 GCA_050696115.1 Promineifilaceae bacterium (SeqCode) | reverse complement strand
TGCCGCGGATAGCGAGGTTCATGTGCGCGAGCCGCCAGGTGGTGTAATTCGACTCCTGGCCGTAGACGCTGATCTGGCCGATACGGCCGCCATGGGCGGCGATAAACTTCTCGCTCTGGACAAACATGCCGCCGGAGCCGCAGCAGGGGTCATAAACCCGGCCCTGATAGGGGGCCAGCATTGCCACCAGCAGGCGCACCACGGAGGCCGGGGTGTAGAACTGGCCGCCTTTCTTGCCCTCGGCGCTGGCAAACTGCGACAGGAAGTATTCATAGACCCGGCCGAGGATGTCCTTAGAGCGGCTGTGTTCGTCGCCCAGCCCAATGTTGCTGACCAGGTCAATTACCTGGCCCAGGCTTTGCTTGTTCAGGCCCGGCCGGGCGTAATCTTTGGGCAGCACCCCTTTCAGCGTGGGGTTCTTGCGCTCAATAGCCACCATAGCGTCGTCCATTAATTGGCCGATGATCGGCTGCTTGGCGTTGTCCTTGAGGTGCGACCAGCGGGCCTCTGTGGGTACCCAGAAAACGTTGATCGCCTTGTACTCGTCGGGGTCTTCGGGATCGGCCCCCTCCTCTCTCTCGGCTTCCAGGCGGGCGTGTTGCTCCTCGAAGGCGTCGGAAATGTACTTGAGGAAGATGAGGCCGAGGACGACATGCTTGTATTCGGCCGCGTCCATGTTGTTGCGCAGGGCGTCGGCCGCGGCCCAGAGCTCACGCTCGAAGCCCAGGTTAGCGGCGCTGGAATTGTCGTTGGCCTTGGCCATGGTTCTCCTCAGTTGTAGCCCAGGGCCGGCACGAGTAGGCGCTGGCGACGCCTAACTCCATAGAGGCGCCCGATAGCAGCCGGCGGCAGATTTTACGGCATGGTCCAGGGGTTGTCTAGGCAGGGACCGTTCGCCGCTCTAGCCGGCCGCAGGCCCGGCCTATTTTGTCCTCGGCCACGCTTTGCGCCAGCCTGTCCAGCACGACGCCGCCGGCGAGGGCATCAACCTGCAGCGGGCCCGCCTGACGATCAACTACGATTTTCATGGAAGCCTTTCAGAAACTGGGCGGGGCCATCCGCCAGCGAGAGCCCGGCCGGCCGCCGTCTCGACTAACCGCGGCCGCCGGCCGGGGGCAGGCCCTTGTGCCGGCCCCTACAAGCTGAGCCCG
>JBOGUG010000300.1:0-20305 GCA_050696115.1 Promineifilaceae bacterium (SeqCode) | reverse complement strand
GCTCGGCAGCAGGGTGGGCAGCACAGGGGGCGTTGGCGCCAGTGGCGGGCTGCCGGCTGGCCCGGCCGCGGTTGGCGCGCCCGACGTCGGCGTAGCGACGCCCTGGCAGGCCACCAGCAGGGAAATGAGGCTCACAAGGCAAGTAACGACTGAACGCACGAATTCACTCCTAGGCCGACCGCACCAGTGGCAACTCGCCCTTATGCCATGAAACCAAGAGCGGGACGGCGTTAAACAGCGAGCTATAGGTGCCGCTCAGCAGCCCGACGAACAGGACGGCGATGAACGGCCGGATCGTTTCGCCGCCAAACAAGAGGATGGCAACCAGCACAAACATGGCGTTCAGCTGGGTCGCCAAGGAGCGGTGCAGCGTCTCCATGAGCGAGCGGTTGACGGTCAGCTCGAAGCGCTCGTTCGGGCGCTTGCGGCTGTTCTCCCGGATGCGGTCAAAGACCACGATCGTGTCCTGAAGCGAAAAGCCGGCCACGGTCAGGGCGGCCGTCAGGAAGAGCGTGTTCACCTCCCAGCCCAGCAACAGCCCCATCAGAGCGATAAAGCCGAAGATAATGAGCAGGTCGTGCAGCATGGCCACCACGGCGCAGGCCCCGTAACGAAACGAATTGGGCACCTGGCGAAAGCTGAACATAATGTAAAACAGGATAATGACGGCCGCCACAGCCACGGCGACCAGCGCGGCCCGGGTAACCTCCGAACCGACGGCCGGGCTGACGCTTTCGACCGAGGTAGCGGCCCTGTCCACCGGCGCAATGCGCGCATCGAGCGCGTCCACGACGGCGCCAGCCTGCTCCGGGGCCACAAATTCCGTCCGCACCTGCCACGTCGTCCTGCTTTCGGGGTCGCCCAACGACGTGATGGCCGGGTTGGTGAAGCCCAGGCCGTTGATAACCTCGCGAATGGCGTCTTCCTCGGCCGGGCCCTCGAACTGGATCTCGAAACGGGTGCCGCTGCGAAAATCCACCCCCAAGCGCAGCGGCGCGCCTGTGCGGAGCCAGGACAGCAGCATAGCGCCCAGCCCGACGGCAATCGCCAGCGCGGAAATCGAGAAATAGAGGCGGCGCCGCCCAACGAAATCAATCATGCTCGCTCAAGTTGCCAGCAGCCAGCGCCGGCCGCGCAGCCAGCCCTCGGCCCGGCCGAGCGTCAGGCGCACCAGAGAGCGGGTCACCGTCACGGCCGTAAACATGCTCAGGGTTACGCCGATGGCCAGCGTCAGGGCAAAGCCCTGTACCATACTCGCGCCGAAGCTGCGGCCGAAGAACCACAGGATGAAGCAGATGACCAGGGTGGCGATGTTGGCGTCGCGGATCGAGGTCCAGGCGCGTTCAAAGCCCAGCTCGATGGCGTCGCCCAGCGTCCGGCCGTGGCGCAGCTCCTCCTTGATGCGCTCGAAGACCAAGATGTTGGCGTCCACGGCGATACCGGTGGAGAGCAGGAAGCCGGTGATCGCCGGCAGCGTAAGGGTCACGGCCAGCCACTTGAAAACCGCAATATTGAGCAAGGCATAGACGACCAGGGCGATGTCGGCCAGCGCGCCGGGCAAACGGTAATAGACGAGCATAAACAAGAGGACAATCGAGACACCGATGACGCCCGCTTCGATGCTGGCGGCCACCGACGCCTCGCCCAGAGTGGCCCCAATTAGGCGCGTGCTCTCAATCCGCAAGGGGATAGGCAGGCTACCATAGCGCAGCTGGAGCGCCAACTGCTGGGCCTCCTCCAGCGTAAATTGGCCGCTGATCTCGCCCGCCTCGCGGATGACGCCGTTGATCTGAGGGCTGGAGACCACCTGCTTGTCCAGCACAATGGTCAGGAATTCGCCCAAATGCTCACGGGTGTAGGCCTCGAAGCGATCGGCCGCGCCCTCTGTAAGCTCAAAGGACACAAAGTATTGGTTGAATTGATCTGAGGTCGCGCTGGCGCTTTGCAGGCCGCTGCCGGTCATGATGGTCTCGTAGGTCGGCGGGTCGGGCAGGCCCTCCTGGCCCTCGCCCTCCTCGCAGCGCGACAGCCCGTCGTTAAGCGAGGTGCGCACACATAGGCCGGGCGGCAGTGACTCCTGGCCGGTGTCAACGAATTCGAGCAGGGCGGTTTCCTGAATTAGGCTGATGGCCTGCTGGGGATCGCCCACGCCAGGCAGCTCGACCAGGATGCGCCGGTCTCCCTCCACCTGCACCAGCGGCTCGGCCACGCCGAGCGCGTTGACGCGTTCGCTGATGATCTGGCGGGCCGTGTCTAAATCGCCCGGTTCCACCTGCCGCTCGGCCGGCACGTCGGCCGCTAGCAGCACCTGTAGGCCGCCCTGAAGGTCGAGCCCGCGCTGGAGCGGATAGGCCGGATTGGCCACCATCCAGAGGGCGGCCGCTACCAACAGGGCGATGAGCGCCAGCAAAGCAAGATCGCGTTGTCGCATGACAAGGCCTTTAGGGTGCGGCGTCGGAGCCGGCCGAACGCCTGAGATTATAGCAGGCGCTGATAATGTGCATCCAGCCAGCCTTGCTGGGCCGGATGGAGGCTCGGCCGAGGCGTGAGCGGGGCCCAAAACAGCCGGAAAATGTGGCCGTCCGTCTCGACCTCCCAGGTGGCCGGCGTTTGCTGCGCCGGCTCAAAATGGTAGAAGTGGCGCTCAACCTGGTCGGTCAGCAGGCTGCGACGCACATAGCCTTTTCGGCCGTGAAGCGGCCCCACCTGGCCGTCTACCTCGACCGCGCAAAAGCCGTTCACCGCCTCGCTGACAATGACGGCCATGCCGCGGGTAAGAAGCTGGCCCTGGGAGGAGGCGTCAAACGAGGGTTGGTCGAACAACTTGCTTGCCCGCAGCAGCCGCCTTTCGCCGGCCGGCAAGATCTCCGGCCGGCTGCCAAGGTAGGCGCGCAGTCTAAGCGTGTCCAGCCCCGTCTCCTCGAGCGCCTCGCGCCGAGCAGCTTGCTCCGGCGTCTCGCCCAGCTCAAGCGTGCCGGCCGGCAGCTGGATGCCGGCAGTGGGGTGGCGGAACAGCAGCAGCTCGGCCGCCTCGCCCCTGCCGCGGGTGACGAAGACTGAAACCTTGCCCAGGACTTTGGCGCGGCGCATGGGCCGGGATTATAGCTGCTTTTGCGCCGCCTCCTGATTCCGCTAGAATCGGCCGCGGCTATCAACCTGGCGGAGCAGGTACCCCATGCAGCAACTTGTCGAGTGTGTGCCCAACTTCAGCGACGGCCGCCGGCCGGAGGTCATCGAGGCCAT
Organism: Promineifilaceae bacterium (SeqCode); assembly: GCA_050696115.1. Lineage (GTDB taxonomy): Bacteria > Chloroflexota > Anaerolineae > Promineifilales > Promineifilaceae > UBA11865. Next base: position 17,062 of record JBOGUG010000300.1, on the reverse strand, counting down.
CGCGGCCGCCATTCGCGAGACGGCCGGCATCAGCCTGCTGGACATCAGCTCAGACCGCGACCACAACCGCACGGTGATGACCTTTGCCGGCCGGTCGCAGGCGGCCGAAGAAGCGGCTTTCCGCGCCATTGCCAAGGCGGCCGAGCTCATCAACCTGGACGAGCACGAGGGCGAGCACCCACGCATTGGGGCCACCGACGTCTGCCCTTTCGTCCCCGTCGCGGGCGTGACTGAAGCAGAGTGCGTGGCCCTAGCCCAGCGCTTGGGCCAGCGTGTAGGCGACGAGTTGGGCATCGCCGTCTACCTATACGGCGCGGCTGCCAGCCGGCCGGAGCGTCAGAAGCTGGCCGACATCCGCCGCGGCCAGTATGAGGCCTGGAAGACAGAGGTTGCCTCAGACCCAGCCCGCCGGCCTGATTTCGGCCCGGCCGAGCCCCGGCCGTGGGGCGCGACTGTCATTGGCGTCCGCCCCTACCTGATCGCCTACAACATCTATCTGAACAGCGACCGGGTTGAGGCTGCCAAGGCGATCGCCAAGGCAGTGCGCTACAGCAGCGGGGGCCTGCGCGAAGTTCAGGCCCTTGGCTTCCTGGTGGACGGCCAGGCCCAGGTGAGCATGAACCTGACCGACTTCAGCAAGACGCCCATCCACCGGGCGCAGGAGCTGGTTCGGCGCGAGGCAGCCCGCCATGGGCTGAGCATCACCCACGCTGAGTTGGTCGGCCTGACACCCCAAAAGGCACTCCTGGACGCCGCCCGCTGGTATCTGCAGCTCGACGGCCTGAGTGATGATCAGGTGCTGGAAATTCAACTGGCGGCTGAAACGGCGGGCGACATCAGCCCGTACGACTTCTTGGAGGCCACGGCGGCTGGGACGCCGACCCCCGGCGGTGGCTCGGTGGCGGCGCTTGCCGGCGCCCTGGCGGCCGCCCTGACGCAGATGGTGGCCCGCCTCACGATCGGCCGCAAAAAGTACGCGGAAGCGGAAGAGCGCGCCCAAGCCGTCCTCCAGGCGGCGGCCGGCCTGGGGCAGCAGTTGACGGCAGCGATTCGGCAGGACGCGGCCGCCTTTGAAGGCCTCATGGCCGCCTGGAAAGACAAGTCGGCCGACGAGCAAGCCCGCAGCCAGGCAATTGAGGCCGCCACGATCCGAGCCGCCGAGGTGCCGCTCGGGGTCGCCCGCCTGAGCCGAGAGGCGGCCGAACTGGCGCTGGAGATCGCCCAGATCGGGAACCAGAACGCCGCCACCGACGCGGCCGCCGCGGCTGTCATGGCGCAGGCGGCCGTGCGCGTGGCCGCGCTGAACGTGCGCGTCAACGCGGTTGGCCTTGAGCGGCCGGATTTAAGCGTGGGCTGGACGAGCGAGCTGGAGCATTTGGAGGCCGATGCCGGCCGGTTGGCAGACGAAGCGGTGGCAGCGGCCGCCCAGCGGGCCGGCTTCTGAACCGTTTGCTGGCCTTTCTTAGCGGCCGCCCCGGGTAATGACCATCGTTCCCGGCCCGCTCAGGCGCAGGAGTAAATAGCCAATCACGACCGCCAGCGCTCCGGCCAACAGGACGCCGGCCGTCCAGATCAGGCCAAAGTCGAACCAGAACTGCTCTGGAAAGAGGCGGATTAGCGAATCCGTAGTGAGAAACGTCCAGGTGCCGGGCGGGAAGAGCAACGCGTGGAAGGTGACGAAGACGCCGTTCCAGGCTATCAGGATGAGCACGATGAGCAGGCCCAACAGGCCGACGGTCAGCAGCCCGCCGCGCGCCAGCGCCTGGTAGGCGGCGCGGCGCATTGCGGCCCGTCCCAGCAACAGGATCAGGCCGGCCGCCACAGCCAAACTCAGCCCCCAAAAAACCTTGCGGAAGATATCCGCCAGGCGCTTCACGTCCAACATGTGTCCGATTTCGCGCGGCGTATACAGCGGCCGGCCGCCGGGCAGCCGCAGCGCTTCCAGGGCGATGATCGCCTGGTCGGCCGGCTCCGGCCGGCGCAGATAGGCCAGCGTTGCCTCGGCCAGCTCCAGGCGCTGTGCGCCCGTCAGGCCGAGGGCGTCAGGCGGGATGCGGCCGTACTCGAATTCGGGATAACTTGGCTGCTCCCAAACGATCAGCAGCAGCAGTACGCCTGTGGCCAGCCAGAACGGCAGCAACAGGCTGATCAGCCAGCCGAGGGGGGAGGCGGAGGTGGGGCGATCCATTGCAGCTCGGGGCATGTTATTCAGGCACGGGCAGGCCAGGTAGTCCGGCCGGCCCTTCACGCAGGAAATAGCCGATCACAATGGAATCAATCATCGTTTCCACCGCTGCCCTTTCGTCGGTAAAGATCACGTCCGAGGCCATCGAGGGCGTCAAGTTTTCGGCCGCCGTGGTCAGGATGGCCCGCAAAAGCGGCTCGGTTTGGGGCTCCAGCGCCGCGAGATTGGTCGTCAGGTTAGAAGAAGTCGTATCTTGCACCGTGGCAAACAGGATCGTGTTAAGCGCCAGCGGTACGTCAACGGTGTGCACGGAGGGAAACACTTCCAGCAGCGTGGCCGAGATGGCGTTGACCAGGCGCCGGTCGCCGGGCACGCGGCCGACATTGATCGCCAGGACGCCCTGCTCACGCAAATAGGCCTTGACCTCGCTAAAGAATTCGCGCGTGGTCATGTGCCAAGGGATATAGGGTACCTTGTAGGCGTCCAGCGTAATGAGGTCATATCGCCTGTTCAACCGGTTTAGCTGGAAGCGGCCGTCGCCGACGATGACGCGCAAGTTTGGCTCGTCCATGGCGAAGTAGCGCCGGCCGGCGTCAACAATGGCCGGGTCCAGCTCAATGCCGTCAATTGGCTGCGGGCCATAGGCCTGGCTGAACTGCTTGGCGACGGTGCCGGCCGCCAGCCCGATCACGGCCAGATTGTGCGGCGGCCGATAGGCAGCCGGGTCGTTGAAGGCCGGCCCGGCCAGCATAATGCTCCAAACCGAGATGCGTGGCACGCGGCCGCCATCGCAGTAGTACGAGTGGTAGGCCTGGCCCTCGTTCAGCAGCAGATAGTTGCAGTCGCCGGCCCGGATAACCTGGATGTAATTGTAACTGGATTCCGCCTCAAAAATCTGGCCGGGGTACGCCTTGAGCGGCCCCTGGCTCCACAGGGCCACCGGCCCGGCCAGAATCAGGGGCAGCGCCAGCGCGCGAGCGGCCGAGCGGCGTCGCGATCGCCACAGTCCTCCCAATCCAATTACCAGTAGCAGCGAGCCAAACAGGACGGCGGCCGCACGCGAGCCGGCCAACGGAATAACCACCAACACGGGCAGGTAGGTGCCAAGCAGGCTGCCCCAGGTAGAGACGGCGTAGATCCGGCCGCTCACCCGGCCGGCTTCGGCCACGTCGCGCACGGCCAGGCGCACCGCGAAGGGGGAGATTGTGCCCAGCAGCGTAATCGGCAGCGCCAGCGCCAGCAACACGACTGCCAGGGAGGCCAGGAGGGCGCCGACGTTCAGCGCCGCCAGAGCGCTGGCGGCCGCGCGCAGCACGACGCTGGTGAGCAGCAGAAAGAAGACCGCGCAGAAACCGGCCGCCGTCACCAGCCAGTAAAAGCTGCCGGCCGCTGGCGCCCTGTCGGCCAGCCGGCCGCCGATGAAATAACCCAGCGTCAGGAAGAGCAATACCAGGCCGATGACGTTGGCCCAGACGATGTTTGAGGTGCCGAAGACGGTCTGGAGCATCCGGCTGGTGGTGAACTCCACCGCCAGCGTCGTCATGCCGGCCACGAAGACCGTCAGGTAAAGGTAGCTACGGGAGCGCATCCGCGCCTACGCCCTCAAAGGCGGCCGCCATCTTGGCCGCCGAGAGGACTTCAACCTTCTCGAATATTATCGTCAGCGGATGGTCGTAGACCGTAAAACTCTCGTCTGCCCGGCCGATGACCAGGCCCGGCCAGGATTCCAGATATTGGCTCACCAGGGGCGGCGCATTCAGGCCAGGCCAGGCGAAAGTGTCGCCCTTGAGCTGGAAGCCCCACAGGTTAGGCGCCCTGCCGACCACGTGTACCGCTTCAAAGCCCAGCGAGCCGTCCATCAGGCGGGGATAGTATTGGCTCGACAACGGGTAGCGGCCGGGCAAGCGCGGGATGACGCCGTAGTTGCGATTTGACGCCAGCACCAGGTAATCGCTTTCGGCCAGGATCTCCAAATTGCCCATCAGCTTGGCGCTGTTGTCGGCCTCGCCCGTCCCGCTGAGCCAGTTCACCGTCTTGAGCTCGAACTGGTCGCGGCGCTGCAACGCGCCGCCCAGTTCAATGTTGTCGGGCAGGGGATCGTCCCAGGCCTCGGCCGTGATCGTCGTGCCAGGCTCGGCGTTCTGGAATATCCAGCGCGAGGCCGCCAGCCAGGGGTGAGGCGCCTGATACATGTTGGCGAAGGCGAGCGCGTAGCCGGCCGTCGTCAGCAGCGTGAGGCCGGCCGCCAGGCCGCGCAGCCAGCCCGGCCGCAGGCTGAGCAGGACGGCGGCCGCGTAAACCATCAAAATTGGCGTCACCGGCTGCAGATAGCGCATAAACTTGACTTGGAGCGCGCTGGTGCTGAGCAGAAACGGCAGCGCCCAGGCCAACAGCACAACTTCGCGCCGGGGCAGGCCGGCCGGCCAGGCGCGCCGCCTAAGGTTTTCCAGCCAGCCGCTGCGCAAGGCGCGCAACGAGGCCCAGGTTAGGCCAGCGAAGGCCGCCAGGGCCAAAATTGGCCCCATGCCCCATTTCAGCTGCATCTCCAGATGGTAAAGATATGGCAGCGTGCTGGCGTACTGGCGCACGAAGGGAACGTCGCTCACCCCGCGCACCATAAGCGCCTGCGAGGAGACATTTTGCAAGTAACAGGAGCGCCAGTCCAGCGCGGGCACTGCGATCGGTCCCAACGCAAAGGCCGGCGTCACGGCATTGCAGGTCAGGTCCAGAAAGGCGAACGGGTTGGTCAGGCCAAAGGCCAGCAGGCCGGCCGCCAGCGCGCCTGCGAAGGCCAGGCCTTGTCGTCGCCTCGAAACGTCCGGCGTCAGCCAGGCGGCCACGGCCAAGGGTACGACCAACAGCACGGCCGTAAATTTGGAGCCGACGGCCAGCCCGGCGGCTGCGCCCGCCAGCAAGAAGAAGAGGCCGGAGCGGTGCGGCCGGCTGAGGGCCAGCAGCATGAAGGCCAGCGCCAGAGTAACAAAAAATGTCAGATACGGGTCAACGGTGAAGAAGTGGGCCAACTGAATGTGCATCACGTTGACGGCCAGCAGCGCCGCCGCCAACAGGCCAACCGCCGGCCGGAACGCCCAGCGGCCGATGAGGTAGGTCAGCCCAACCGTCGCCACGTCCACCAGGCCTGTTAGCGCCCGACCGGCGGCCGTCAGGTAGTGAAACTCGATCCGGCCGGCGCCGTTCAGCAGGTCGCGGGTCAGCAGCCAGTTGGAGGGCAGCCGGCGCGCCAGATCTGGCCCAACTGACTCCAGCAGCCGGCCGAAGGCCACCCCCAGGTACAGGGGAAGGTGCCCGTAGGCAAAGCGGCGCGGCTCATCCTGCTCCACGACGATGCCGGGGCTGACAGCCCCAGGCGCCCAGTAAAATGGATTGAAAGGGCTCTGGTGGGGCCTAAAAGCGGCCGCCCAGTCCCGGGGCGCCTCAATCGTGGTGGCGACCAGGCCGAGGTAACGCTCGTCGGGATGGTAATGGTAATAGCCGTCCCAATCCAGATGGGTGAGGCGCAGCCAGGCGGCCGCCAACAGAACGGCGCCAAGCGCCAGAACGTGGCCTAGACGGTTCATCGCAGGTGTAAAAAAGGGCCGGAGAAATCGTCCAGCCCTTTTGCTTTGAACCTAGTCGAGTCGCCTCGGCCGGCCACTCAAGCCTATTCCTCGAACTCGTCCTCTTTCTGGCCCCGGCCAATGACTTCCACAGCCTCGGCCTCTGGCTCTTCGACGGCCTGCTCTTCCTCTTCTTCGACCTCTTCGGCCAGGTATTCGAAACGCGCCACTATCGTATCCGGGTCGGTCAAGATGGTCACGCTGGCCGGCACTTCCAGATCGCGGACGTGAATCACGCCCTCTTCCGTCTCGATCAGGGCCAAATTGACGCTGATCTCCGAAATCAGATCTTCCGGCTTTGCCTCGATCTCAATCGAGTGGAGCAGCAGCGGGGTGGTACCCAAGCCGGCCGTGGCTGTGGCCGACACGCCCGTGGCCACCAGCTCGGCCGCGACGGCGATCTTGGCCTTCAAATTGACCTCATAAAAGTCAACGTGCAGCAAGTTGCCGCGGGTGGCATGGCTCTGGATTTCCTTGGCCAGGACGGTGCGCTTGCCGTTGCCCAGCGTGATGTCAATAAGCCGGCTCGTGCCTGCTTCGCGCAGGGCGCGCCGCAGCGTCAGGTTCTCAATTTGCACGTGCAGGTTTTCGCCCTGGCCGTAGATCACAGCCGGCACCCAGCCCTGCCGTCTAAGTTGAGTTGGGCTAGCGGCGGCCATTTCGCGTGGTTCGGCCGCTACAGTTACTCTTTCCGCCATATCCTTTCCTCGATTACTCCAAGTTTGGCTTTGGATTCCTATTGAGCAGCAAACAACCAAGTATACGCTGGCCGCTGGGCGCAGTCAAAGCATCTCTCAGGCTAGCGGCGAGGCCAAGCCCCCTCCTGCACCGCTTGACGCCCGCCGGCCGGCGGGGTAAAACTTTCCGATGCAACCGACGGTTCAGTGGCGGCCCAGATGCAGGATTCGGACGGACTGAACGGCTATTACCGCTACGTCAAGGAGGCCGGCAGCCTACCGACCAAGGAACACGCCCGCCGCTGGAGCGCGGCCGTGCTAAAGACGCTTGGCATGAGCCTGGGCGGCCGCACCAAGCGCTCGTTAGCCAGGGCGCTGCCCGAAGAGCTGGGCGCCGATCTGACTGACATCTTCTGGCTGCTCCACTTTCGCAACAAGTACCAGACTTTGGTCGAGTTTAGCACGGCCGTCGGCCGGCGGAGCGGGAATACCGATGACGAATTTGCGGTACTTCCCATCCGGGCCGTTTTTGGGGGCCTGAAAGCGCTGATCGAAAGCGACCTGGAGCGGCGCGTTGCCGACTCACTGCCGCCGCAGATCGCCGAGCTCTGGCGCGGCGCGCCGACTGTCAAGGACGGCCAATAGCGCCGCCGGCCGGATTGTGCCTCACCGGCCGCCCACCATGGCTGCTCATTGGCCTCCGCATCGCCTATCCGCCACGCATTTAAGGGCCTGGCTGGCAGGTGCCTTCGCCGCGCTCGCCCTGGTCGCCTGCGGCGCGCGGCTGCCGGCCGGCCCCAGTGGCGGCTTCGAGGTCGAGCTGACGGCCGGCGGTGAGACGCGCCAGCTAACGACGCACGCCGCCAACGTGCGCGAGCTGTTGGCCGATCTTGGCCTCGAGCCGGCCGAGGCCGACATTGTCGATCCGCCCCTGTTCACGCCACTCAGCGACGACCTGGAGGTGCGCCTGGTGCGAGTGACCGCAAGCGTGGAGGTAATTGAGCAGCGGCTGCCTTTCGGCCGGCGCGTGGTGCGCAATGAGTCCATGAGTCGCGACGATCCCCCAATCATCATTCAGGCAGGCCAGCCGGGAAGCCAGGCGGTCTCGGTGCGCATCATCTATCACGACGGCCTGGAATTCGGCCGGCAAGAGTTGGCTGTCGAGACGGTGACGGAGGCCCAGGACGAGATCGTCATGATCGGCGTGGGCGCCGACCCGGGAAGCGTGCCATTTCCCGGCCTGCTGGCCTTTGTCAGCAACAACGTCGGCGTCGTTTTTCGCGGTGCCAGTAATGTGCCCGAGCAGCTTGCCACCGGCGCCGACCTCGACCGACGCGTGTTTGCTCTCTCGCCGAGCGGCGCTCACCTGCTCTTCACGCGGCTCGAGGATGGGGCGTCAACGTTCAACAGCTTGTGGGTAATTGGCACCCGGCGCGGCGTCGAAGCCCGGCCGCTTGGGGTGAGTAACGTCCTGTGGGCGGGCTGGAATCCGGATCGGCTCGGTCAGCCGCAAATCGCCCTTAGCACCGGCGTCAAGACAGAGCTCCTGCCTGGCTGGGAGGCCAACAACGACCTGTGGATCGGCGACCTGCCGCCCAACGCCGAGGTTGAGTTCCGGCCGGAACAGGTCGTCGAGTCCTACCACGCCACCTATGCCTGGTGGGGTGGCAACTACGCCTGGTCGCCGCAGGGGCGCTACATCGCCTATAGCCACGCCAATGAGGTGGGGCTAATTGACACCACAGTTGAGGAAGCAGAGGTCCAGCGCACGCGCCTGGACACTTTTTTCGAGTACAACACGCGGGCCGACTGGGTCTGGCTGCCCAGCCTGGCCTGGTCGCCCGATGGCCAGTTCCTGGCCTACAGCCGGCACGCCGGTGAGGACGCCGACAGCGGCCGTTTCGACCTCTGGGTGGCGCGCCTGAGCGACGGCCTGCGATTGCCCTTCATGGAGCTGAGCGGCATTTGGAGCCATCCGTTCTGGTCGCCGCCAGACGGCTCGGACAGCCGCATCGCCTTGCTGCGGGCTGCCGCGCCGCTTGAAAGCCAGTCCAGCAACTACACCCTGTGGCTTATTGACCGCGACGGCAGCAACGCGCGCCAGATCTATCCGTCCGCCGGCGAAACCAGCCGCTTTCCGCGCGAGGCCAACGTGCTCGCCTGGGGGCCAGATGGGCTCATGATTGCCTTCGTTTACGACGATGGCCTCTACCTATTCAACCTCGAGGACAACCTGGCCCGGCGCCTAACGCCCAGTGACAGCGCTGCCAGCAACCCGACCTGGGCGCCCTACGGCCGGGCGCTCAACCAACTCGCGGCCGGCGCCCTGGCCGACCCCTCCTAGCCCAGCCCGACTCGTCCCGAACCATCCCGGTGCCCGCTTGTCTGCAATTCGCCGCACGCCACTCCTGAGTGGCGCCTGGCTGGTCCTCGCCCTGCTATGCGTGCTGCGGCTGGGCGCGCTGCGCCAGCAGCGCGGCTTCATGACCCGAGGTATCCCCAGCGAATTGCCCGGCATTGTCAATCACGGTGGGGCACGGCTGGGCATGAATGTATACCTGGAGCGCTACCGGCCGGAAGAACTGCCCGGCGTCCTGGATGAAATCAAGGCGACCGGGGCCACGGCCGTCAAACAGTCATTCTATTTTGAGCAGCCCTTCAACTGGAAGCAGAGCGACGACTGGCTGGCGGCCGTTGAGGCGGCCGGCCTGGAGGTGGTTCCCCTTCTGGACGGCGATCCGGTCACCGGGTTCAGCCCACCCGACGTCGGCGAGTACGCCGCCTGGGCCGGCGAATTTGCCGGCCGTTACGCCGAGCAAGTGGACTACTACATCATTTGGGACGAGCCAAACTTGGGCGCACACTGGGGCGGCCGCTCCCCCAATCCGGCCGAATATGCCGCCCTCCTTTCGGCCGCAGCGGATGCAATTTGGGCGGCCGACGCGGCCGCCTTCATTGTTGCCGCGCCCCTGGCGCCGACCGTCGAGCAAGGCCCAGACAACCTGGCCGAAACGACCTTCCTGGCTGCCCTATACGAGTCTGGCGCCGCGCCGGCCTTCGACGTCGTTGCCGCCAAACCGTATGGCTTTGACAGTGGCCCCCACGACCGCAGGGCGGACATATCAGTGCTTAATTTCAGCCGGGCAATCCTGTTGCGCGAAATAATGGAGCAAAATGGCGATCACAGCCAGGCGGTCTGGGCGGCCAACTGGGGTTGGAACAGCCTGCCGGCCGGCTGGGAAGGCGATCCGTCGATCTGGGGCCAGGTGGATCGCGCCAGCCAGGCCCAATGGACGGCCGGTGGGCTGGAGCGAGCGCGTTACGAATGGCCCTGGATGGGCCTGATGTTCCTGGAAAACTGGGAGCCCAACCGGCCGGCCGACGACCCCTGGTGGGGCTTCAGCATCGCCGGCCGGCCCGCGGTCGCCAGGCTTGCAGACGTCGCTTCCGGCCCGGCCGTGGCCTATCCCGGCTTCCATCCTGCGACCCAGAACGCGCCCGCCCAGACATACACCGGCGATTGGCGCTTCGCGCGCGATTTCGGGGCCGACGTCGGCCGCGCCCAGGACAGCCTCCGGCTGCGCTTTTGGGGCACGGACGTGGGCATCCTGGTGCGCCGCGGCCCATTCAATGCCCGCTTTTACGTCACGATTGACGGCCGGCCAGCGAATGTCCTGCCCCAGGACGACATTGGGGCTGCGCTGGTGCTCAATTCGCCCGAAAAGGCGCGCGAATTCGCCGAAACGGTTTTGGTGGCCAGCGGGCTGGCCCCGGCCGAGCACGTCCTGGAGCTGGTGGCGCTTCACAGCACCGACCAATGGTCCCTGAAAGGCTTTGCCGTCGGCTACCGGCCGGAGCGATTGAGCTACGACTACACTCGCCTGGCGCTGGCGGCCGCAGCCGCCGTTTTCGTCGTGCTGGCCGTGTTGTTTGGCCTAAGGGCTGATTGGGGGCGGGCCGGTGCCTGGGTGCGGCGGCGCTTCGAGCGCCTGCGCCGGACCGAGCAAATGGCGCTCGCGGCGGCCGCGGCCGCAATCGTCGCCCTGGCCGGCTGGCTCACCTGGGGCGAGCAAGCCGCCGGGCTCTACCGCCGGTTGGGGGACGGCGGCCAACTTGCGCTGACGGCCGCGGCCGCTTCGCTCTTCTATGTTGCGCCCTCCTTCCTCGTGTATGCGGCCGCTCTGGTCGGCCTGTTCGTTTTGCTCGTCATGCGGCCGGCTTGGGGCCTGGCGCTGATCGCCTTCAGCCTGCCGTTTTATGTCAAGCCCAAGCCGATGCTGGGTTACCGTTTTTCGCCGGTAGAGGTCTTTACTTTGGTTACCCTCGCTGGGGCGCTCGCGGCCGGCGCGCTCCAGGCGGCCAGAGGCTGGACCCGCCAGCCAGCGCTTCTCAAGCGCCGGCCGGCCTGGCGGGCGGTGGACCTGGCGGCCTTTGCGCTGACGGCTGTGGCCACGCTCTCCTTGGTGTTCACTAAGCAGCTGGACGTCGCCACCAACGAATGGCGCGTCTTGGTCCTTGAGGGCTTCCTGTTTTACTTGCTGCTGCGCTGGCTGTGGTTGGAGGAGCGCGAGGCGTGGACCCTGCTCGACGCCTACGTGGCCGGCGGGCTACTCGTTGCCCTGATCGGCCTCGTCCAATATGTGATCGGCGCTAACTTGATCACGGCCGAGGGCGGCCTGCTGCGGCTACGGTCGGTGTACGGCTCGCCCAACAACGTGGCGCTCTATCTCGGCCGGATGACGCCCTTGATTGCGGCCGTGGCGCTTTTCGGCCGCGGCCGGCGGCGCTCGGTCTATGCCCTGCTGCTGATCCCCATCGGCCTGGCCCTTGGGCTGACCTACAGCCGCGGCGCCCTGCTGTTGGGGCTGCCTGTCTCGCTTCTGGTTGTGTTCTCGCTCGGGCGACGCGCGGCCGGCGGCCGAGTCTGGCCCTGGCTGGTCGGCGCGGCCGCCGCTGGGCTGCTGGCGCTGTTGATTGGGCTTCAAATCCCGGCTATTGCCGCCCGCCTTGACCCACAGGGCTCGACCGGTATCTACCGGCTCCATCTGTGGCGCTCCAGCCTGAACATGATCGCCGATCACCCCATCATCGGCGTCGGGCTCGACAACTTCCTGTACGAGTATCGCGGCCGCTATATCCTTGATGCCGCCTGGCAAGAACCGGACCTGAACCATCCACACAACCTCATCTTGGACTTCCTGACGAGGCTTGGGTTGTTGGGCTTCCTGGCCGGCGCCTGGCTTTTCGGCGCCTTCGGCCTCTTGCTAGCCCGGCTGCCCGGCTCGGCCGGCCCGCGCTGGCAGCCGCTTGCCGTTGGCCTGGTCGGCTCCTTCGTTTACCTGCTTGCGCATGGCCTGGTGGATCACAGCTTTTTCCTGGTGGACCTGGGTTTCTCGTTCTACCTGCTCCTGGGCGTAGCGGTTTGGCTGGCCGAGCGTGACGCAACTTCCAAGCAAGCGGCGGGTTAATAGGGTAGGCGGACGGCGGCCGCCAACCTGGGGCGCGCCTTGACAATCCCAGGGTCAGTCCTAAAATTGCCCCGCCCTTTGGGAAACTAAAGCAGAGGAGAGTTTTCGATGAGCGATACGGAAGGTCGTGTGCGCAAGATCATTGTGGACTTGCTCGGTGTTGAGGAGGACAAGGTGGTTTCTGAGGCTCGCTTTCGCGAGGACCTGGATGCCGATTCGCTCGACCTGGTTGAGCTAATAATGGCCTTTGAGGAGGAGTTCGAGGGCGAAATCTCGGACGAAGAGGCCCAAAGGATCACCACTGTCGGCGAGGCGGTCGGCTATATTGACACCCACATGACCGGCGCCAGGTAATGGCACCTTAACCGCCCACCGCTCTCCGAATTTGGACAAAGACGAGGCCTTGCCTCGTCTTTTCGTATCATCGGCCCTCGTAATGATCAGGGGCAGGGCCAGCGGGAGCAGCCCCGGCTGCCCGCCGGCCGGCCTGGGAATTTAGGGCCCACATGGCTCTGGCCTGCCGGATGGCGACCAGGCCCACGAGTCCAAATCCCAGCCCATTGAGCCAGAAGCCGGGCCCGAAGCCGACCGGCTGGCCCATCAACTCGCCAATGGCCGGCCGCATCGCCAGGTATGCCCAGCTAGGCAGCAGCGCCCCGGCTGCTGCCAGGCCCGCCAGCAGCGGCCAACGCCAGCGCAACCCGGCCGCCCTCAGCCCGGCCGGCAGCCACGCGGTTACCAGCGCCGCCGCAGCTACCAGGCCGACTAACCCCAGCCGTGGCAGCCAGACAACGGCTGGCTCCTCGAGAATCGACTCAAGCGATGGCGCGGCAAGCAAAGCCATGGCCGCGCCCAGGGCACGCGCCAGCCAGCCTTGCCAGCGAGCGGGCCGCCAGGGCAGCGCCCACAATGCAAGGGCCATGCCAAGCGCCAGGGGCGGCGCGTAAAAGAGGGTTCGGCCGGGGGTGATCTGGCCGGCCGCCACGGCCGGCACAAATTTCGACCACTCGCCAAGCTCAAGTCCGACGAGGGAGAGGCCCACGGCCGGTTGCGGGAACCACACCATGAAATAGCCGGCCAGAGCCGCCGTCAGGCCCAGGCGCAGGGCCAGCCCGGTCACAATTGGGGCTGCTCACGCCGCCGCAGCCGCTCGGCCTGGCGCTCGGCCGCCCGCTCGAAGCGCGCCTTCTCTTCCGCGGTCGTGCATAGGAGTGGCGGCACGGGCACCGGCCGGCCGTCCGGCCCCAAAGCGACGTAAACGAAGTAGGCTGTGTTGGTGTGGCTGGTCTGCCCAGTTAAGACGTCCTCGGCCTGCACGACGACCCGCGTCTCCATTGACGTCCGGCCGGTCCAGGTCACCTCGGCCGTCACCGTCACCAAGTGGCCGATGTGAACCGGGGAATGAAAAGTCATCGAGTCCAGGGCAACGGTGACCGACGGCCGGCGGGCGTGCCGGCTGGCGGCCATGCCGGCGGCCTCATCGCACAGCTTCATGATCATGCCGCCATGTACGTTGCCCAACAGGTTAGCCGAGCCGGGGCCCATCAGCTGAGATAGGACGATGCGAGACTCGGCCGCGGGTTTGGCTTCCACCGGCCGCCGCTCAATCGCTCATATCCGGCCGGGTCTCGGCCACGTACATCAGCCGCTCAGGAAACTCGACGAACAGGTCAACGATCTGAAAAGGCAACTCCGGCAGCAGCGGCGCCAGTGGCACGTTGGCAGGGATGTTCGGCCGGGCAGGCTGTTCGGGCACTGAGGCATGGGGAGCGCGCCGCCCCGTTGAACGCTTGCGCAGCAGGCGCCGGTCGTCGCTCATGAAGCCTAAGTACTGGCCGGCCGGATCGAACACCTCGCGGCCGACCACAAAGCCGATCCACTCGCCATCAATGTTAAAAATGTGGCTGCGCTCATACACAGCCACCCAGGCACCATCAGAACGATATATTGGGACCATCTTTCTCGCTGGACCTCCGCTGAAGCGCGTCCGCCTAAACCTGGCAGGCATTATAGTGAGGCCGGCCGCGCTTCGTCAACCGGCCACAATTACCAGGCTAGGCGTCAACCAGCCGCCCGTACAGCGCCAGCAATTGCTGCGCCGTGCGCTTCCAGCTGAATTGGCGAGCCTGGCGGAAGCCGGCCGCCACCAACCTCGCCCGGAGCGATGGGGTCGTTAGTAATTCGGACATCGCCTGGCTCCAAGCCGCTTGATCGCCGGCCGGCGCCAAGCGGGCTGCCTGCCCGGCGACTTCAGGCAGCGAAGACGCGTTGGCACAGACGACCGGCGCCCCGCAGGCCATTGCCTCCAAAATCGGCAGGCCGAAGCCTTCGTACAAACTGGGGAAGGCAAACAGGGCCGCCTGGCTGTACAGGGCGGGTAAATCTTGGTCGTCCACAAAGCCCAGAAAGCGGACCCGATCGGCCAGCCCCTTTTCGGCCGCCTCGGCCAGGATCGGCTCGTATGACCAACCCATTCCGCCGACAATCACCAGGTCGTGCGGCAGCGCCCGGCTGAGTGGCTCAAAGGCGCGGATCAACATCTGGTAGCCCTTGCGCGGCTGGATGGTGCCGACGCTCAAGACGTAGGGTCCGTCGGGCAGGCCATACCTGCGCCGGACCGCTTCCAGCTCAGAAGGCCGGGTGACCGGCCGAAAGTTCTTGCTGACCCCGCTGTACAACACCGTTATCTTGTCGGCCGGCACGCGCCATAAGGCCATTAGGTCACTCCGGGTCGCCTCGGAATCGGCCAGCAAGTGGGTGGCCCGGCCGATGGAGCGGGGGACCGCTCGGTTGAGAAAGCGAATGAGCGTTGGCGTAAAGGCATCCGGATAGCGGGCAAAGGACAAGTCGTGGACTGTTAGCAAGCTGGGGGTGCGGCCGGCGAGCGGCGGCAAGACGAAGTCAGGCGCATGGAACAGGTCAAGCCGGCCAGTAAACCATTGCAGCGGCAGCGGCGCCCGCAGGCGGTGCCACAGGCGATAGAGCCAACGTTCGCTCAGCCAATTTTCGTGTAGCGAAACGTTGGCTGCCTTCGGCAGGGGGTCAGCGACGGGCAATTGGGCCGGAAAGCGCGCCGAGAAGAAGTGATATGAGTTGGCCTGGTCCTGGCGCACCAGCGCCCGAATCAGCTCGCGTGTATACCGGCCGATGCCGCCGCCCTGGCTGACGGCGGCTGTGACGTCAATCCCGATGCGGAGTGGGCGCCCTCCCGCGCCGGCCGCCCGGCTGCGCTCAGCGCCGGGCGGCTCCAGCCGTTCCGTCACCTAACGTTGCCATAGGTCCAGTAGCGGTTCACGAAGAAGTTCCAGAACAGGACGACGAGCGTTGCCAGGATTTTGGCCGGAATGTAGCCGTCAACGTCAAGGCCGCCCAGGTCTATGCTTGCCAGAACTCGGTCAAACGGGTTGTGCGTGAGTCCAAGAATCGCGTTGTTGAGCGCCAGCCCCAGGACGCTTACAAAGGTGAACTGGGGCAGTTGAATCCGTTTGCGCTTGGAGCGCGACTCAGGATAGGTCCAATAGCGATTGAGCGTGAAATTGCTCAGCACTGCCAAGGAGAACGATACAGTGTTGGCCAGGAGCAGTCCGACCGTCTCCGGGAAGCCTGTCAGGGCGGTCACTCGCTCCGGAACCTTGACCAGCTCGACGAGGAACGTCAGTGTGCCGAAATCAAGGGCGAAGCCCAGCGAGCCCACAAACAGGAATTTGACAAAGCGTTCTGCCTCCTTCACCTGTATACCGTATTTCCCGGCGACGTTAGTCAACATGCTGTTCATCCGTTCGTTCCAAGAGTTGCTGGAGGCCCAGCAGGGCGCCCATGAAAAGGTACAGGTTATTCACATAGAGCTTGTCCACGACGTGATGGACGCTCAGCGTGCTCCAGACGCCCAGCAGGCCAAGCGCTAGTCCACGCTGCGGCCAGCCGTGCCGGCCGAGAAGCCGAATTGTCTGCCAGATGACGGCAAACCACAAGACTAGATAGGCGGCCGTGCCCAAGAGGCCCGTTTCGGCCAGGATGTTGAGGTAGTAATTGTGGGCGTGGCCGAGCGCCAGCGGCCAGTTGATCAGCGCGTACTGGTCATAAGCGGCCGCGTAATTGCCGATGCCTACTCCCAGCCACAGGTTGCCGCGCGCCATTTCCACAGCCGCCTGCCAGTGGGCCAGCCTTTCCAGCACGGCGAAGTTGTCGGCCGTGACATCGGCGCCCCGCACGTCGCCCAGCTGAATTTCGGCCGTTAAGCTCGCCAGCCGGCCGCTGACGCTGGCGGGCAAAAGGCCAGCTGTGAGGAGGGCCAGCAGCGCCAGGAGTCCGGCCGCCAACAGCAGCGCCCCCAGCCAGCGCCTTCGGGGGAGGAACAGGCCCATCGCCAGCAGCCCGGCTGCAAAGCCGAGCCAGGCGCCCCGGCTCCACGACATGACCAGCGCCAGCCCCAACACGGCCGCGCTGAGGCCAAAGAAAGCTAGCCATAGCCATGCGGCCGATGGGACGCGCTGACCTGCCCGCCGCTGGCCGAGCAAGCCGCCAAGTTGTCCCAGCGCCGCGCCCAGGGCCATGGCCGCGGACAAAGCCATGAATCCGCCAAAGGGGTTAGGCTGCTGGAAGGTGCCAAAGGCGCGATAGTAGCCGTTTAAGATCTCAAAGTGATCAGGCCCAGTCCCCCGCAAGCCAAATTGCCAAATGCCGATCACAGCCTGGCTGAGCCCCGCCGCCAGCGCCGCGGCCGCCAGCCAACGAACTGCCCGCCGGCCGGCCAGCGAAACCACCAACCACATCACGAGTGCCAGCTCCGCCCACTTCAGCCATTCTTTTAGGCCCAGCGATAGGCTCACGGCGTCCCACAGGGAAATGGCGGAAAGCGCGAGAAACAGCGCTAGCGGCCGGTTAAGCGGCGTAGCAGGGAGAAGCGGCCGGCGGGCCAGCAGGCTGCGCCCCAGCCAGACGGCCGCCGTCCATAGAAACAAGAGCTGGCCGCTCTCTGGCATCGCCGGGTCGAAGGTCTGGTTTTCGAGCGCGCCCAAAGGCCCCGCCAGGAGAGTCAGCGCCAGCCCAACCAGCGGCTGAACTATGGAAAGCAGGACAAAGGCGCCTGCCAGCAGCAGGCCGGCCGCCAAGGGC
>JBOGUG010000299.1:0-1522 GCA_050696115.1 Promineifilaceae bacterium (SeqCode) | reverse complement strand
CCCCTGACCTTCCACGGGGTCTGGCACAATTGGCTCAGAGCGACCCGGCCGGAGGCGCCGACGACGATGAGCCAGGTGCCGCCGGGGCTGCGGCGGCAGGCCAAGGCCCGGGTAGCCGATCTCTGCGCCGCTGGGTTCATCGGGTTGCGCCTGCGCACCTGGGTGACCGAGGACGACCGGGTGACGGCCTGGACCGAGCGCGACCACCTCTTCGGCTACGTGGCCGCCGGCCAGGAGTTAACGGCCGTGCGCCACGCCTGGTGGGAAATCCTCTGGGCCACGGCCGACGATGGTAATGTGAATGCCATCGTGCGGCCGGCTTCCCCACCAGCCGCTGCTGGCGACAGCTAGCCTTCGCAGGCCTCGTGGTTGCCCGGTGGCCTGGCGTTGGAGCGGACAGACGGCTGGTTGTTCCGCGGAGCAACCAGCCGTCTGCTTTTTTCAGGCCCGGCCAGCCATCAGAGACGAGGCCCTAGCGCCCCCAGTGCTGGCGAGCATACTCATCCAGCAAGCGCCGGATCATCTTCTGGTACGACACGTGATGCTTTTCCGCCTCGCCCTTGAAAAAATCGACGCTCGCTTTGCTCAGGGCGATGGTCACTTTGACCGTCTCCTCCCTGAAAGCCAACTCAGCTGGGGGCGGTAAAAAATCGGGCATAACCCGAACTTCTTCCATCGGGCCCTCGCTATAGTCGATTTTGTTCTTCATAGATTTGTTTCCCCTTGCGCCAGTAGCCGGCGCCAAAAATCCTGATTTGCCCCTGGCGATAGGTGAAGCGCACGGTCAAGATACCCTGGCCCACTTTGCCAACGCAGAAATAGCGCCTCTCTTGTTCGCTTGTTCGCTGCTATGGGTGACGTCTTCCAGAATGACCCGCTGGGGATCGGCAAAGGCATACTGCGCCAGGGCGAAGGAAACACCATGCTTTTCCAGGTTGAGTCGTTCGTTGTCGGGATCCCACTCGAAAGTTGTCGGCCGGCGCGAACTCATATGACCAGGCTATTTGATATATGGTCATCAAGCAATACAAATGTGTGGCGTCTGGCTCTGTGCTTCCTCAGGGGCGGACAGAAAACCATTCAACCGCTTTTCGCTCCGTATCCTGCTCATCACCGCATGGCCTGGCGCGCTAACGCACGGGAGGGGGTGAATGAGTTGTGGGCAACGGCCGGGCTCTCCTGGCCGTTGCCAGCTGAAGGCGTCGGCTTACGTGGATCGCGAGGGCAGCCCGCGGGCATCTTTGGAGCTGACCGCCAGCACGGTGCAATTCCTGGGCGCTGGCAACGGCAATGGCCGCGCTCAGGCGGCCGCGGCGCGGACTACGTCGCCATGGCACGGCTCCGGCCTGCACCAGCAGACCAGCGCCGCCTCCTCGCTAGTTCCCCGCAAGGTGTTGATTACCCCCTCGTCGCCGGCCTGGATGCGGCCCCACAGCCAGCGACGGTGATGGGGCAGCGTCCGGCCGCGGCCGCCGAAGTCCCTGGCCCGGTAGGGATTGGCCAGCTGCGACCGAGGCAACCC
>JBOGUG010000298.1:0-18904 GCA_050696115.1 Promineifilaceae bacterium (SeqCode) | reverse complement strand
AGCCAGGATAACCATGGGGTGCCTGAAAATCTGGCGCATGGGCCGCGCCGGCCGCAGGCTCGCGCCCTCCCCGTCGCGGGCCTGCTCGAGGAGCGCCAGCCGCTGGCCGAGCTCGCGCGGGTCGGGGCGCAGGAACAAGAAGGTGATCAGCAGCGCCAGGATCAGCCCGACAGCCGAGGCGACAAAAGGCCCGGCGTCGGCCACCAGGCCGGCGCCTTCCGCCCAGCGCGACGACGGCCCAACCGCCAGCGGGCCAAAGACGGCGCCCAGCGTGCCGGCCGCCACCACGATGCCAATAACGCGCGCCCGTCGCCCGGCCGGCATGACCTCGGCCGCCACATACCGGCCCTGCTCGGCCGCCGCCCGGGAGCCGCCAAACAAGAAAGCGCCCGCCAGGAAGCCGGCAAATGAACCCTCCAGCACCGACCAGACGGTGAGCACGGCCCCGGCCACTCCGGTGAGGTAGCCAAGCGAGAGGCCCACCCGCCGGCCGAAGCGATCCAGCAGCCAGCCCAGCGGGTACGCCAGAATGGCCCGGCTGATAAGATTCAGAAAGGTGGGCAGGCCGGTGGCTGTCTCGCTGCCGCCCATTTCGGCCGCCAGGATAGGGCTGAGCGTGAAAGCGGCGATCAGCGCGGCCGAGAACATCGCCTGGGCGACGAAAAGCGCTGCCGTGATGCGCCGGCCGGCGCGCTCCAGGTCAATCTCGGCCATAAGGTAGATTCTCCCCCACCGCCGCGGCCGTGGCCGGCCGGCGACCGGTCACCACTGGTAGCTGTAACGCTGCTCTTTCCAGGGGTCAGCCTCGTTATGGTAGCCATTGCGCTCCCAGAAGCCGGGCTGGTCGCTGGCCCGAAACTCAAGAGCGCGCAGCCACTTGCCGCCCTTCCAGAAATAGCCTGCCCACTCTTCGCTGCGATCAGGAAACGAGCCAACGACCACTCGCAGCGGCCAGCCGTGCTCCAATTCGAGTGGCTGGCCGTCGAAATGGGTCGCCAGCAAGACGTTTGGCTCTAGCATGGCCGCCAGGGGCACGTTGGTCGTGTAACCCTGCTCGCAATGTTGGACGACGTACTTGGCTTCCGGCTTGGGCCGGACTATGCCCTCATCCACCAGGGTCTTTAGGGACACCCCTTCCCATTCGGTGTCGAATTTGGACCAGCGGGTGACGCAGTGGATGTCGAGCGTAACCTTGGTGCGCGGCAGTTGATTGAACTCATCCCAAAGCCAGCGTTTCTCTTCTTCGACCAGGCCGACGATGCGCAGATCCCACTTGCTTAGATCAGTCTCGGGCGTCGGCCCGTAATGCAACACCGGGAACTTCTGGGTGAGCGACTGGCCGGGCGGCAGGCGGTTCATCTCCCGCACGGCCGCTTCGGCTTCCCGCCGGCTGAAAATGCTCTTTAACATGGATGAACTCCTTGCCTCTCTGGGTAGAACCAAGACAAGGGCATATTTTCGCCCGATTCCTTACGTTTCCATTACCCGCGCGTAATGATAGTCTCAGAACAAGGATCGCCCAAGTGACAGAATATCCACCTGGACCAGACTTCAGCACGAAAGCAAGGGCCGGCCGCGCCACTGCCCCATCCTTCTTGCGTAAGCCGGGTGTAAGCTGGCCGCAATATTTGGAGTCTAGCCTAGCTGAGGAGGATCACATGAGAAATCGTTCCCTGCTTATCTCTGCTGCCATCGCGCTTTTTTTGGGTGGCGTAGCCGCAGCCTGGTATCTCTTCTCACCTCTGCTGGTTGACGACCCGGTGGACGAGGCCTTCCCCTTTGAGGCTCCGGCCGAAAGTGAAGTGGCTGGCCTGAGCCCGGAGGAGCGCGCCGACCTGGAAGCGGCCTTCGCCACCGCCGTGCCCGTTGAGAGCGCGCTGGCTGCCCTGAACGAAGGAGATCGGCGCGAGGTCGAGGAGCGGGTGATGGAAGCGGCCGCCCTGGTGATGATGGACCACGAAATGGACGACGATATGCCCCGCGAGGGCGGCCAGCCGGCCGCCATCAGCCAGGGCGAGTTCATCGGCGCCGACGATTTCCACCAGGGTTCGGGCGCAGCCATTATCTATGAGTTGCCTGACGGCCAGCGCCTGCTTCGGCTTGAGGATTTTGAGGTCACCAACGGCCCAGACCTGCATGTCCTGCTCGCGGCCCATCCCGCGCCCACCAGTCGAGCCGACGTGGGCGAAGATTACGTGGATCTGGGCGAACTTAAGGGAAATCTGGGCGACCAGAATTACGAGGTACCGGCCCAGGTGGACCTGAGCCGCTACCAGAGCGTCGTCATCTACTGCAAGCCCTTCCACGTGGTTTTCGCCAGCGCCAGCCTGCTGCCGGCTGGCTGACGCCGCTTCGCCAGACTATGGGTAGGGCGCCTTGCGACGCGCCCCTATTCCTGCTTGCCCAATGTGTAGGCCCACACCCGGCCCCGGTTGAACGCGCCGGCCGCTCATGTACAATAAGCCTGGGCATGAGCATCTGGGACGAATTCCACGGCCCCAATGCCGGCTATGTGGCCGAACTGTTAGAACGCTACCATCGCGATCCGGCCGCGGTGGACGACGCGACCCGGCGCTTTTTCGAGAAGTGGACGGCGCCTGAAGACGGCCGCCTGCCGGCCGGGGCCGATGTCGCCAAAATTACGGCTACCGTCAATCTGGCGGCCGCAATTCGCGAATATGGCCACCTCGCCGCTCAACTCGATCCCCTGGGCCGGCCTCCGCCCGGCGATCCCGCGCTCACCCCAGCCTACCACGGCCTGACCGAGGTAGAATTAGGCCGCCTGCCTGCTAGCTTGATCGGCGGCCCAATTGCCGCCAACTCGACCGACGCCCTGCAAGCAATTGGGGGACTTGGGCGCGTCTATTCCGGCCGGGTTGGTTACGACTTCGACCACCTGCGCCAGCCGGAAGAGCGCGAATGGCTGCGCGACGCCGTCGAAGGCGGCCGTTTCCGGCCGCCGCAGGCGCCGTTCGACCGCCTGGCCCTGCTCAAGCGCCTGACCGAAGTCGAGACTTTCGAGCATTTCCTGCACCGCATCTTTCCCGGCCGTACGCGCTTCTCGATCGAGGGGCTGGACATGCTGGTTCCCATCCTGGACGTGATAATGCAGGCGGCCGCCCAGGCCGATAGCTGCCTGGTGCTGATCGGCATGGCCCATCGCGGCCGGCTAAACGTCCTGGCCCACAACCTGGGTAAGCCTTACGCTCACATCCTGGCCGAATTCAAGGACCCCGGGGGCAACCTGACTCGTAGCGAAGCCATCGGCTACAGCGGCGACGTCAAATACCATGCCGGCAAGGCCTTTGATTTCAGCGAAGGCAACGAAGTTGATTTGGTGGCGCTGATGGCGCCCAACCCAAGCCATTTGGAACACGTCAACCCGGTTGTCCTGGGCATGTCGCGCGCGGCCGACGCCGTGGTAGACCAGCCAGGCCCGCCCCACCTTCACCACCAGGCCAGCCTTGCCATCCTCATTCACGGCGACGCCTCCTTCCCGGCCCAGGGCGTCGTGGCGGAGAGCCTGAACATGTCGCGCCTGTCGGGTTACACCATTGGCGGCGCAGTGCACATCATCACCAACAACCAGTTGGGCTTCACTACGGACCCGGCCGAAGGGCGCAGCACGCTCTACGCCAGCGACCTGGCCAAGGGCTTCAAGATACCCGTCATTCACGTCAACGCCGACGACGTCGAAGGCTGCATTGAGGTCGCCCGCCTGGCCGCCGCTTACCGGGCGCGCTTCCTGCGCGACATCCTGATTGACCTGATCGGCTACCGGCGCTACGGGCACAATGAAGGCGACGAGCCGTCCTTCACCCAGCCGCTCATGTACGCCCAGATTGACCTCCAACCCAGCGTGCGCCAGCAGTGGGCCGAGCAATTGGTCGCCAGTGGCGCGGCCGGCGCCGAGCTGCCCGAACAACTGCGCCAGGAACAGTTCAAAAAGCTGGAGGCGGCGCTCGAGCTGGTAGACACCGAGGATGAGCAAGAGGCCTATTTGGAGCCGCAACTGGAGCTGCCGCTGCCCGGCCTGGCGCGCCACGTCGAGACGGCCGTGGCAATCGGCCGGCTGCGCGAGCTGAACGGAGCCCTCACGACCGTGCCGGAGAACTTTGCGCTGCATTCCAAGTTGGAGCGGGCCTACAAGCGCCGCCGCGCTGCGCTTGACAACTTGGATGGCCCCACGGTGGACTGGGCCACGGCCGAGGAGCTCGCCCTGGCGACCATCCTGGTAGATGGAGTAGCCGTGCGTTTCACCGGCGAGGACGCCGAACGGGGTACCTTCAGCCAGCGCCACGCTATCTGGCATGACGTCAAAGAGGGCCGCGTGCACATCCCGTTGCAGAGCCTGCCCCAGGCCGCGGCCGCTTTCGAGATCCACAATAGCCCGCTGTCCGAGTACGCCGCCATTGGTTTTGAGTACGGCTACAATGTCGCCTTTTCCGGCCGGTTGGTCATTTGGGAGGCCCAATACGGCGACTTCATCAACGCTGCCCAGGCCATGATTGACGAGTTCCTGGTCTCCGGCCGGGCCAAATGGGAGCAAACACCTTCCCTGGTGCTGCTCCTCCCGCACGGCTACGAAGGCCAAGGGCCGGACCACTCCACCGGCCGGCCAGAGCGCTTCTTACAGCTGGCGGCCGAAACCAATTTACGCTTGGCCTACCCCTCAACCGCCGGCCAGTACTTCCACCTGCTGCGCCGCCAGGCTGCCCTTTTGCGCTCAGACCCACTGCCCTTGATCGTCTTGACGCCCAAAAGCTTGCTGCGCCACCCGGCGGCCGCTTCGACGCCGCGCGATCTGGCCGAAGGAAGTTGGCGGCCGGTCATCCCCGACCCCTGGGCCGGCCAGCACCCTGACCAGGTGCGCCGCCTGGTGCTGTGCAGTGGCAAAGTCTACGTGGACCTGGTCGCCAGCGAGCGGCGTGAGCAGACTCCGGCCGTCGCCATTGGCCGCCTCGAACAGCTTTACCGCTTTCCGGCCGAAGAAGTCGGGGCCACCCTTGACCTATATCCCGGCCTGAAAGAGGTCTTCTGGCTGCAAGAGGAGCCGCAGAACATGGGCGCCTGGACCTTTGTGCGCGACTGCCTCGAAGAGGCTATCGCCGGGCGCTGGCCGCTGCGCTACGCTGGCCGGCCGCGACGCGCCAGCCCGGCCGAAGGTTCCGGCAGTTGGCACCACGTTAATCAACGCGCCATCGTCGCCCGCGCCTTCGCGCTCGACTGATCCCATTCCCGGCGCGCGCCAGCCTGCGGCAGGGCTGGCGGCCGCTTAAAATTCATTGACTTGGAGGTTTCATGGCAGCCAAGGTTCTGGTGCCTGAGTTAGGCGAATCAATCGTCGAAGCCACCGTCGGCCGCTGGCAAAAGCAGGTTGGCGACCCGGTCGCCGTCGGTGACATTCTGGTCTCACTAGAGACGGACAAGGTTGATATTGACGTCGGGGCCGACAAGGGTGGCGTCCTGGCCAGCATCGCGGCCCAAGAGGGCGAAGATGTCCAGATCGGCGACCTTTTGGCGACCATCGAAGAGAAGGAAGGCGTCCCGGCCGGCGCGCCCGACGGCGCAAAAGGCGCAGCGCAAGCGGCCGCGCCAGCTGAAGCTGAAGCCCTGGCCGAGCGACCCAAGGAATCAGCCGCTCAGCCAGCTGAGGCGGCCACTGATTCTGAAGTCGAACCGTCTGCTGAGCCCGCCACCGGCGACGGCCGGGCCCAGGCCGAGCCGGCCGACAAGGCCACGCCCGTTGCCCGCCGCTTGGCGGAGGAGCGTGGCCTGGACGTGGCCCAGATACAAGGCAGCGGTCCCGGCGGCCGGGTAACTCGGCAAGACGTGGAGAGATTTGCGCGTCAGCCAGCGTCCGAGATTCGGCCCTCCGAAACCGGCGCCATTCGTGGCCAGACACGCCAGCGCATGTCCCGCCGCCGGCGCACGATCGGCGCGCGCCTGGTTGAAGCCCAGCGCACGGCCGCCATGCTGACCACCTTCAATGAGGCTGACATGGGTGCCGTCATGGACATTCGCCGGCGGCGCCAGGAGGGGTTCCAGGAGCGCCACGGCGTCAAGCTCGGCTTCATGTCCTTCTTCGTCAAGGCGGCCGTCGGCGCCCTCAGGGCCTTTCCCCAGGTGAACGCCGAAATCGAGGGGGATGAGATTGTCTTCAAGCATTTCTACGACATCGGCATGGCGATTGGGGCCGAAGAGGGCTTGGTTGTGCCTGTGCTGCGCGACGCCGACCGGATGAGCTTTGGCGAAATTGAGTTGGTGATCCAGGCGTACGTGGACAAGGTCAAGGAAGGCACGTTGGCGCTCGAGGATCTGCGCGGCGGTACTTTCACGATAACCAACGGCGGCGTGTTCGGCTCCCTGTTGAGCACCCCAATTCTCAACCCGCCCCAGGTCGGCATCCTGGGCCTGCACAAGATCGAGGAGCGGCCGATCGCCCGCGACGGCCAGGTCGTCATTCGGCCGATGATGTACCTCGCCCTGAGCTACGACCACCGCCTCGTGGACGGCCGCGAGGCGGTTCAGTTCCTGGTTCGAATCAAGGAGCTGATCGAGGAGCCCGACCGGCTGCTGCTGGAGAATTAGCCGGCCGCCGCCAGCGCCTGGCGCACGTCGGCCGCCAGTTGGCGCGCCCGCTGCGGCGCGCTGCCCACGTAGGCCTCGGCCGACATCAGGCCGGCGATCTGGTCTGCGTCGAGATAGGGCCGCAGGCGCTCATCGGCCGCTAGCAGCCCGGCCAACGGGTTCTCCGCCCCCGCCTGAACGGCCTGCCAGGCCTGCAGGCTCGCCTGGCGGATCCACTCGTGAACTTCCTGCCGGTCGGCCCCGGCCGCGACGGCCGCCATCAGCACCCGCTCTGTGGCCGCGAAGGGGCCATAGCGCCTCAGATTGGCCCCCATCGCCGCCTCGTTAAAGGACATTCCGCTCACCAGCCGCTCGGCCCGCATCAGGATCTCGTCCAGGGCCAGAAAAGCTTGCGGCAGGATGAGACGCCGATTCGCCGAGTCATCCAGGCTGCGCTCCAGAACCGCCTGGCTGGCGTTGTCCCAGGCCACTCCCGGCAGCGAGGCGACGTAGCGCGCCAGCGAACAGATGTTTTCGGCCAGGATGGGGTTTCGCTTGAACGGCATCGCCGAAGAGCCGACCTGGCCGGCCGCAAATGGCTCAGCCCACTCGCCAAAGGGCGGCGACTGTAGGATGCGAAAATCCAGGGCGAACTTGTGCAGCGAAGCAGCCAGGCCGGCCAGAACATGCAACAGGCGCAGATCCTGGCCCCGGCTGTACGTCTGGCTGGTGACCGGGAAGGCGCTGAGCTCCAATTCGGCCAGCGCGGCCGCCTCAAGTTCGGCCGGCCCCATCTGGTTTGCGCCCAACAGCTCTTGAAAGGCGGCCTGGCTACCCACGGCGCCCTTGAACCCCTTGGCCCGCAGCCCGGCCGCAACGCGCCCCAGATCGGCCAGGTCGGCCAGCAAGTCCTGCGCATAGAGGGCCAGGCGATAGCCCAAGGTTGTCGGCTCGGCTGGCTGGAGGTGGGTGTGGGCCATGACAACCCGCTCGGCACAGGCCTCGATCCGGCCGGCGAAGGCCGCCAGCAGGGGTCTTAACCGGCTTTCGAGCACGCCGGCCGCCTGGCGCAGCCGCAACACGTCCACGTTGTCAGTGATGTCGGCGCTGGTTGCGCCCCAGTGGAGGATTGTCCCGCCCAGCCGCGCCTGCTCGGCAAAGGTTCGGATTTCGGCCATGACGTCGTGCCTGATCTCGCTCTCGATGGCCAGGGCCCGCTCAATGTCCACATTGTCAACGTGGCGCTCTAAGTCGGTCAGTTGTTCGGCCGAGACCAGCCCGGCCTGATGTTGGGCTCGCGCCAGCGCCAGCCAGACATGGCGCATAAGCCGGCGCTTGTTGCGCTCCGACCAGATGGCGCGCATCTCAGGACTGGCATAGCGCCAGGAGAAGGGGGATATAAAAGTGTCGTGGCCGAAGGAGGCGTTAATCGGCTAGTTCGATGTCTGCGGCCGCCTGGCCGGCGGCGCGCTTCAGCCGAACTTCGTGGCGGAACTCACGCTGCAACGCACGCGTCTCTTCCCACAAGCGAGCCTTTTCAGCTTCGATCTGGGCCAGGATAAATTGGTTCTTGCGCTTCTGTTCCTCAGTTAACTCGACCTTAAACTTCGCCATTGCTGCTCGTATTCCTACCGTTGCATCAGGACTCAGTAACGCGACTGCGGCCGGCAGTCGCCTCGCTCACAGAGGAAAGTCGCCAGTTTGTTATGAAGGGGCGCTCCTGGAGGGGAAGCGATTCTAAAGGTGCAGGGCCATGCACAGACGCCCATTATACCATACTTTGCGCAAAGCGGCGCCCTTTAGCCTATGGAGGCGCTACCCCCTGCGCATCTGATAGTTGGGCGCTTCCTTGGTAATAAGCACGCCATGCGGGTGGCTCTCTTGTAGGCCGGCGTTGGTGATGCGGATAAAGCGCGCCTTCTGGCGCAGCTCGTGAAGGTTGGCGGCCCCCACGTAGCCCATGCCGGAGCGCAGGCCGCCCATCATCTGGTACATGACGTCGCCCAGCCGCCCTTTGTAGGGCACCTGGCCCTCAATGCCTTCCGGCACCAGCTTGTGGCGCTCGAGCCGGCCGTTGGCCATGGCGCTGCCGTAACGGTCGGCGCCGTGGCCCTGCATTGCGCCCAGGCTGCCCATGCCCCGGTAGCTCTTGTAGCGTTTGCCCTCATACAGGTTGACCTCGCCCGGACTTTCCTCCAGACCGGCCAACAATGAGCCGAGCATGACGCAATCAGCGCCGGCCGCCAGCGCCTTGACGATGTCCCCGCTGTATTGGATGCCCCCATCCGCGATACAGGCCACATTCTGGCGCCGGGCCTCGGCTGAGCACTCCAATATCGCCGTGATCTGCGGCACGCCGACGCCGGCAATGACGCGCGTGGTGCAAATCGAGCCGGCGCCAATGCCGATCTTGATCGCGTCCGCGCCGGCATGAATTAGGTCGCGGCTGCCTTCGGCCGTCGCCACGTTGCCGGTGATGATCAGCAGCCCCGGATGGCGCCGGCGGGCTTCTACCACTGTTTCCAAAACCGGCCGGCTGTGGCCGTGGGCCGTATCGATGACTGCCACATCCAGCCCGGCCGCCGCCAACGCCTCCAGCCGCGCCAGGCCCGCCTCGCCCACGCCAATGGCGGCCGCGCACAGCAGACGGCCCTTGCCATCCGCCACGGCGTTGGGGAAATCTTGCTTCTTGAGGATGTCCTTGACCGTGATCAGCCCCTTGAGCACGCCGTCCTCATCCACTAATGGCAACTTCTCGATCCGGTGCTGGTGCAGGATGCGTTTCGCCTCTTCCAGGGTTGTGCCGGCCGGGGCCGTGATTAGATTCTCGGCCGTCATGTATTCGGCGATGGGCTGGCCGGCCGGCGTCACGAAGCGGATGTCGCGGTTGGTGAGGATGCCCTCCAGGCGGCCCTCGGCGTCAGTGATGGGCACGCCTGAAATGTGGTAGCGGCTCATGAGCGCCTCGGCCTCGGCCAGGCTGGCCGTCGGCGGCAGGGTAATCGGATTCACGATCATGCCCGCTTCGGAGCGCTTGACCTTGTCCACCTCGTGGGCCTGCTCCTCGGCCGATAAGTTGCGATGGATGACCGCCAGCCCGCCCAGGCGGGCCATGCCCACGGCCATGTCGGCCTCGCTCACCGTGTCCATCGCCGCCGCGAGCACAGGAATGTTGAGACATAGGTCGCCAGCCAGTCGCGTGCGCAGGTCCACCTCGGCCGGCAGGACTTCGGACCTTCCCGGCAGCAACAGGACGTCGTCAAAGGTCAGGGCCGGCTGCTCCAAACTTTCATCTAGCATCTTGGGGCCTCCTCTGGCCTCATGGCCTAAAGCGGCGTTTCGCGCCGCTGCGGTTGCGGTTTCCGCACCCGTCGCCGCCTGCGGCGGCGGGCGGCCGCGCTTTGCGGCCATTTGTCGTTGCGAACCAGCACGAGAAGGACGCCGCCGGCCGCGATCAGCAGCGCCAGAATCATAGAGTAAGTCACTGGGCTGCCGCCCACGGCCGGCTGATCGGGCCGGAACAGCTCGATCCAGGCCCGGCCGCCGCCCCACCACAGCAGAAACAGGCCAAAAATCGTTCCGCTGCGCAGCCGGTTCCGGTAGCGCCGGATGATCGCCACCAGCAAGATAAAGCCGATCAATAGCCAGAGCGACTCGTATAGGAAGGTGGGGTGGAAACGCGTGTCGGCCGGGAAGGCGCTCAGGTCGTTATATGGCGGGATGCGCCGGTCGGCGTCAATTAGAATGCCCCAAGACAGGCTGGTAGGCGGGCCATACAACTCCTGGTTGATGAAGTTGCCCCAGCGGCCGATGGCCTGGGCGATGAGCAGGGCCGGGCCGGCCACGTCGGCGTAGAGCCAGAAATCGGCCTTGCGCCAACGGATGTAGAAAAAGCTGACAACGGCTGCGCCGATAAAGCCGCCCAGGATGTTCAGCCCGCCGGCGCGCACGTTGATCACGTCCAGAAGGGTCTGAAAACGGTCGCCCCGGCCGGCAACTATCTCCTGGAGCACGTACCATAGCCGGGCGAAAAAGAAGCCCGAAAAGATGACCACGATCAGCCCGTTGTAGAACTCGTCTATGTCGCCGCTGCGCCGCTGCACCTCGCGGCCGGCCCAAATGGCCCCGACCGCGATGCCCACCACGATGATGATCCCATACCAGTGAATGGAGAAGCCGTCGCCGATAGGAATGGTGAAGGCCACCGGATCAATATTTAAGCCGTCAAGCATGCCAATTAGTCCTCCTCTTCCTCGTTACTCGATATAGCCCAGGCCGCGCAGGCGGCGCAGCAGGCTCTCCTCAGCCGGCGCCGCGACGCCCGCGCCCGCGCTAAAGCCTTCCCGCTGCGCCTCGGCCGTGCGCAACAGCGCGCGCAGCGTCGCCTCCAGCCCGGCCACCTCGGCTGGCCGCTGCGCGACGACGTTTTCTTGCTCCAGCGGGTCGGCCGCCAGCGCGTACAGCTCCTCGGCCGCGCCGTCCACCTCAACCAACTTCAAGCCGTCTTCGTAAAATGCCCGCCTCGTGGCCAGACAGCGAAATCGTTCCAGAAGTTCCGGCTGGCGATGCTGCACCGCGCGTAGGAAGTTAAGCGGCGGAAAGACCTCGCTCAAGACCCGGCCGGCCTCAACAGCGTGCCCGGCGACCTCTTCGAGCAGGCTGAGCGAGCGAAGCTCAGCCGACGCGCCGGCGGCCGCCAACAGGGTATGATAGACGCGGCGTGTGCTGACTGGCGTCTGGACGCGGCCGCCGGCCGCTATCCGCCCGGGCCAATGCAGGATCAGCGGCACGTGCACCAACTCCTGGTAGGCCACAAAGGCGTGGCCAAAGTAGCCATGTTCGCCCAACCCCTCGCCGTGGTCGGCCACTATTAGCGTCAGCGTGTCGGCCGCCCGGGCCCGGCCGGCCAGCAACTGAAACAACGCGCCCAGGTAATCATCTTGATAGGCCACCTCGGCGTCATACATGCCATTCAGCACGCCGGCTTCCAGGTCGCTGAACGGCTCGGCCAGTGGCGCGCCCCAGCGGCCGGCCTCGCGGTTCCAGCGCCGCAGCGCGTCGCGCGCTTCCCGGCTCTCCAGGAGGGTGGGCGCGTGCCGGGCAACGAAATCGCCCGGCGGCCAAAAGGGCAGATGCGTCTCCATCAGGTTCAGGAAGAGGAACAACGGCCGGCCGGCGTCGCGGCCGGCTTCGCGTCGCCGCACCAGCTCCCCCAGGTCGCGCACTGAGCGCTCGTTCTGACCCTTAAAATGGGCGAAGTTCGACCATAGGGGCGTCAGCCAGGGGTTCAGCGAGACGCGAAAAGCCAGGTCGGAACGGCCGAAGAAGTTTTGAATGGGATACGAGAGGCGGCGCAGAAACTGGGTGTACGCTTCCAACAGCTGGCCGAACGGCCGGGGAAGCCTGGCGGAGCTTTCCGGCGTGCTGGGGAAGGCGCCGCCGTAATTGTAGAACCTGTCGAAGCCGCGCTTGAAGCCGTTGTTTAGAACGCCGACCAGGGGGTTGTTGCAGAAGCCAATGGTCTGGTAGCCGGCCGCGCACAGCGCCTCGACCAGGTGCGGCCCGTCGTGGCTCAGGCTCTGGCTCGACTGGGTCACTTGATGGGCCGTAGGGTAAAGGCCGGTGAACATCGAGGCGTGGCTGGGGATGGTCCATTGGGCCGGGGCGACGGCCTGCTCGAAGGTCGCCCCTTGGGCGGCGAAGGCGTCTAGATTGGGCGTGAGGCTTCGAGGCCGAGGGTCGCCCGCCGCGCCATAACAGCCCAGCCGGTCGGCACGCTGAGTGTCCAGGACGATGAATAAGATGTCGGGTTGGCGCACGGTTCGGAAGCGTGTTCCCTTTTCGTAAGGATAGCACGGGCGGGGTGAATCATCCAGCCGGCCGGCGGCCGGCGCCATGCCGGCGCAGTCCTATATGAAGCCATTCAGAGCCTGTGCTACAATCCAGGCCTCAGGTGAAGTATGCAACTGACCCATCTGTCGCTGACAAATTTCCGCAACTACAGCAGGCTCGAGCTTGACTTGCCGGCCGGGCCGACGCTGCTGCACGGGGACAATGCCCAGGGCAAGACCAATTTGCTGGAGGCCATCTATTATTTGGCCACGACCCGCTCGCCCCAGGCCGACAACGACCAACAACTCATTAGCTGGGAGGCCGACCAGAGCGCCGAGCCAGTCGTAGTTGGCCGGCTGGTGGCCCAGCTAGGCACTGGCCAGGGCCCCAAACAGGTGGAACTGCGCCTGATAAAGGAGGCGGCCAACCAGGGCCTGTTTCGCCGCGAGGCTCTCCTGGACCGGCGCAAGGTGCGCCTCATGGATCTGCTCGGCGTTCTGCACGTCGTCCTCTTCCTTCCCGAAGACGTCCAATTGGTGACTGGTTCGCCATCCCGCCGGCGCCGCTACCTGGACATCACTCTCTGCCAGACCGACGCGCAGTACTGCCGGACGCTGTCTGACTACAACAAGGTGCTGGAACAGCGCAACGCCCTGTTGCGCCGGCTGGCCGAGAATGGCGCGGCCGGGGCCGAACTGCTGCCCATTTACACCGACAAACTCGTTAGCCTGGGCAGCCATCTGTTTGCCAAACGGGCGGCCGCCTTGGCTGCCCTGGCCGAGGGCGCCCAACGCGTGCATTACGAAGAGCTGACTGAAGGCGGCGAGACGCTGCGCCTCAGCTATCTGCCGCGGCTTATGGTCAATGGCTTCAGCCGCGCCGACGACGGGACATTGGCCAAGGCCGAAAGGTTGAGCGAGTGGCTGCAAGGCGAGCCTGGCGAAGCGGCCATCGCCGAGCGCTTCCGGCGGGCGCTTGCCGAAAGCCAGCCGGCCGAGTTGGCGACTGGCATGACGCGCGTCGGCCCGCATCGGGATGATTGGCGCTTCTGGGTCGGCGGCCGGAACGCGGGCAGCTTCGGCTCGCGCGGCCAGCAGCGCAGCGCCATTCTGGCCCTCAAGCTGGCCGAGATCCAATGGATGGCGGCTGCCAGCGGTGAAATACCTCTGCTCTTGCTGGATGAGGTCGTGGCCGAGCTAGACCAGCACCGGCGCGCCCTGCTCTTGGCGGCCGTTCAGAGCGCCAGCCAGGCGCTGCTGACGGCCACCGATCCAACCATGTTCACGGCCGGCTTCTTGAGCCAGGCCACCACCATGACGGTCACCGAGGGCCGCGTTCGCCAAGACGTCCCGGCGCCCGCCTGAACCAATCCACTGGCAGCGCCCAAACCGATTTGTGGGAATGAATCCCCCCAGTCCAAAATCGCCCAACCCCTTGATCTCGGCCGCGCTTCTTCTGGCCGCCCTCCTCATGGCCGCCTGTCAGCCGCTGGTGGCGCCCACGCCTGCCGAGCTGGCCGCCAGCCTGACGCCGGCCGGCGCCGGCCTGCCCACACGGGCGCTTTTGCGCACGCCAACTTCGGGCATCCAGATCAGCGCCTCGCCCCGGCCCTTGGGCACGGCGTCGGCCGCGACGCCCACCGCCAGCCGAGGCCCGCTGCCGACGCGCACGCCGATCCCCAGCCCAACGCCTTCGCCCGCTCCGCCGACCGCCACCCCAACGCCTACGCTTGAGATTTCGACCACCAACCTGCTGCCCAACTCCTCTTTCGAAGACGGCTGGTACCACATCGCCGACATCCCGGAGCTCCAAATCCCCCAGGGTTGGCGCCTGGAGTGGGAGGAGGGCGTAAACCCGCTCGATCCCGACCCCTGGAACGCCTTTGTCCGGCCGGAAAGCCGCGTGCTCACGGCCGACTTCCTGCCTCCTGGAGAAGCCGAGCTTTTCATTTGGGACGGGGCCCACACCTTGAAAATTTTCAAGGGCCGCGGCGCGCTCAGCTTTCGCCTGCTCACTGACGTCTCGCTGGAGCCAGGTACCTACCTGTTTGAGATCAACTTCTTCCCTGACATGGTGGACGGCTACCAGCCGGACGGCACCAAGATCTGGGCGCCTGATCCCTTGTCCGGCGAGGTGCAGTTCTACGTGGACCGGCCGCGGGGCGGCTGGACCTTTCCCACCTTCGGCGAGCGCAATCAGCTGAGCTACGCTTTCAGCCAGGGCGGGGCTGGCATGGTTGAGCTGGGCGTCGCCTTCCGCGGCCGCTGGGCCATCCTGAACAACGGCTGGTTCATGGACGACTGGTCGCTGACGCGCATCGGCGAGCCGTGACGGCGCCTCGGCCGCCGCTGCTGCCGCTCATCCTGGCCTCCGCCTCGCCCCAGCGGCGCGAGCTGATCCGCTTGCTGGGCTGCCCTGGCGCGTAAAGGGCGCGGCCGTGCACGAAGACAGCGTGGCTGTACTCAATTTGCTTAGGAGAAAGTTCTACTTGGCATAAAGTGTCAATCTCTGGCAAAATAGGGGCGCCAGCTTCAGTTCAGTAGTCCCAGAAGTAGGAGGGCGAACGAATGGACATGAATGTGCACTTGCAGCAGGCGATTGCCGCCGCCCGTGCCGGCAAAAAGGGCCAGGCCGCCATGCTTGTCAACAGGGTGCTGGAAGTAGAGCCGGCCAATATCTACGCCTGGTTCCTGCGTAGCGTCGTCGCCGACTCTGAGGCGGAGCAGGTCGAGGCCCTGCAGCGCGTGCTGGAAATTGACCCCAACCACGAGGTGGCCCTGAAGCGCCTGGCTCAGTTGGGCGTCAGCCCAGCCGCCGCGACCGCTGAGCCGCCCGCCTGGGCGGTGGACATGACGGAGGAGGAGTTCGAAGAGGTCCCCGACGCAGCCGAGCTCGAAATGGAACCTGATGGCGAGCCGATGCCCGTCTCCAATTCATATAACTTCGATGCCCAGGCCGCGGCCGACACCATTCCAGAGTGGCTGGCCGAGGAGGACAACGGTCAAACGGAACGGGCCATGCCCCTTGCGGCTGAGCCTATGGCGGCCGAGCCGGCCGCCGAGGCGGACGAGCTGCCCGACTGGCTGCAAGAGGAACTGGCCGACGATTGGATGGCCGAGGACGAAACTGAGGTCGCCGAAATGGAGGCCGAGCTGGAGGAACAAGAGGACACGTTGCGCATCGAGCTTGCGCAAGAGGAGCCTGATACGCCGGCGCCTCGAACTCTTGACGAGATGGCCACGGCCGAACTCCGGCCGGCACGCAGAAGGCGCATGGGCGGCCTCGAGATCGTGCTCGTCCTGATGGTTATCCTGGCCCTGGTTGTCCTGGCGGCGCTGCTCTATCTGGTCTTTTCGCCGCCCTTCTAGCCAAAGCTAGATCACGCCCAGCTCGCGGCCGATGTGGCCGAAACTGTCTAAGGCCAGCTCAAGGTCGTTGGCGCTGTGGGCGGCTGAGTTCATAACCCGGATGCGCGCCTTACCCTGGGGCACCGTCGGGTAGCCAATTGCCATCGCAAACACACCTTCTTCAAACAGGCGCCGGCTGAAGCGTTGCGCCAGCTTCGCCTCCCCCAACATCACCGGCGCAATCGGCGTCTGGCTATGGCCGGTGTCAAAGCCTAACTGGGCCATGCCCTCCTTGAAGACTTTGGCATTGCTCCACAGGCGTTCCACCAGTTCGGTGGACTTTTCCAGCACGTTGACGGCCGCCAGGCAAGCCGCCGTGTCGGGCACAGTCAGGGCGCTCGAAAAAAGGAAAGGCCGGCCGCGCTGGCGCAGCCATTCAACAATCACCTTTTTGCCTGCCACCAGCCCGCCCATGACCCCGAAAGCTTTGCTCATCGTGCCAATCTCGATGTCCACCCGGCCGTGTAGGCCAAAGTGGTCAACGATGCCTCGGCCGCCATGCCCGAGCACCCCCTCGCCGTGGGCGTCGTCCACCATCAGCAGAATGGCATGCTCCTCAGCCAGGTCGCAAATCTTGTCCAGCGGCGCAATATCGCCGTCCATGCTGAAGACACCGTCGGTGACGATCAGCCTGCGCCCGAAGCCCTCGGCCGCCTCGATTTGGCGCTTTAGGTCAGCCACGTCGGCGTGTCGGTAGCGGATGATCTCCGCCCGGCTCAGCCGGCTGCCATCAATGATGCTGGCGTGGTTCAGCTCGTCGGAGAAAATGGCGTCGCCACGACCGACCAGGGCCGGAATGGTGGCCAGATTGGCGTTGAAGCCGCTTTGGAAAGTGATGCAGGCTTCGGCGCGCTTGAACTCGGCCAGCCGCTCTTCCAGGCGAACATGGGGCGTCAGCGTGCCTGCGATCGAACGGACCGCGCCCGGCCCAATGCCATACTCCTCGATGGCCTCGTGGGCGGCCGCCAGCAAGCGGCTGTCGTTCGCCAGGCCGAGGTAATTGTTGGCGCACAGGTTGAGCAGTTGGCGACCATCAATCTGCACCCACGCGCCCATGGGAGAGTCAATCGTCCGAATAACATTATATAGGCCAGCCTCTTTCAGATTCTGGAGCTCTTCTTCGATCCAGGCGGTCTTGTTGGACATACCCGTCCTCCTGCCGCGGCAGTATAGCCCGGCCCCAAACGGCCCACAAGGGCGCCGCCCCGGCCGCGCTGTCCCGCTTTCTTTACGCAGGGCTGGCGGCATGTTATACTGCCCGCCTAATTATGCCGACGACAGCACAGCAACTGAACGAGCCCGTTCTAATTCTGAACGTCAATTTCGAGCCGCTGCACGTGTGCAACACGCGCCGCGCGCTGGCGCTCGTGTTCGACGGCAAGGCTGAGATCATCCTTAATGGCCGAGGCGTGATCCGCAGCGCCACGGCCGAGTACGAGATCCCTTCGGTGATCAAACTGGGCTACATGGTCAAGCGGCCGCGCCTGCAAGTTAGCCTGACCAAGCGGGAGATCCTGCGTCGCGACGACTACAGTTGCCAATACTGCGGCCAGAAAAGCGCCGTGCTGACCGTGGACCACGTGGTCCCGCGCCGGCTGGGTGGCCCCCACACCTGGACCAACGTCGTGGCCGCCTGCCCGCCCTGCAACCGGCGCAAGGGCGGCAAGATGCTGGAAATGGCGAACATGCGGCTGCGCCGGCCGCCGTTTGAACCCAGCGCCTCAGCCCACTACCGTTTCGGCCGCCACCTCCACAGCCGCGGCGAGTGGGAACAGTTCATTAGCGGCTGGTAGGCCGGCTTAACCCAACTTGAGCCGTGTCGTTTGGCGCGCCCCCCGGTTCTCCTGCGTCAAACGGATAATCTCGTCCAGACCATCCTCGATTAAGCTCTCGACCTCGCGCACCATGTGCTCGTAGGCCGGCCGCCTCCGGCCGTAGGGGTCGGCCACGTTATGGTTCTGGCCGCTCATCTGCGACAGCAGATAGACCTTGTCCGCTTGGGCCGGAAACTCCACGCGCAACGCTTCTGCATGGCCGGCCTCCATCGTCAAGATCAGCTCGGCCGCCGCCAGCGCCTCGGGAGTCACCTGGCGCGAACGGTGGCGACTGATGTCAATTCCCTGTTCAGCCATCAGCTGGACGCTGAGCGCAGAGGCTGCCTGACCGGCCGAGGCCCAGGTACCCATTGAGTGCACCAGCCAGCCCTTGCGCCCGGCCGCGGCCAATTTCTGTTGCAAGATCGCTTCAACGACCGGCGAACGGCAAATGTTGGCAGTGCAGACGATGAGAATGTTAACGCGTTGGCGCTTGCTCACGGTCAAAAAGGTAGCACAGCCTCTGCCAAAAGGCCAGCAGCGCGGCCCTCAGTCGAAGACCGGCTGGAGTAGCCCGTAATCGCCGTCGTGGCGCCGGTAGACGACATTTACCGCCTCCTCGTCCACGTTGAAAAAGACGTAAAAATTGTGGCCCAGGAGCTCCATCTGCTCGATGGCTTCGTCGGAAAGCATCGGCCGGAGCGCAAAGCGCTTCCTGCGCACGATAGCGCCCTGCTCCTCGCCCTCGAACTCTTCGGCTTCCCCGGCCAGGGGAAGCGGCTCGCCGCCCGCCAGTTCCTCGATGCCGCCGCTGCGCCGGTTTTGGATGCGCTTGCCCCGGTAGCGCTTGATCTGCCGGTAAAGTTTATCCACCACGGTATCAATGGCGGCGAAGATGTCGTTGTTGCTTTCCTCGGCCCGCAAGATCGTGCCCCGGTCGTCACGCACGGTGATTTGGGCCACCTGGCGCTCCACCGCGCTGCGGCTGTTCTGATGGGCCAGATCCACCCGCACTTCGGATAAGGTCGGCAGATAGCGATCCAGCCGGCCGGTTTTTTTCTCAACATACTGGCGCAATCTGGGTGTAAGCTCTAGATTGTGGGTGTTAATTGAAATATCCATAGCTTGTCTCCCTAACTTTGTGGCGACGACGGCCGGCCTTTTGCCGCGCCGCTAGGCAACCGCCTGGCTTGGGTCGACGCCGGCCTCCTCGGCCGGCTCACCCCAGGCCGTCGCAAGACAATAGGCGCTCACCGTTGTGGCCCCTGCGCCTAATAGTGC
>JBOGUG010000297.1:0-2987 GCA_050696115.1 Promineifilaceae bacterium (SeqCode) | reverse complement strand
CTGCCGCTAGCCCTCTTCTTGCTGGCCCAGCCCCTCTTCGGCCGGGCCAGCGACTGATTCTAGCCTGGAGGCAACTCGAACCAATGACCAAGTACACGCGCCTGATAGCCTGGGCAGCCCTGGCTATGGCCGTGCTGCCGGCCGCCTGCTCGCAAGTCGCCAGCGGCGAACCCAAGGCCGTCGCCTTTAGCGTCTTCGGCGATCCAGCCGAATTCCAGGCCTATCAGTCCTTGGTGGCTGCGTTTGAAGAAGCACACGATGATATAGACATCGTCCTGAGCCACATTCCCTCCCAGAGCGACTACCGCGCCCGGCTGGCGACCGACTTCGCGGCCGGCGCGCCGCCCGACGTCTCGCTGCATAATTTCCGCCGCTACGCCAGCTTTGCGGCCGAAGGCGTGCTGGAGCCGCTGGGGCCCTACCTGGACGAGAGCGAGCTGATCGCGGCCGAGGATTTCTACCCCATTACGCTCAAGGTCTTCACCTGGCAGGATATGCTGATGTGCATCCCGCAGAACATCTCCAGCCTGGTGGTTTACTACAACGCCGACCTTTTCGACGCGGCCGGCGTGGCCTACCCGGCCGACGACTGGACCTGGGACGATTTCCTGGCGACTGCCCAGGCGCTGACGCTGGACACGGACGGCGACGGCCAGACGGATCAATTCGGCCTGGGCACGGATGCTTCCTTTTTCCGCCTGGCCCCCTTTATCTGGCAAAATGAGGGCGAATTGGTGGACGATCCCGCCCGGCCGACGCGGCTGATCGTCACCCGGCCGCCGGCCCTGGCCGCCTTCCAGTGGTTCGTGAACCTGAATCAGGTGCACCGCGTCACGCCCAGCCGGGCCGAAGAAGCGGCCCAGGACAGCGAAAGCCGCTTCATCGCCGGCACGACGGCCATGTACTTAAATAGCCGGCGCGGCACGCCCACCTACCGCGAGATTAAGAGCTTCACCTGGGACATTGCCCCCCTGCCGCGCGGCAAGACGGCCGCCGGCATCCTGCACAGCGACGCCTACTGCCTCTCGGCCGAGGCGCCAAACAGAGACGCCGCCTGGACGTTCATCGAGTTCGCCAACTCGGCCGAAGGCCAGGCCATCGTCGCCGCCAGCGGCCGCACCGTGCCCTCCCTGATCGAGGTGGCCGAATCGCCCGCCTTCCTGGATCCGAACGAGGCGCCCGGCCGGGCGCGCGTCTTCCTGGACACGGTGGACGTCTTGCGGGCCGTGCCCATCATCAGCACCTGGCAGGACATCGAGGTCACGGCCGGCATGGAGGTCGAGCGCGCCTTCTACGGCGACATCAGCGTGGACGAGGCCGCCAACCTGGCCGTCGAGCGCACCCTGGAGTACTTCCTGATCGCCCAGTACGCCGGCCGATAGGCGCTGGCCGGCCCCACGGCCGGCACGAGGTAGCGCGCGTTCATGTAGATCAGCCCGACCCCGTCCGGCGGCCGGTTGTTGTGGGCGTGGCCGGTGAAGCCGCGGTCGTGTATGCCGGCCGTAGGCGCGGCCCGGAAAGCCCCGAAGGGGAAGTAGCGCACCGTCGTCCCGCTCTTGACCGCCCCGGCCGGCGGGTAGGGGCTGAAGTGACCCCCGAAGTTTGGACAGGTAGCTAAGACGGATATCATGTTCAAGCGGAGGGTCAGAGATGACAAAGCGACGGCAAGACACGGCGGCCTTCACGGCCCGGGTGGTGCTGGAGATCATCAGCGGGGCCAAGAGCCAGGCCGAGCTGGCCCGCCAGCACGGCATCGAGCCCGACGTCATCGCACGCTGGCGGCGATGGCAGCCGCCTGGGAAAGTCGTCCCCGCTTACTTATTCTCGCTGTTGCCGGGACCATGCTCGCCTCCGGCCGGCGGCGAGATCGCGCCGGGCCCAGAGCCACGCTTGACCGGCTGAGGCGCCAACCGCCTCAGCACTCTCGCGCTCAACCCGATTGTCCGCGCGCTTACAATCGCTGCGCCTCGGACTGGGTCGCTAGCCACAGCCTTCCAGAAGTTGCGGCTGCGCAACGCAGAGCCTGGGTTACGACGCTTCGCGATCTGAAACTGCGCATATGCACGCAGCCGCCGCTCCGCCCTGGTCCCATGGAGCTCCGGATGGCGATCTGAAGGTAGCCCTTGATGATCAGAACGGTCGTTCGGACAGCTTCACGTCGCAGCAAGCCGGTTGACGTCATGGAGTTGTCGTGCCGCCGATACAGATAAACGGGCCGTCTCATGGCGCGGAAATCCATCGTCTCGGAGACCCGCAACACGAAATCCCAATCTTGCTGCACCATGAGACGTTCATCGAAGCCTCCGACCCGTTCTATGACCTCGTGCGGCATCAGCATGGCCGGCAATGTGCTTTTGAAGCGCCCAAGCGCAGTCTTAAGGTGGATGCATCCACTGGGTCGGGCGCGAACGGTAGCCTGGGGATGCAGATGGACATCACAGAGAACGGTCGAGCCGTAGGTGACGATAGGGCGCTCTCTGCCACTAAGCGCCAGGAGCGCCGACGTACTCTCCGCTACGATCACGTCGTCACCGTCTAGAAACCGAATAAAGTCCCCATGGCAATGATCCAATCCTACGTTTCGGGCGTGCGGGAGACCGCGATGCGGGATTGTAATCACGCGGACTCGCTCGGCATTCCGGCTCGACAGCCATGCTGCCTGCGGCCCGTCAGATCCGTCGTCCACCAGGACGAGCTCGATCCTGCAAAGGCTCTCATGGAAGGCACTGTCGATTGCGACTTCCAGCCAGTGCGGATTTGGGTTCCAGACCGACATTGCGATGCTCACTAACGGTCGGGTCATCAAAAAGTCCTCCTAAGGAGCCGACCCCTCGTACTAGCACGGGCGAATAACCTGCAACCGAGACCCTCCATGCTTCTTTGCCTTCGCCCTTGCCCGGAAAATACTCACCTCTGACCGGCGGCGAAATCGCGCCGAGCCCACAACCTTTCTTGAACGGGCGTGGGCGCTAACCACTCTCCAACCT
>JBOGUG010000296.1:0-5116 GCA_050696115.1 Promineifilaceae bacterium (SeqCode) | reverse complement strand
AAGCCTGCAAGCGAAGCGGTATTCTGTTATGAAATATTAGGATGTCAGGCCACTATGCGACTAATAGGGCGATTACCAATGCCAGCCGGCCCAGGAGCCGAACGGCTGCGGCCGCGAGGCCACACTGGCGAACTCTTCGCGGCCGTCCACGTTGCGGAGCAAGCGCAGGGCGTCGAACAACGCGCCATCCTCCCGATCCGATTCCAAAAGATCCTGGAACTCGTGGATGTTGAACTGGTTCATTTCACACTCCTCTTTCCCAAAAAGGATACAGATGCGTCCAATAACGCCTCAAGATGAATCTCTGCCCAGCCCGTGAATGAACCGTAGTACCAGGCTCCTAGTACCAGATTCCTAATCTTTTATTAAGGTCATGACAAATTATATGGATAAATGATCTTACGTCAAGAGCCACTTTCTGCTTTGCTGCGACCGTTTGCTATACTTGGCCCGTGGATCAGGCTCGAATTCGTAACTTTTGCATCATAGCCCACATTGACCACGGTAAGTCCACCCTGGCCGATCGCCTCCTCCAACTAACCGGCACTGTCTCCGAGCGCGACATGCAGGAGCAGGTGCTCGATGACATGGAGCTGGAGCGCGAGAAGGGGGTGACCATCAAGGCCTCGGCCGTGCGGATGGCTTACCAGGCTCAAGACGGCTTGGCCTATGAAATGAACCTGATCGACACCCCAGGCCATGTGGACTTTACCTATGAAGTGAGCCGGGCGCTTCAGAGCTGTGAAGGCGCCGTCCTGGTTGTGGATGCGAGCCAGGGCGTCGAGGCCCAGACGTTGGCCAACCTTTACCTGGCCTTGGATGCCGACCTGGAGATCGTGCCGGTGGTCAACAAGATTGACTTGCCGGCCGCAACGCCCGAGGCGGCCGCCGAAGAATTGCGGGCCCTCTTGGGTATTGCCGGCGAGGATGTGCTTTGCATCAGCGCCAAGACGGGTGAGAACGTCGGGCAGGTCCTGCAAGCCATTGTCCGCCAGGTGCCAGCGCCGGCTGGCGATTCCGGCCGCCCGCTGCGGGCGCTGGTCTTTGATTCCCATTACGACGCCTACAAGGGGGTCATTGCTTATGTGCGCGTTTTCGAGGGCGCACTCGACGACGGCGAACGCATCCGCATCATGTCGAACAGCGTCTCGGCCGAGCCAATTGAGATCGGCGCCTTCACACCGCGGATGGAGCCCGTCGAACGCTTGCAGGCCGGAGAAGTGGGCTATGTGGCCACCGGGCTAAAGTCGGTGCGCGAATGTCGCGTAGGCGACACCATCACGCTGGCGGCCGCGCCGGCCGAACGACCGTTGCCCGGCTACCGCCAGGCCAAGCCAATGGTGTTTGCCGGAATCTACCCAACCGATGGCGAGGATTACCCCCTGCTCAAAGAAGCGTTGGAGAGGCTCCAGCTGAACGACGCCGCCCTGGTTTATGAGCCTGAAAGCTCGAACGCCCTAAATTTCGGCTTCCGCTGCGGCTTTCTGGGCCTGTTCCACATGGAGATCGTCCAGGAAAGGCTGGAGCGCGAATATGACCTGGACATCGTCGTCACGGCGCCTAGCGTTCGCTACGAGGTGGTCAGGCGCGAGGCGGAGGCGGTCGAAGTAATCGAGAGCCCGGCCGAGCTGCCCGATCCCAACCAGATAGCGGAGATTCGCGAGCCGTGGATGGACGTGCACATTTTTACCCCGGATAGCTATTACGGTGTCATCATGGATCTGGCCATCAAACGTCGCGGCGAGTTCAAAGGGCAGGAGTATCCGGCCGCTGGACGGGTCGTGCTGCGTTTTGCCATCCCGCTGGCCGAAATGGTGGTTGACTTCTACGACAAGCTCAAGAGCGCAACGCGCGGCTACGCTTCGATGGACTATGAATTCCAAGGCTACCGCAGCTCGCAGTTGGTCAAGCTAGACATCTTGGTCAACAAGCAGCCGGTGGACGCGCTGGCAATGATCGTGCATGAACAAGAGGCCTATAATCGGGGTCAGAAAATGGTCACCGCGCTGCGCAAGCTGATTCCTCGCCAACTATTTGAAGTCCCCATTCAGGCCGCGGTGGGCAAGAAGATAATCAGCCGGGCGACGGTCAAGCCGCTGCGCAAGGACGTGCTGGCCAAATGCTACGGCGGCGACGTAACCCGAAAGCGCAAGCTGCTGGAAAAGCAGAAGCGGGGCAAGCGACGGATGAAAATGATAGGCAACGTTGAGGTGCCGCAGGAGGCGTTCATGGCGGTGCTCCAACTGGAGGATAACTGATCGCCGCGGCCGCTTCGCTGTATCGCTCCCTGGTTTATCGCGTAGCCAATCTCTTTGAGGCTGAGGCCGCCCACAGTCAGGCCCTCCGTAGCCTGGCCTGGGCCCAGTCGGCGTCGCTCGGTCGGGCCATCTTGCGCCTGCTCGCCGGCCGCTTGCCTGCCCAGCCCGTTGAGCGCTTCGGCCTGCGCTTCCCAAATCGGCTGGGGGTGGCGGCCGGATATGACAAGGACGGCCGTATCCCGGCCGGCCTTGCCCGGCTGGGCTTTGGCCACCTCGAGATCGGCACGCTGACGCCCCGGCCCCAGGCCGGCAATGAACAACCGCGTCTTTTTCGCTTGCCGCAGGATGAGGCCCTAATAAACCGGCTGGGCTTTCCCAATGGCGGCGCCGAAGCGGCTGCTCAAAGGCTTGCGCGAGCGCGGCCGGCCCAAGGCGAATATGTTCTGGGCGTCAGCCTAGGCAAGCAAGAAGAGACGCCGTTAGCGGAGGCGGCGGCTGATTACGTCGCCTGCTTGCAAGCCGTGTTCGCCGTGGCTGACTACGTAGCCCTCAACATCAGCTCGCCCAACACGCCGGGCCTGCGCGAGCTTCAAGGCCGCAGCTATCTCGACGGATTCCTGGCCGAGCTAATGGCTGCCAACCGGGCCCTGGCGCAGACCTTTGGCCGCCCGCCGCGGCCGCTGCTGCTGAAGGTCTCGCCCGACCTCTCGGCCGAGGCACTGGAGGCAGCCCTGGACTGCGCCTTGCGCGCTGGGCTGAGCGGCCTGATCGCGACCAACACGACGACCGACCACAGTAACCTGACCAGCCGACATCGCGAGCAGTCCGGCGGCGTCAGTGGCCGGCCCTTGGCGGCCCGCAGCAATGCGGCGCTCGCATTTCTTGCCCGCCACGCCGGTGGCCGGCTGGCCTTGATCGGGGTGGGCGGCGTGTCCGACGCCGACGACGTCCGGGCCAAGCTCGACTGCGGCGCCGACCTTGTCCAGATTTACACAGCTCTTGTTTACCACGGTCCGGCTCTGGCCGGCCGGATATTGCGCCAGCTTGATCCTGATTCTAAGCTCAGGCTGTCGCCGCCCTGACATTTCGCTATAATTTTGCGGCCGGTGGACCAGCGATGCGGTCTCCCCTCTCAGCCAGCGATCTGGCGCCCATAGCCAGCCCATGAAACGAGTCAGCGCGCAAATTAGCGGCCGCGTGCAAGGAGTTTCCTACCGCTACTTCGCCTTGAACCAGGCGCGCCGGCTAAGCCTTTCCGGCTGGGTGCGCAACGAGGCCGACGGCTCGGTCTCCCTGGTTGCCGAGGGCGAACAAGAGGCATTGGAAGCGCTACTCGACCGGCTTCGCCAAGGCCCGCCCGCAGCCTGGGTCGCAGACGTGCGTGTCCAATGGTCGGTCGCAAGCCGGGAGTTCGACGGTTTTCAGGTAAAGTTTCGGTGAACGGTAGGCGCCAACGTCTGGCCTGGTTCTTGCTGTTGGCAGGCCTGGTCACCTGCGTGGGTCTAGTCGTCGCCGCACCGTTGGGCGTAAACGCCTATATCCAGAACGCCACCCGGCCGCTGCTGGCGACCCTTGACGCCAACCAGGGCACCGTCGGGGTCCAGGCCGAGGGCCTGACAAGCGCCTTGTTTGCTGAGGGGCCGCCGCTCGAGCTGGAGCCGGACTCGCGCGTCTTGACCGGCGCGGCCGACACCGCCCTGCTTGTCGTGCGCGAGCCTATTGGCCAGCGCCTTTTGGCCCAGGTCCAGATTTACGCCAACAGCGACTTCGCCTTTAGGGAAGCCGATAAGCCCCGTTTCAGCAGCAGCCGCGAGCCCGACTTCCTCAGCCTGGCGCTCCAAACCGGCCGCGTTGTGCTGAACGTC
The DNA here is from genome assembly GCA_050696115.1 of Promineifilaceae bacterium (SeqCode). Lineage (GTDB taxonomy): Bacteria > Chloroflexota > Anaerolineae > Promineifilales > Promineifilaceae > UBA11865. The sequence continues at coordinate 993 of JBOGUG010000296.1, read as the reverse complement.
TCGACGCCTGAACAGGAGGCGCTCAACGTAGACCTTCAGCTGCCGGCCGGCCGGCTGCGTATTAGTCAGGCCGGCCGCTATGCCGTGTCAGTGGTTGAAGGCGAAACCCAGTTGTCGGTTCTGGCAGGTTCGGCCGTGGTGAGCGGTCTGGGGGCCAACATGCAGTTGCATGCCGATCAGCGCGCTGTCCTCACGGCCGATGGCCAGTTGGAAGGCCCACTGCCAGCAGTCCACAGCCTGGTCGTTAATAGTGATTTCGCCGCGGGCTTTGAGCAATGGCTGGCGCTGGCGTCCAACATCGAAATTGCCGGTGAGCCGGGGGTTGATATCACCATTACGGATCGAGCCGGCGAGCGCGCCCTGATTTTCGGCCGCATTGGCGTCGGCCACACCGATGCCGGCGTGCGCCAGATCATCAATCGGGACGTAACCGATTTTGAGAGTCTGCGCCTGGCCATCACCCTGCGGGTCGTGCAGCAAAGCCTTGGAGTGTGCGGCAATCGCGGCAGCGAATGCCCGCTGACGGTGCAGATTGATTACGTGGACGCGGCCGGCCTGGATCAAACCTGGCGCCAGGGCTTCTTCGCCAACGGCCAGGTAGGCGGCGATACGCCCAACGTCTGCATTACTTGTCCCCCGCCCTTGAGTGAGCACCGCCGCGTCCAGTTTGGTCAGACCGTCTTTTACGAAAGCGAGAATTTGATGGAGTCACTAACGCGGCTCAACGCCCGGCCGCAGTTCATCGAATCATTGACGCTGGTGGCGGCCGGCCACTCCTTCGTCAGCGAAATCCAGGATGTGGCGCTGCTGGCGCGGGAATAGTTCGCCTGAGGTCAGGGACTGGGTTTATGACCTCGCGCCGAGCAGCCGCCTGCCTTGCCCACCCGTTATGCGCGCGCCCGGCCGTCAGTCGAAACCCAAACCCCGTTCCTTCAAGGAGACGAACCGCTGGCCGGCCAGGATGACGTGATCTAGTAACTCGATATCCAGCAT